>JAZQLR010000001.1:0-4875 GCA_045542775.1 Clostridia bacterium
AGATGCAAGGCTTAGGAGTTAAGACTCTTATCTGCACCGATGTTTCAAAGGACGGTGCAATGCAGGGGACAAACCGTGAGCTTTACCGCGAGCTTTCAAAGGAGCTTGATATGCAGATTATTGCATCCGGCGGTGTAACCGATATTTCGGACATAAAGGCACTTTCTGAAATGGAACTTTACGGGGCAATAATCGGCAAGGCATACTATACAAAAGCAATTTCGCTTAAAGAGGCGATTGAGGTGGCAGAATGATAACAAAGAGAATTATCCCTTGCCTTGATGTAAGGTCGGGCAGGGTTGTAAAGGGTGTAAATTTTGAGGGCGTGGCCGATGTTTCGTCACCGGTGGAGCTTGCAAAGCATTACTCCGACGGCGGTGCAGACGAGCTGGTGTTCTATGACATTACGGCATCTTTTGAGGGGCGTGCTCTGTTTACCGATATATTAAAGGAAGTGGCACGGACAATTTTTATTCCGCTGACCGTTGGTGGCGGCATCAATACCGTTGAGGATTTTGACCGTGTTTTAAAGTGCGGAGCGGACAAAGTCAGCGTCAATTCGGGCGCAATCCGTAATCCCAATCTGATTTACGAGGCGGCAAAACGTTACGGCGACCAATGCGTGGTTATTTCAGCCGATGTCAAGCGTGTTGACGGGGTGTTCCGTGTGTTTGCCAAGGGCGGCAGAGAAAATACCGGTATGGAGGCTGTTGAATGGATAAAACGCTGCGTTGGTATGGGTGCCGGCGAGGTGGTGCTCAATTCCATCGATACTGACGGCGTAAAGCAGGGTTTTGATTTGGAAATGCTTGATGCGGTGTGCGATGCGGTATCCGTTCCGGTAATTGCATCGGGCGGTGCAGGCGGAATTGACGATTTTGTTGAGCTGTTCCGTGAAATTCCCAAAGTGGATGCTGGACTTGCGGCGTCAATCTTCCATTTCGGCGAGGTTGAGATAAAGGATTTAAAGGCGGTGCTTCGCCAAAACGGCGTTCCCGTAAGACTTTAATAAAGGAGTTTTTGATTATGTTTAATATTGACGAGCTTAAATTTGACGAAAAGGGTCTTATCCCTGCGATAGTGGTTGATTCCATCACCAAAAAGGTGCTGACTCTTGCATATATGAACCGTGAGAGCCTTGAAATCTCAATGGAGAAGAAAAAGACCTGCTTCTGGAGCCGTTCCAGACAGGAGCTTTGGCTCAAGGGTGAGACCAGCGGAAACTATCAGAACATTGTTTCAATCACAGCAGATTGCGACAGGGATGCACTTGTTGTTGTGGTTGAAAAGGACGGCCCTGCCTGTCATCTTGGTACGGATTCCTGCTTCACAAACCCTGTTTGGGAGAGTGACGAGCTTCACGAATTCTCGCTTGAAAGTCTTATGGAGATGCTCCGTGGCAGAAAGGAAGAGAAAAAAGAGGGTTCTTACACCACCTATCTTTTTGAAAAGGGACTTGATAAGATTCTGAAAAAGGTGGGCGAGGAGTGCACCGAGGTTATAATTGCGGCAAAGGCGGAGGACAAGGCGGAGACAATCTACGAGATTGCCGACCTTGCATACCATACAATGGTGCTTATGCTGCAAAACGGCATTACTCTTGAGGATATCCATCGCGAACTGGCGTCACGCCATGTGATTGACCATAAGGTTAAGCAGGAGAAGATGACCAAATGATTTTAGAGGATTTTCATATCCACACCACCTATTGCGACGGCGAGAATTCTGCCGAAGAAATGGTGCGTGCGGCAATTGAATTGAATATGACCCGACTTGGGTTTTCGGTGCATTCGTATATTGCGTATGACGAGGACTACTGCATTGCAAAGGAGCGGACGAGCGAGTATGTTGCCGAAATCCGCGGCCTTGCAGATAAATATAAGGATAAAATCAAAATCCTTTGCGGTGTGGAGCAGGACTACTTCTCGGTTGAGCCGACGGACGGGTTTGACTATGTCATAGGCTCGACTCACGCTGTTAAAAAGGGCGATGAGTATATCGAGGTGGATAACACTGCTGAAATTCTGGCAGATGCGGCAAACCGTCTTTATGGCGGTGACTTTATCGCACTTGCCGAGGATTATTTTAAAACTCATGCCGATGTGGTGCGAAAAACAAATGCGGATATAATCGGGCATTTTGACCTTGTGACAAAGTTCAATCAGGATAAAAGGCTGTTTGATACCGATGAACCCCGATATATTGCGGCGGCAAAGGCGGCACTTGATGCGCTTTTGACCTATGGCAAGCCGTTTGAAATCAATACGGGAGCAATTTCCCGAGGGTATCGCAAAGAGGCATACCCCGAGGAATGGCAGCTGCGGTATATTGCTGAAAATGGCGGCAGAGTAATTCTTTCAAGCGACAGCCACAGCACAGATACACTTTGCTATAAGTTTGAGGAGTACGAACGTATAGCAAGGGATATGGGATTTAAGGATTTGAAATTTTAAATAAAAAGATGCAAACAACCCGACCAAAATGGTCGGGGTGTTTGCTGTTGTGGTGTGTAAAAGTGTAGCAACCCTTGAGAATGGCACAAAAAAAGGTGCACGGCAGAGCCGTACACCGAAAAATGCACCGCTCTCAGTCGCCAAACCAAACTGACAAAATCCTTAACCGATATGTCAAAAGACGGTACATTTTTACCAAAAGATAAAAATATATCGGTTCAAGAAATTGTATTCAGTTTGATTTGGCAAATATAGTATACCACAGTTTTGGTAGAAAAATCAAGATGTTTGGAAAAAATGTTTATGATTGGACGGGTCGTCGAGGACGCCGACCCCTACAATTCTTGTTTGTTGCCTTTAAAGAGTGCGGCAAAATCTTTTGTCGCATTTTGTTCACAAAAATATCATAAAAAATTCTTTGCAAACACTTGACAAAGACGGGTTTCGGTGGTATATTTAATATGCTGATTAGCACTCCTTGTTGTTGAGTGCTAACAAAACCCGAAAAGGGGGTGAGCCTATATGGCTTTAGATGACAGAAAGCGGATGATACTTCAGGCGATTGTTGAGGATTACATTAACACGGCAGAGCCGGTAGGTTCGCGAAACATATCAAAGAAGTCGGACATCAACCTTAGCGCTGCGACAATCCGCAACGAGATGGGCGACCTTGAGGAGATGGGTCTCCTCATTCAGCCGCACACCTCGGCAGGGCGTGTTCCATCTACGGGCGGTTATCGACTTTATGTCGATTCACTTATGGAAAAGTACGAGATGACGGCGGCGGAGATTGAGGAATACAAGCTTGCGGCAGACGCCAAGCGGCAGGAGCTTGACAAGATTGTCAAAGATGTTGCGGCGGCGTTCTCGGGGATTACGGGACTTCCGGTAATCGGGGTTCTGCCCTCGACAGAGGCGGGCGTTGTGAAAAACATCAAGCTTGTCAAAATTGATTCTGACACCGCAATGCTCATAGTTTCCGACAAATCGGGAATTATAAAAAACAAGCTTTTAAAGCTTAAACACGATATTTCGGACGATTTTGCCGAACAGGTGACAAAGATACTTAACGAGAGCCTTTCGGGACTTACGATTTCCCAGATTAACCTTTCAAATATAATGGAGGTTCAGTCGGTAATCGGCAAGAATTTTGAGATATTGGCATCGGTAATGGAGCTTGTGCATCAGGCGGTTTCCGAGATTGACCGAAAACAGATTTTTGTTGACGGGGTTTCAAATATATTCCGCTTCCCTGAATACACAAATGTTGAAAAGGTAAAAGAGCTTTTTGAGGTGATTGAGGATAAGGATAATCTTTTAAAGATTATTACCGAGGCGGCACCAAGCACGCAGACCAAGGTTCTGATTGGTGACGAAATCCCCATTCCGGAGCTTAAAAATAACAGTATTATACTTTCGCCGTATAAGCTGAACGAAAGATTGACAGGGGTTCTGGGCGTTCTTGGCCCTGCCCGTATGGATTACTCAAAGGTGATTTCGGCTTTAGAGTTCTTCACACAGCAGCTGAGTATGGTGCTGGCGAAGGATTACGGCGATAAAAAGCCGCTGATGCTTATAGAGAAGGGAGAGATTGGCGATGGCGACAGAGGAGAATAAAAATACGGTAGCAGAGGAGACCCTCGAAGAAGTAACTGAAGACGCAGAGGAAACAGTGGAAGAAGTTCCCGAAAAGACAGCGGAGGAAGCTTTGAAAGAGGAAGTTGACAGCCTCAAGGATAAGCTGATGCGACACGCAGCAGAGTTTGATAACTTTAAAAAGCGTAACCAAAAGGAGCGGGAGGAGCTTTACGGCACTGCTGTTTGCGATACAATCGAAAAAATTCTTCCCGTAAAGGATAATCTAGAACGTGCCGTTCAGGCAGCTGATGCTGAGGACGGCGGAGATGGCCTGAAAGAGGGCGTTAAGATGATTTTAAAGCAGCTTGACGATGTTCTTTTGGCAATGGGCGTTGAAAAGATAAAAACAGTAGGCGAGGAATTCAACCCTGAACTTCACAACGCAGTAATGCACGAGGAAAACGAGGAATTCGGTGAAAACACCGTATCCGAAGAGTTGATGAGCGGATACCTTTGTAAAGGCAAGGTAGTACGCTTCGCAATGGTTAAGGTAGCTAACTAACTTTTCCGGATAAAGGATAATTAAAATTGTAGGGGGCGGCGGTTGCCGACGCACCGTAAATGCCGTTTTTTTGGCACATCCTAAAGGCTGTGCCCTACATTTGAAGATTTCATTTATTCAAAGGAAAGGCAAAATAGATATAAAAAAGAAAGGTGATTTATTATGGCAAAGATTATAGGTATTGACCTTGGTACAACAAACTCATGTGTAGCAGTTATGGAGGGCGGCGAGCCCAGCGTTATCGCAAACCCTGAGGGTGCAAGAACAACTCCCTCTGTTGTT
>JAZQLR010000002.1:0-4261 GCA_045542775.1 Clostridia bacterium
GGACGAATATTTCAGATATCAGGATCCCGAAGTTAAGCGTTACAGCGCAGAGCTATGGACTAAAGTAAAATCTCAGTAGAGGTGAAAAAATGTATATAATTGCAGGATTGGGCAATCCCGGCAGAAAATATGTGGGTACCCGTCATAATATGGGTTTTGAGGCACTTGATGCAGTTGCCGCAAAATATGATATCGCAATCAAAAAATCAAAATTCAATGCACTTTACGGCGAGGGCACAATTGAGGGAGAAAAGGTTATCCTTGTAAAGCCTCAGACTTTTATGAATTTGAGCGGAGAAGCCATCCGTGAATTCAAAGCGTGGCATAAGATTGACGATTCTCAAATAATTATAATCTATGACGATGTTTCGCTTCCGGTAGGTAAAATGCGTCTCAGGCCAAAGGGCAGTGCCGGCGGTCACAATGGAATGAAGAGTATTATATATCAACTTAATTCCGATGCTTTTCCGCGCATAAAAATCGGTGTAGGCAGCCCCGAAAATCCGGATTATGACCTTGCTGACTATGTTTTGGGAAAGTTTACAAAGAGCGAAGTCAAGGAACTTGTTGAAATGGCTATTAAAACTGCAGATGCAGTAGGTGAAATTATTAAAAACGGCGTTGAGAAAGCGATGTCGCGATTTAATTAGTTTTACCGGTTCAGAAAGGGCTTGTGTATGGACGGCTTTATTAAAATTTTAGACAGCCTTGCAGATTTTGAAGAAATAACAGGGGGATTGAAGCGTGCTCAATCCCCTATAAGTGTTACTGGAGTAGGTGACTCGGTGAGAGCTCACCTTGCTTTTTGTGTTTGTAAAAAGCTTGATAAAAACGCAATTTTTGTAACTGCAAACGAGATGCAGGCGCGAGTTTTGTATGACGACATAAGTTATTTTTTCGGAGGTAAGGCGCTTATTTTTCCCGAAAAAGACATTATGTTTTATGATATTGAAGCCTCAGCCAATGATATAAAGAAAAAACGCCTTGATGTTATTGATAAGCTTTATAACAACAAGGGCGAATATGCGGTTGTTATGTCTGTTTCGGCACTTAACAGCGTAACTGTTCCCAAAGAGGTTTATGCAGAGAAAACCTTGAGTCTTAAAGTCGGTGATGAAATCGAGCTTGAAGATTTATGCCGTATAATGGTTGACTTTGGATATAAGAGAGAGGAAATGGTCGAGGGCCCGGGGCAATTCAGTATCAGAGGCGGAATTTTTGATTATTTCCCGTTCTGGAGCGATATGCCGTACCGAATAGAGTTTTTTGACTGTATGGTTGATTCGGTAAGAAGATTTTATATCGAAACTCAGCGTACCGTAAATTCCGACGAGGAAGAGGTTGCACGGATAACTCCGGCAGACGAAATTGTTACAGATGAGACATCAAGGGAGTTAGCGGTAAAAACACTTTCCAAACGATTGAAATCGTTGGAAAATAAAAAAGAAAAAACAGAGCAGAACGAAAAACAGATTTCCATTCTTAAAAAGGATATTGAACGGATTGGTGAGGGTATTGTTTTTCCGTCCAGAGATAAGTATATTCCAGAGCTGTATCCTGAGTACATTCCGACAATTCTTGATTATCTTGACGATGGTTATATTTCGTTTATTGATGACCCTGCACGCATATCAGAAACCGTACGGGGTGATAACTCGCGTGAAAGCGAAATATTAAAAGATTTGCTTGAACGGGGTCTTGTGTCGGGCAATAAGCTCCGCTATCATGGAGAATACAGCGATGCTGTACGCCGGATGGGCGAGTATGGTATGGTTGCTCTTTGCCCTCTTTCCCACTCAAATCCTGATATTAAGCCCAAAAAGCTTGTAAACTTCACGGCAAAAAGCCTTAATAACTATGGCGGAAAGATGGAGTTCTTTTACGATGCACTTGATTTTTACCGCAAAAATAAATATAGAATAATTATTCTTGGCGGCTCAACCCGAAGAGCGGATAATTTAGCCGAGCAGCTTATGGATGATGAAATTCCCTGCACAAAAGTACAAAGCTTTGATGATTTACCGGCTGAGGGCGGTATATTTATTACTTCCGGCGGTTTAAGCCGCGGCTTTGAATATCCGCTTAACCGAACTGTTGTAATAAGCGATAAGGAAATTTTTGGTCAGGAAAAACGAAGACGCAAGCGGTTTAAGGTTGTCAAAAAGAATAAAATTGATAGCTTTACCGACCTTTCTGTCGGGGATTATATTGTCCATCAGAACCACGGCGTTGGTCAGTATGTAGGAATTCAGCGTCTTACCGTTGAGGGTGCGCAGAGAGACTATCTCAAAATTTTATACAAAGGCGGAGACTCCCTGTATATTCCGGCAGACCAACTGAATATGATTTACAAGCATTCGGGCGGTGAGGGTGCAAATGTTCGCCTGAATAACCTTGGCGGTCAGGATTGGAACAAAGCAAAACAGCGTGTAAAGGATTCCTGCAAGGATATGGCAAAGGAGCTTGTGGAGCTATATGCCCAGCGTGAATCCATTCGGGGTATTGAATTTTCTGCAGATACCGAGTGGCAGCGGGACTTTGAAGCAGCATTTCCGTATGACGAAACGGACGACCAGTTACGGTGTATTGCTGAGGTCAAGCAGGATATGGAAAAACCGCATCCCATGGAACGATTGCTTTGTGGTGATGTTGGATACGGCAAGACCGAGGTTGCCATGCGCGCGGCCTTTAAAGCGGTTATGGACGGGTATCAGGTGGCGTATCTTGTTCCTACAACCATACTTGCCAATCAGCATTACAACAACTTCAGACAAAGAATGAAGGACTATCCGATAAATATTGCAACGCTGTCAAGATTTGTGACCCCGACCCAACAGAAAAATGTTGTTAAGCAGTTGAAAAACGGAGAAGTAGATATTATAATCGGCACTCATAAAATACTTCAAAAAAATATTGACTTCAAAAAGCTCGGCCTTTTGATAATTGATGAGGAACAGCGTTTTGGTGTTGGACATAAGGAACGCATTAAAGAACTTAAAAATGAGATAGATGTTCTTACGCTTTCAGCAACACCTATCCCAAGAACTTTGCATATGTCAATGACTGGAATCCGTGATATGAGTGTTCTGGCAGAGCCGCCGGGTGACAGATACCCTGTTGCAACCTATGTTATGGAATATGATACCGATATAATCCGTGAGGCAATTACAAAGGAACTTTCACGAGGCGGTCAGGTTTACTATCTCCATAATCGCGTTCAAGGCATTGAAAAGGCGGTAAGCCTTATTGAGCAGCTTGTTCCGGAAGCACGAATTGCGTCAGCTCACGGTAAAATGTCCGAGCGGGAGCTTGAGGGCATTATGCTTGATATGTCAGAGGGCGCAATAGATGTTCTGGTTTGTACCACTATAATCGAAACAGGTCTTGATATAGCAAATGTAAACACAATAATAATCGAGGATTCAGACAGACTTGGTCTTGCTCAGCTTTATCAGCTTCGTGGCCGTGTTGGTCGTTCAAACAGGCTTGCCTATGCATATCTTACCTACAGACCCGATAAGGTTTTGAACGAGGACGCGCAAAAAAGACTTCGTGCTATACGGGAATTCACGGAATTCGGCTCAGGATTTAAAATTGCAATGCGAGACCTTGAAATCCGTGGCACGGGCAATGTTATAGGCCCGCAGCAGAGCGGACATATGGAGAGTGTCGGCTATGAAATGTACTGCAAGCTTCTTTCGGAGGCTGTAAGCGAGATGCGAGGAATTACGCTCGAAGAAGAGGTTGAAACAAGTGTTGACCTGCCGGTGAATGCGTTTATTCCCGATAAATATATAACGGCACACGCTCAACGAATTTCTGCTTATAAAAAGATTGCCGCAATTGACTCTGCAGAAGATTTAAGTGATGCATATGATGAACTTCTTGACAGATACGGTGATGTTCCGGCAGAGGTAAACAATCTAATGGAAATTTCTCTGATAAGAGCGATGACATCAAAGCTTAAGTTTACCGAGATAAAAGGTGACAAAGAATTACTCACGCTTTTATTTGACCCGGAGAACGCACCCGACCTCAGCGGACTTGTGGTTGACAAAGACTTTATGACGGGCAAAATTGCCATCAAGAACGGAAAAAAGCCAAAGGTTATATATAAACTCGGTAAATATTCATCACAGATGGAATATTTGAATATTGTTAAAGAATTTATTCAAAAAGTATAGAAAAATTATTTTTTATGTAGTATAATAAATTTATGCAAAATCATTTTAATAAAAGTGAGGTTTAGTTTTATGGAAAA
>JAZQLR010000003.1:0-18662 GCA_045542775.1 Clostridia bacterium
TGTAACAGTCGGCGGAAGTGAAGCGATTGATATATTTATGCGCTCGGTTCTTAGTCCCGGCGATGAAGTTCTCGTCCCCGAACCAAGCTTTGTATGTTACAAGCCACTTGCCACAATGGCAGGCGGTATTCCCGTACCCATTACCACAACCGCTGAAAACAAGTTCAAGCTTACAGCTGACGAGTTAAGGGCGGCAATCACGCCCAGAACAAAAGTGCTTGTTCTCCCCTACCCCAACAACCCAACCGGCGGAATTATGACCAAGTCGGATTTGGAACAGATTGCAGAGGTTTTACGGGGTACAGATATATGGGTGCTGAGCGACGAAATCTACGCCGAACTGACCTATGGTCTGCACCATCATTCCATTGCCGAAATCGAGGGAATGTATGACCGCACCGTTTTAGTCAGCGGTTTTTCCAAGGCTTACGCAATGACCGGCTGGAGACTCGGCTATGCCTGCGGACATCCTGCTGTTATATCAGCAATGACAAAGGTCCACCAGTACGGAATTATGTCCGCCCCCACAACAGCACAGTATGCAGCAGTTGAGGCGCTTAGAAACGGCGACAATGACATTGAAGTAATGCGTGAAGAATACAACGACCGCCGCAAAATAATCGTTAAAGGCTTTAACGATATGGGGCTTGAATGTTTTGAGCCGGAAGGTGCATTTTACGCATTCCCTTGCATCAAATCAACAGGACTTTCATCTGCAGAGTTTTGCGAAAAGCTGCTTTACAACAAAAAGGTTGCGGTTATCCCGGGAACAGCCTTTGGCGATTCCGGTGAGGGACATATCCGTTGCTCCTACGCTTACTCTCTTGATAATATCAACGAAGCACTGAACCGCATCGAGGCATTTGTTAAAGAAATCAGATAATTAATCCGGGGCGATTGCAAAATCGCCCTGACTTTATGAAAGGAAATCGGGAAATGAATTTTTTGTATGACACTCACGCTCACCTTGACGATTCAATGTTTGACGGTGACCGCCGTGAGGTGATAAAAAAAATCCGTAATGCCGGTGTTGGCAGAGTGAACAATATCGGTGCAGATATGGAATCTTCACGGGCGAGCATTGCTCTCTCGGAGGAATACGATTTTATTTACGCCACGGTTGGTGTTCATCCCAGTGGAACACGGGATATGACCCTTGCCAACCTTGACGAGCTTCGGGAAATGGCAAATCACCCCAAGGTTGTTGCAATAGGCGAAATCGGGCTTGACTATCACTACGATGATACCGACCCCGTCACCCAAAAGGAATGGTTCCGTGCCCAGCTTGACCTTGCAAAAGAACTTGATATGCCGGTTGTTATTCACGACAGAGAGTCCAAGGGCGAGAGCATCGAAATTCTCCGCGAAAAGGGCATTTCAAACGGAGTTATCCATTGCTTTTCGGGCAGTGCAGAAACTGCAAAAATTCTTCTTGATATGGGTTTTCACATCTCTTTTACGGGAGTTGTTACATTTAAAAACGCCCGCCGTGCAATCGAAGCTCTTCGCGTAATACCGATGGACAGGCTCTTTATCGAAACAGATTGTCCGTATATGGCACCCGAGCCGCACCGCGGCAAGCGAAACGACAGCAGTCTGGTTATCCATATTGCAGAAAAGGTTGCCGAAATAAAAGGACTCCCTCTCGATGAAGTCATCCGGATTACAACCGAAAATGCAATCCGATTTTTCAAAGCAAGGGAGTCTTAGTTAAACAGCTTTGTGTGTTTCAGCAAGCGGTTTGAAATAAATGCCGCAAGAAATATTTTGAGTAAATCCGGCATTATAAACGGCACAACGCATTGTATTATTGCTGTACCTAAAGCGAATTTTCCGTTTTCACCGAGGTATAAAAGGGCATACCATAGCGTTCCAAAAATATAACAGCCAAGAAGTCCGGCAAGCATTGATAAAATCAATGTTTGAGGGCTTCTTTTAATTTGGCCGCATATTTTTCCACAGATATATGCCATAGGCAAAAATCCTAAGATAAACCCTCCGGTAGGGCCTAAAAGCACGCCTATGCCGCCTCTTGCCCCCGAAAAAACCGGAACGCCTGCCGCACCAAGCAAAATATATACAAGCGTTGCCACGCACGCGCGCCTCTCACCCATAAGTGCTGCTGCAAGAAAAACCCCGAAGGCCTGCATGGTAAAGGGGACAGGTCCGGGAATCCATATCCACGCACACACAACCATCAGTGCAGCAAATACCGAAATCCGTGTTGTGTCTTTTATGTTAATCCTCCGCATTTTCATCGTCCTCCGGCAAGCTGTTTTTACTTTTAAGCTTTGGAATAAACTGCTTTGCAAGTCGTCCCTTGCCACGGGTTTTTACATAAAAGAAGCCAATCACGCTGAATACCACCGCTCCGATAAAGTTGACAAACAGGTCTTTCATCGTATCATACAGACCAATATCCAGATACCCCTCAACATCCAGAGCAACTCCGTCAACCGTAACATCCTTTATATTCTCAAGTATTAACGGGTCGTGAGTGCTTGTCCCAAGATAGGTGGAGGTTACTGTACTTACAACAAAATCCTTTTGCATATCCATTTCTAAAAACACATCACAGAAAAATTCAAAAAACTCCCACAGCACGCCAATGGTCATCGAAAAGCAAAACGCAACAACAGCAAGGAAGATTGGCGAAAGCTTAAACTTTATCCTTTCGTTTCGGTTGAGTATATCAACCATTGCAAAGCCAATCGCCGCACACAAAAAGCCGTTGACCGTGTGAAGAATAGTGTCCCAATACGGAACTTTGGTGTAATAGCTTCCCATTTCACCCAAGATTTCCGCCGCAAAGATAAAAAGCAAAATTACAACTTCAAGCGCGCCCGGGAGCTCAATGCCAAAGTTCTTTTCAACAAAGGTTGGGAGAGCAAACAACACAAGGGTAAGCGCACAGTAAAACAAATTCTCATAGTTTCCGCTGATACACGAAAAAACTATCGCAAGTACAACAAAAAGACGCAATGTAACAAACACAACAAACGCCGCCTTGTGCTTTTTTACCTCACTTTTATACTTTTTTCCAAACTCTGTAAACTTTCTTGACATCTGAATTTAACCTCTTTGATTTGTTATATAAAATATACCACAAATTTACCATATTTTCAATACCCCTAACCGCAATACATATTTTTTCAGAACACGGATAAACTATGAAAAAAAGGAGTGTGTTCAGATGGAATTTAAAGATAGTCAAACCAGACTCAACCTTATGCGTGCCTTTGCAGGTGAAAGTCAGGCACGCAACCGCTACACCTTTGCCGCATCCGAGGCAAAAAAGCAGAATCTGCATATCATTGAGGCAATATTCTCTTTTACCGCCGGACAGGAAAAGGAGCACGCAGAAATCTTCTATAACCAGCTAAAGCCGTTTGCCGGCGAAACCATAACCATTGACGGCGGCTACCCTATTGACATCAGCGATTCGGTGGCACAACTGCTCCGCTATGCACAGCACAACGAGTATGAGGAATACAATGATGCATATAAGCATTTTGGTGATGTGGCGGAAGAAGAAGGCTTTACGCAGATTGCCGGAATTTTCAGAAACATTGCCCAGATTGAGAAAACCCACGGTGACAGATTTGCCCGCTATGCAGAGCTTTTGGAGCAGGACCGCCTTTTTGTGTCGGACATTTCCACCTCGTGGATGTGCCTTAACTGCGGTTATATTTATACAGGCACTGCCGTTCCCCCCAACTGCCCCGTCTGCAGTCATGACCGTGGCTATTTTATCCGTATTGAGCTTCTCGAAAAGCTTTAGCAAACCGCTTTAAGTTCAAGCGACAAAACAGTCATATCATCACTTACAGAGCCACTGTTTTTAACAATTGCCTGATTAAGTATTTCTCTTGCTATATTTTCTTCATTATCACCCCGGCAGTTCTCGTGGATGAAGTCACTCACCCACAGGCTGCCGTTTTCTCTGCTTTCGACACCGTCTGTAATCATAACTATACGGTCGCCCTCCATAATCCTCCGTTTCGACACATCAGCCTCCGCGTCGGTAACTATACCCATCGGCAACGATGCCGCACACACCGTTTCAACTCCGCCGTCCTTTTGCATAATAAAGCTTGGCTCTGCCCCCGTCTTGATAAACTTCACCTCACCTGTAAACAAATCTATTATACATAAATCAACCGTCGCTATGCCCTCGTCACCGGACTTCATTATCATAATCGAATTAATCATCCGCATTGCCGTACGACTGTCAAACCCTGCCTGAAGAAAGCTGTCCAGAAGTTCAAGTATTGCCTCGCTTTCCTTTGCCGCACGTTCTCCTGTACCCATACCGTCACTAATGGCAACAACATATTTACCCTCGCTGAGATGAAGCATACGGAAATTATCACCGTTTGTCTTTTCGGCGGCTCGACTGGCATGCAGCGCTTCAACCTTGTACCGCTCCGCCTCAGAAAAGCATAGTCTGACATACTTTTTACCCAAAAGTTCCTCCTCGGTATTCATCACAGGACACTTGAGAATTGACTTCATAATCTTTTCAATATGCGTTTTCTGCTTATCCTTGATTGCATTTCCTTTTATTACAACCTCTATCTTATGTCTACCATTTTTGTCACGGAATACATTGACCTCCTTTGCCTTTATACCACGCCGTTCAAGTCTTGACCTGACCTCCCACGCCGAAACCGACGCCGGTCGGGTCTCAAAGCAAAGCTCGTCTGCAAGCCCGTCAAGAATTTTCGACATTCCCGAAAGCTGCTGCCCCACAATATCACGGTTTTCGCTAAGTCTGTTGCGGCAGGTCTCCCTCACCCGATAAATCTCAAATTGATGGCTCAGCTCGTTTATAAGCGCTGTAAGGTTTAGACACTTGCCGGCAAAATGCTCACGCGCTCCGTTCTCGTCAAGCTTGCCCACCTCGCGCAGGATATTCAGCATCCCAAACAGCTCACGGTATGTAGAGTTAAAATCCTTTCCCCAACAGATGGGCGATTTGCGGCACTTGCGACACACCTTGTCCGCCGTAACATCAAATACTGCAGTAATGTCCCCCGTATCATAACCATTCTTTTCCGAAAGCCTGTCCAGCGTTTTTGACATATTCTCAAACGCCGCCGCAACCGCAGCAAGCCTTGCCCTGAGACCCTCTTTCATTCTGCTTATATTTTTGCGGTCATTCTCTCCTATAAAGATAATCTCTTTTACCGCCTCGATATAACTATCGGGCACAAACACAAAAACAATTGCCGATGCAAGAACCTCAAAAAGCGACAAAACTGCCTGCATTGCGCTGTTTGTGTAAATTACCATTACCGCATTGGCGATTATTATACCCGAAATAACTCCGCCTTTGCCGAATTTTGAAAACACTCCGGCCAAAAATCCGCAAAAACTGAATGCTCCAAGCACCGGCATAAAATAATCGCCGCCAATGCCGCATACAAGGCCGAGAATAACTCCGGCTCCGGTTGAATATGTTGCTCCGCAGCCTGATGCAACAATCAGCAAAACTACAGCCGCTGCACAGTTCATAACCGAAAAATCAGAGCCTATGTAAATCTGCTTAAGGCTGAGTATGGCAATTGCCAAAGCCGCACCAAGACTTAACTTCGTCTCACTGTCAATATCCAATGCCGAAAATTTCTGTCTTTGCATAAACTCCGAGCTTTTTTCCATCATAAGCGATGCCGCAACCACTATTGCAACCTCACACAAAAGCAGTAAAAGCTCCGTCAAACTGAATCCCTGAACAAAATTCACGGAGAGTCCCGTTACAAACACACCTGCTCCCGCAACGAGTCCTGCAGTAACATCCGTCACCCTGACACCCCGTTCAAGAACAAATAATACCGCAAGGTATATCAGCCCTGCACCTATGTATTTTGCCGCGCCCAACCGGTCACAGGCAACTATGCTGCCAAGCCCTGCCGCAATAAACGCCATAACCGCCTTGACAGAAAACTTCCTTTCCTGCGCCAGAAACGCCAACCCGAACGGTGCCATACCCGGCAGCGGCATTGCCATTGCAAGGAAAAACCCTATCCCCTTGGCAAAAACATCATATCCCGTAATTCCAAGGCTCAATTTTGGCATTTGCCATATTTTTTTAACCTCCGCCTCGCGCGGCTTTACTTTTGTTTCCGTCATCACATCTTCTCCTTTGTATAGTTTCCATAATTTGTAATTTTTTTTCATTATACAAAGGCGTATATGTATCAAATGTCGAAATTTAGGCAGGATTCCTTCTTTTAATAAAAAGTTACAGCGACGAGCCGACATTATTTTCAGCTCGCCGCCATTCTTTTACTTTATCCAATGTTAAACCACGCATTTATACCCGGATAGACAGCATTTTTCCCCAATTCCTCTTCGATACGGAGAAGACGGTTGTATTTTGCCGTTCTGTCGGTTCGTGACGGTGCGCCGGTTTTTATCTGTCCCGAATTCATTGCAACAGCAAGGTCAGCAATGGTTGTGTCCTCGGTTTCACCGCTGCGGTGTGAGATAACAGCCGTATACCCTGCACGGTTGGCAGTTTCGATTGCATCCATTGTTTCACTTAATGTTCCTATCTGATTTACCTTTACAAGAATTGAATTACCAACATTAAGGTCGATACCTTTTTTCAGGCGCTCGGTATTGGTAACAAACAAATCATCGCCCACCAGCTGAACCTTGCCGCCAAGGCGTTTTGTGAGCATATCCCAGCCCTCCCAGTCTTCTTCTGCCATACCGTCCTCGATTGAGATAATGGGATACTTACTTACCCAATCCGCCCAGAAATCAACCATTTCCTCGGCAGTATAAAGCTTGTCGGTCTTCCAGAAATAATACTTTCCTGTCTCGCCTTTCTTTTTGGCTTCCTCATACATTTCGGTTGATGCAGGGTCAAGCGCAATTCTGAAATCCTCGCCGGGACGAAATCCGGCTTTTTCTATCGCCTCAACTATTATGCGTACCGCTTCCTCATCCTCCGTAAGATTTGGAGCAAAGCCGCCCTCGTCGCCTACCGCAGTTGAGTAGCCTTTCTCCTTTAAAATCCCCTTGAGTGTATGAAAAACCTCACAGCACCAGCTTAAGGCTTCGCAAAAGCTTTTTGCACCTACGGGCATAATCATAAATTCCTGACAGCTTACAGAATTATCTGCGTGTTTTCCGCCGTTTATAATATTCATCATCGGCACAGGCAGAGTTTTTGCGTTCATACCGCCCATATAATTGTAAAGGCTTTGCCCAAGTGCTGCCGCAGCCGCCTTTGCACAGGCGAGGGATACCGCAAGAATTGCATTTGCGCCAAGCCTTGATTTATTTTTTGTTCCGTCAAGCTCGATCATAGTCCGGTCAAGCTCAACCTGCTCAAGAACATTCATTCCTACAAGCGCATCTGCAATTTCGCAATTAACATTTTTTACAGCTTTGAGCACACCTTTTCCCATATGCCGTTTATCGTCTCCGTCCCGAAGCTCGCAGGCTTCAAAAGCCCCCGTCGATGCTCCCGAGGGAACAGCCGCTCTGCCGACAAAGCCACCCTCGACGCAAACCTCTGCCTCAACGGTTGGATTGCCTCTGGAATCCAGAATTTCCCGCGCGGTTATTTGTTCAATAGCAATGTAGTTTTTCACAACAAACATCCTTTCATAGTTTTATTTGTATCAAGTATTCCCAAAATATAATTTTTTATATATTTTTCAAAATTCGGGACAAAATACAAATATAATGTTGAAAGGAGCGCTGAAAACACAATGGAAAACGGCGATACAATTGAACTTTTAAAGGAATGTAATGCAGGAATAAAAATGGGCGTAAACAGCATCGATGAAGTTTTAGATAAGGTGTCCGACGAAAAGTTCCGTAATATTCTTATCGAGTCAAAGGAGGAACATCAGGCATTGGGCAGTGAAACACACAAGCTGCTCAACGAGTTACACGACGAGGGCAAAGATCCAAACCTGATGGCATCGGGTATGTCATGGCTTAAAACCAATGTGATGCTCGCAATGGAGAAGACCGATAAAACCATTGCCGACCTGATAACCGACGGCTGCGATATGGGCATCAAATCCCTTAACCGTTATCTTAACCAGTACGCGGCGGCATCTGCCGATGCAAAGAAGATTGCTAAACGCCTGATTGATATTGAAGAACGCCTATCGGACGAAATCAAAGGTTATCTTTAAGCAACCAAAAAGAAGTGCGAAAAAATTTTTTCGCACTTCTTTTATCTTATTATTAATTTCTCTCTCAACCCCGAATACCGTCCTTGGATATTATCATTATCCACAAACCTTTTAAGAATTTCTTCTTTACCAACCAGTATAACCAGTTTTTTCGCACGGGTTACTGCCGTATACAAAAGATTTCTGGTCATAAGCAGGCGATGCGTGTCAAACATAGGCATTATCACCACATCAAACTCGCTGCCCTGACTTTTATGAACAGTAACCGCATAGGCAAGCTCTATTTCCTCAAGCATTGCAAACTCGTACTTTACAACCTTATCATCATAGGTAACAGTGAGATTCTTTGCCGGATAGTTTATATCCGTCACAAACCCCACATCCCCATTGAATACGCCTGTACCTTTTTCCAAAGTACCGCTTTTTGTCCATTCCAGCGTGTAATTATTCTTATTCTGCATAACCTTGTCGCCTATACGGAACGAATATCCGCCGGATATAGCCTTAGCAGACCGTGGCAATTCAGGGTTGAGTCGTTTTTGCAGCACCTCATTAAGGTTCTGAACACCTATCTGGGTTTTCCTCGTGGGGGTCAGCACCTGAATTTGAGTTGTGCTGTTAAAGCCGTAGGTCTTCGGGATGCGATTTTCGCACAAATCCGCAATTGTCTCGCAAAGATAATCGGGGTCACTACAGCTAAGCATAAAAAAGTCATTGTCAGGGTCGTTAAGATAGGGCATCTGCCCCTTGTTTATGCGATGGGCATTTACAACAATCATACTCTCCTTTGCCTGACGGAAAATCTCTGTCAGCTTTATGCACTCAACCGAATCACTCTCGATTATGTCCCTCAGGACATTTCCTGCACCCACCGCCGGAAGCTGGTCGCAGTCACCAACCATAATCAGCTTCGCCTTGTTGGGAAGAGCGAGCAGCAGGCTGTTCATCAAAAGAATATCCACCATAGACATCTCGTCAACAATAAGAACATCACAATCAAGCTTGTTATTCTCATTCTTTGCAAAGCATACTGTCCCTGCCCCCTCGGACGGAACATTTTCAAGCAGTCTATGAATGGTCTTTGCCTCAACACCCGTAACCTCGGTCATACGCTTTGCCGCCCTGCCCGTCGGTGCTGCAAGAGCAATAGTTTTGCCCTGCAACTCCATAATACTTATAATTGCATTGATTATTGTGGTCTTACCTGTACCCGGACCACCGGTAATCACCATTACCGAATTTTCAAACACCGAGAATATAGCATCTTTCTGAGCGTCTGCCAAAGCTATTCCCGTTTCCGCTTCTGCTCGCATAATCTGTTTCTCTACCAGCTCCTTTTCCACCGGAAACACGGTTCCACTCATCTGTCTCAAACGCTCCGCCACACCCTTTTCCGCATCGTAAAAGAGCTTCAGGTAGATTGCATCAAATTCATCCTGCCGTTCAAGCACCAGCTCGCCCTTAAGGGTGAGGTCAGAGATTGCATCCTCAATCTCATCTGTTTCAACCTCTAAAAACATCTTCGCCTGTCCGGTAAGTGTTATCTTTGGCAAAAAGGTGTGCCCGTTCAAATATGCAGAATTTAAAAGAACGCTCTTGATTCCGGAATAAATTCTGGGCAGAAAATTCTTAGGCAGTTTCATTGTTTCCGCAATCTTATCGCATATTTTAAAGGTAAACCCGTCAATACTGCTTAAAATAAACGGATTTTCGGTAGCAAGTGCCACAATATTCTCGCCAAAGTTCCGGTATGCCTTAATTGCAAGATTTGGCGTAACCCCGTACTTTTGAAAGAATACTATTATCTTTTTAAGTCCAATCTGCTCAACATATCTTTTATAGATTTCATCAGCCTTAGCCTTTGTAATTCCCTTGATTTTGCAAAGCAGCTGGGGATTATTCTCAATAACCGAAAGAGCTTCCGCTCCAAACGCCTCAACAATCCGCCTTGCGGTGGTGGGCCCGATATGCGGCAGAATGCCGGAGCCAAGATAAAGCTCTATCTCGTTCTCGCTTTCCGGCATAGTCCGCTCAAACTGTTTCACGCTGAACTGTTCCCCGTATTCGGGATGTGACTTCCACTCACCAAACGCCTCAATGGTTTCGCCCTCGGAGATTCCGGGCATATAGCCGGTGAGAGTATACAGTTTTCCGTCCGAGGATATGTCACAAACCGTGTATCCGTTAGCCGGATTTTCATAAATCACACTCTCAACCATACCTTTAATCCGCTCCACTGCATTCACCCACCTTTCAAGAATATAAAACCATTATACTTCCAAAAAGCGGTTATGTCAATTATAACGCCATATTATCTCACGGCGTCCGCCAGCTTTGTAATAAGCTCCTCGCCATACTTGTAGCAAAGCAGGAACTCTATTGTTTCGTCCTCAAGTCCGGCCTTTGCCTGAACAATTTCGATTGCATCTTCCAAGGTCATCTCACACACCCCCTTGCATATTTCATCAAACGGAAAATTCTTTCCCGGGCACGCCGTTGCCTGAAGCTCGCCGTGCCTTTTCACTTTAGCTTTGGGATAAAGATTTCTTAAGTAGTCAATTATGCTTTGCCCTGCCTTAAGCTGAGCCGCTGTCATTGATTCCTTCTCAAAGTTCCCCTCAAAGCACACACCAACAGAACAGCTGTTGTAATTTGTACAATGTGCACCCACCGCAGCGATAGGTCTGCCACGGAAAACTGTGCCGTCCTTTCTCACATAAAAATGATAGCCTATGCCGCTCCAGCCGTTTTTCAGGTGTCCCTGATGAATACTTGATACATCGCCGTCTCCGGCGCGGTGATGAAGAATTATAAAGTCTGTTTTACTTCTCTTCGAAAGGCTTCCCTTCCATTTAAAATCAGTATCAAATATCTTCATTCTTCTCACCCCCTGAGCCGTCTTTTACCGAATCCACCATCCCCTCGGCAATTATGTAGGCAATTACCGTCGAGCCGGACATAATAATTCCCGTCACCTCGGAAACAACAGACTCCGACACACCAAAGGCAAGCAGAAGCGGTGCAACAAACCCCGCAACCGCCGCCCAGAACTTTCGGCTTGTTAATTTACTTTTCCAATCTGTTTTCATTATTTCTCCTTTATCTGTGATACTCTTCAAGGTCATTTATTCGATGATTTATAACCTTAATCTGTTCCTTTTCTACCTCGTCGGAGCGTTCCAACCTATAAACCCTCTCAATAACCTTGTTGTGTTTTTCCACCTGATGGGTAAGCTGTTCAATCTTATACCCCTGCAGCTCATTATGCTTGTCCATCTCGGCAATTATCTTTTTGTTCTGGGAATTGCTGTTGATTACACAAACAATAATCGCTGCACAGGCACTAATTGCCGCCGCTATTATGGTCGACATTCGCCCTCGCCTCCTCTTCTCTGAGGTGAGTTTCATACTCGGCATCTGTGATTTCGTGCCAATTATCTACGCTGTCATTTACACCAAGGTATATTTCCTTGCTGTATGTTTCACCATTGGTAAGCACCATACCCTCTGTTGCTGTTACCTTTGTAAGTTCAATAATCGTTTTTTCCATTATGCTAATGTCCATCCTTTCTGTGTTGCAATTGCTTTGTCGCTGTCATTCAATTTTGCAAGATTCTTTGTGCCAATGGTTAGAGTTTTCGTTTCACTCGTTTCTAACAGCGCATTTATGATACTCATTAAACTGTCGTGAGTAAGTAAAGGTGAGTTCGAAAAATCAATATTTTGTCCGATTTTTCCTTCGATAACTATGTTGGCAAGAACATCACAAAACAAAAATGTATTTAGAAATGTCTGACTTCCATCTGCTTTTAATATCAACTTTTCAATTGTATTAAGCGACCTACATCTGTCAAAAAACTGTTGTAACGAGGATGCTGATATTGTAGAAACAACTTTAAGTCTTTTAAGTTGTTTCGCATTATAAAAACAAGATTGAACACTTGTAGCAAGTGAAAAATCAACATCTATATTATTATAGTAAATATCTTCAAGTGCAGTTTGAAAAAACATATAATATGCAGAAGTTGGCACTATATTATATTTAGGTTTATAGTTATTCACATTCCACCTTTTATGGGCGGCAGTACCATCTTCGGCAAACGCATAGTTATAAGATATTGGCGTATTTCCGCAATCCTGAAAGTTATCCCAAAACTCGGCATACTGTGATTTCTTGCCCGTCTCGTATACCTTTGGAATATCCGCCGCCATATCATCAAGCGTGAGCTTATCTGTTCCGCCAGTTTTCTCACGGATTGCATCTGCAATGGCTGTCATTTTCTCATTTACAGTTGCCATTACCACGCACCCCCTAGGATTGCTTCGTCAACATAAGCTTTAATTTCAGCCTTATCCTCATCTGTCCAGTAGTCTATTCCTCTCTGTGGGCTATAACCATCCTCACCTTTTGCTCTAACTTCCGCATCAACAAAGACTTTCGTCTCAGCATTCCACTCAAACCAATTACCGTTGTCGCCTATATAAGCCGGCTTCACCGAACACAAAATCTGTTCATACACATCAGGAGTAGGAGCTTTGGGCGTTTGTCCTTCTATGTAACCACTTTTCTTAACCTCTACAACTTCGCAATCGGTGGTTATTCTGTCACCACATACAACCGAAACCGAAAAGCCGTAGGGTTTGATTACCTCCCACGGAACAGTACACTCACCATTCCTGAGCAGAACACTGTAATACTTATCTTTGTATCCAAAAATTGCTGTTATATCACCACTCCACTCATCGCTAAATGTAAAATGCGCCTTAAGATAATTTCTGCTGTCTGCAACTACCTCAAAACTATCTTTTCTTCTGATTTTTTGATTTTTTACCTCAAATTCAAGCATTTCACCACCCCCTACACAAGCTTAAAATAAGGAATAGCTGATTTAAAGGCATCTAAATAACAACCGTATACCCCGTATTGACTTGTGTCAATACACACAATTACAAATTTTGTTCCTTCCCATATAATGTCGAACATAGCGCTGTGGTAATACAATGAGCCTTTTATATAGAAACTTTCCCTTGCGCTCTTTACAAAATTAAAGTATTTTTCTTGATAAGTTGGCGCTGTAGACCCTGTACCGGAATAATTGTATCGATAAATCAAATAATTAAACTTCGTTATATCAATTCCGCTTAAATCAATTTCCGCTATAATCTTTTCAGTTCCGCTATATGCCGGAGCGCTGGCATAATAATCATAAACTGTTATTCTGCTTTCATCAATAGAATATTCTGCATTGCCACCCATTGTTGCAATCTTTGACCGTGCAAACTCTCTCCTATCATTTATATTCCCGTCTACCGCAATCTCTGCCAAAAGCACATACTCCCCAACCGAAGGTAATTCCGCATCAAAAATAATATCCGCTTTTTGAAGCGTGGGCGAAAAATACGCAAAAACAAATCCTGAAGTGTTGGGTGGGACAGGAATGGTATACCCGTCAGAATCCACCGTCAGCCTCACACCGCTTTCAAAAAATACAATTCCCCGACCTACCGTCACCGTCATTTCCGCCGTTCCCGGATTTTCCGCAGTACATATACACCCATCCAAAGAGGCTCCGGCTGCTACCACCTCTGCCGTTAAAGCATTAAGGTCGGACACGCTGTAACTTTCCTTTGCTGCAAAGGGTGCAACTCCTGCACCCGTAAGACATTTTGTTATATCATTTATATCATCTGTTCCGTAGACTTGGTTATCTACAAAACTATATGTAAATGCCATTACTATCCCTCCAAACTCTTTAAAGTTGGGCTGACTCCGCACTTGTCCGTGTCATAGTACAAGCTTATTGAATCTACCCTCTTCTTTTCAACTTTTTTAAAATCTCCATATTCAAACTGAACACGGACTATATCTCCAAGACGGTAATCCTTTCCGTATTCCATCCTCCTTACTTCGGTCTGTAATATATCCGACTGACATCTTCGGGCAAGCTCGCTTTGCGCCTCATCGGCTGTTCTTGTTCCAGTGAGAACCGCATCCCACCGTTTTGCCCCAATCATATTTGATTTATTTATAAATACCCATTCGGTCTTTGGTAAACTCTGGGATACCTTCCACTTTCCGTCTGCGGTGTTACAATATAAATAACATCCCTTACGACATACAAGTCCAAACCTCTCCACTGGATCCTTTGAATCAACTTCTATCCGGTAAAACTTATACATATTTTCGGACAGGTTGTCAAAAAGAACCGGCAAATTGGCGTTCGCATCCCAATCCCCCATATTCTCCATTTTTTGTTCATACCAACCCGATGCCGTTGCCATATCCTGCTTTTCAACAGTATATACAAAATCATAAGCGGTCCTGTTTGAAAGCGAAACCACACAGCTTTGTTCTGCACCCGAATAAACCGAAAATATGAATCTCTTGCTGGGTATGTCAGGTATTACTGCAAAACCCAACCCACGAGGTTCAAGAATTTCCACCACCACATCGTGCAGGACTCTTACCTTGTCTGTTGAAAAATTTATAGCTTCACCCAAACCCCTCGCATCGACTACATCCATACAATCCTGCGCCGAGCTTCTCACAGCATAAATTGCTATTTCTTCTGCCGTCTTGCCGTTTTCCTCAAACGGCTTTACCCCACGCTTTGTCAGCAGCCATTCAGGAGTTCTGCCAAAAACCGCAATATCCTTGCCGGTTTTCCAACCGGTAACAATCGCAGTATCCTCCCCGTATTTGCAAAACACATACGGATTTTGCTGAAGAATCTCCAGAACCCTGCTCTCCGCAATGGAAAAATGCATTTCAGCCGTGCCAAAACCGCAGTAATTCTTTTCAATATTCACGGATACAGCACGCGGAATGTCTGCAAGCAGATTAAAATCAAAGTCATAAAACAAAATATCCGTCACACAACCACCGCCTCACTGTATAGGTTGTTATACCGGCACTCCACCGTAAAAGCAGGGTCTATGTCACCTGCTTCCACCGTTATGAAATTATATCCCTTATCCAAGGTGAAGTCACCAAGAAAGGTCTCGTCAGATATGCAGTTTATGATATTCCCCGATACACCGCTTGTCACTGTCCGGTTTTTTATATCCACAATTACCGTATCGTCCGAATTCGGTTTATAGTCAAGCCTGATTGACTTCCCTGTGGTTTTGTTGGTAATCAAAACATACTCCTCACTATTTAAAGCTTCGGGATAGTATAAGGTTATCACCGGCTCTACCGAAATGGCTCCACTTATATCTATGTCTGAGCCCATCACAATTCTGCCAAATACCGCAGGAAGTGTAAAAGGCGTGGAAAGCAGCTTTTCTCTGCGGTATAATGGCACAGCTGTATCCTCCGCATCCTCAAAATAAGGATTATCGCAAACCAGCTGAACCGCAAAGCTTGCAATTCTGTTTCTTAAAACACGTGTAACATCCGGAATATAAATTTGATTACACCAAATCCGTCTCTGACTCCCACCGTTTTCAATATACAAAACACCGCTTTGTCCAAATACCTCAAGTGCATTTCTGACTATGCTTTCAGCATTTCCGCCTGTTGCCTCAAGGACAAGATTGATGGTTCTTGCCACGGCTCTTGAGCCAAGCGTCTGCTGCCCGTCATAACCGGGGAAGATTGCCGCATTGTACTCTCTTCCCACAAGTCCAAGGCCCTCAACGCCAAGAATTCTAAGTTCCGAAGTCCCCGAGCCGTGCATAACAATCTCACCCAGCTCATTTTTATATATCATTCTTAATCTCACTGAACCACCCCCCTCAACCTTTCAAGTGATGCCGCATTCTTTGCCGCCCTGAGCTGCTCAGTGGTGGTATCCTGTGACGAATTAAAATTATATGTGCTTGTATACGAGGTTGTACCCCCCGACGATGCACTCTCTGCCGCATCTTTTATAATCGCCGAAATTCCGGCAGCAATACTCTGCATTTCTGCAAGAATTACACTCCTCGCCTGCTCCATAAACTGCGGAATACTCTCAATAAACCCCTTACCGAAAGCGTCGCCCGACTGTCCGCCCAAAGTGTAATAGCTTTCCGGCACATATTCAAAGCTTTTTTCAAGAATTTTAATAAATCCCCCGTCTTCACTTTCGTTAAACTTTACAAAACCCTCGGCAAATTTCTCTGCCGAGTAGATGCCCTCTTTTTTAAGCTCCTCTGCGTTGAGTATTCCGTTAAGCTGCCCTGCAGCACTGTCTGCCACGGCAAGTTTATCATTGTACCCTTTAATGAATCTCTCTCTTGTGTCGGAATCCGCTGACACCAGATAACTTGCAACCTCGAGTCCCTCTTTAAGGTCCATTCCGGCAATCTCGGCAAAAATTCCATCCGGAATATTACCAAGATTTTTAAGCTCAACCACTCTGTCGCGGAAATTTTCAAGGAGCTGTATTTCCTCCTCAAAATCCTTGAGATTGGTCTCCCTGTATACAAGGTCCGTGCCGTTGACCCCCATCCCCTTAAAGGTGGTCTTGGTGGTCTTAAGTATAGGTTCGTCACTTTTCTTTAATTTTTCCGCAAGCTCCTCACGCAGCTTAATAATCTTTTCCGCCATTTCCCGCTGAAGCTCTTCCTGTTCCTTGAGCAGCTTTTTATTATACGCCGCAATCTCTTCGGTGCATTTGAACCACGCATCCGTACCCTGCTCCAGATTTTTGTCCCGATACTCTCGGAGCTTTTCATAATACTCCTGCTCGGTAACAAGCTCCAGCTCCTTTGCGGTCTTAAGATTTTCAAGCTCCCGTTGCTGACGCTTTTTTGCGAGGTTTTCTGCATTTTTTGCCGCATTTTTAGTCACTGTCTCCAGCTTTACATATACATTTTCCAAAGCGGTGATTGCAAGGTACGAATTTTCGGATAGTCCAACACCTATCTCGGATGCCATCATCTTACCGACGCTGTTCCATGCCTCCGGTTGTGCGGCATCTTTTGAATTTTTATAATTAAATGCCATATTCCTCATCCTTTTAAATAGTAATACGCACCGGCAGCCTTAAAACAAATTAATGAATGCCTCGGCAACCTCCTCGTCTCGCTCATTTTCCGTACGATTATCTGGAAGACTGAACTTCCGTTTCATCTTCCTGTAAAAATCCCGTCTCTCAGGTGTGTCTATCTGCGATAAATCAACCGTCCGATATCCTACAATCTGCGAAAAACGACAATCATCACCAAGGCAGGCAAACAGTGCCTTAAACCTCCACCAGTGCATTTTGCAATCACATAGGTCAATCCCGAACTCCGCCAGAAACGCCCCCCATATATACTCAAAATCAAGTACAGGGTCGTAAGCCGGCACTGCTCGGGCATCCCCCGTTTTACAGTCCTCACCTGCAGAATAGAACCAGAGCAAACCGCGGATTGCCTCCTCGGGATTATGTGGCAAAACGGGGAACACCAAAGCAAGTACCCTCGCCAAAGTCTCGCCGTCGCTAAAATTCCGGCTGAATAAAATATGTTCAACCTCAACCCACACCGAAAAATCTGTGTTAATTGCATACTTCACCCCGTCCACCTCAATCTCGTGTGGAAGTCCGTAAAAAAACTTTTTCATTTCTTCACCTCCGCTAAAAAGCTCTGCCTCTAAACGCTATTTTGTACCGCCAAGCGCACTCAGAACAAAACACATAAGTCCGGCAACCAGATGAACACGCCTCCTGCCCTTTCCAAGCACCCTGCGTGTTGCACCCTTTCCAAGCAGCCTGTCCAGCCCGTCACAAAGAAACCGACAGGTCTCTTTGTCTGCTTTTTTGTTGTCTTGCCCGTCACTTTCCAAGGTTTCAAGCCTTGTCCGCGCCTCATCAAGTAGTTTCTTGCAGCAATCGGCGGTCTTTTCGTCAAGTGCCACAAAAAATCTGTTCCCGTATAAATCAAGGCACACTGCCGGTACATCACATTTCAGTTTCGACTGTTTCTCCATATCCTAATTAAGCCTCCTGAAAAGTACAGGTCTGCCACTCGTCGTCTGAGTGTGCAGTTCCGGCAATCTTCTCGCCTTTCACACGGAAGCTGCCGCTGTACTTGTAAAGGTCCACACCGCTGCCCTCACTCTCAGCCACAACCGAGAAATCACGCCTGATTGCCACCTTGTCCTCACTTTCGAGGTCAACCATAACAATCGGTCTCACAGCCTCAGCGCCAACCTTTTCGCCGTTGAATATCCCGATAATATCATCGTGAACAGCATTGCCCGAGAATCTGTCAAAGCCAAAAGCGATTGACGGATTATATCCAACAACATCTGTCTGTTCAAATTCCTCGTCAACATACTGACGGGAATACTCCCTCGGGTTCTTTGCAGTTGTAATCTCGTCAAAACCCTTCATACGGTAAAAAGTATATTCCCCCGAAATTTCTGAGGGCACTCCGTAAAACGCAAGCATCTTGCATCTTTTAACTACTGCTGACATTTCTTTTCCTCCTTAAAATAAATATTCTCATTCCTTATATAATTCCAGCTTTATCTCTGCTTCATATCCGGCATCAACACTTCCGGTGAGCTTTGGCGAAAATCCGGAT
>JAZQLR010000004.1:0-9176 GCA_045542775.1 Clostridia bacterium
AGAAGAACGAAAAAAATCAGAGATAAAAAGTAAGGCTTGGGGTGTTGTCTGGTCAATAGCATGGACAGTCATCTGTATTTGGTCATTTTCTGCTAGCGAAGAAGGTTCTTTAGGACTATTGATATTATTATCTTTGGTTTGTGCTGTCGGTGGTTGGGGAATGCTGATACTTACTAATGGTTCTGTTGAACAAATGGAGAACGATATTAAAATTGCTTCAAAAAGCGTTGAAGAATATCAAAGACTTGTAGACATTAGATTGGCAAACATAAAAGCCGAGAACGAAAAATTGAAAGCAGAAGAAGCATTAAAGCATCCTAAATGTCCTATGTGCGGTAGCACCAACACACAAATTATATCTACACTAAACAGAGCAGTTTCGGTTGGTATGGTGGGTTTGGCTTCGTCAAAAATTGGAAAGCAATATGAATGTAAAAAATGTAAACATAAGTGGTAAGACAAAAACACCCTCAGAGGAAAATCATCCTTTGAGGGTGTTGTTTTAGCGTGTTCTCTTTATTTGGTCGTAAATTGGTCGTAAATCTTGTCTTTCAATCTTCAAAACCCCTGATTTTACGCCATTTATTTATCAAGTGGCTTCATTGTCGGGAAGAGCAAAACATCGCGAATTGCGACTGAATCGGTAAGAAGCATTGTCATTCTGTCGATACCAAAGCCTATACCACCGGTGGGTGGCATACCAATTTCAAGTGCTCTCATAAAGTCCTCATCTGTTGTATTTGCCTCTTTGTCGCCAAGAGCAAGAAGCTCTTCCTGAGCCTTGAACCTTTCTCTCTGGTCAATCGGGTCATTAAGCTCTGAATAAGCATTTGCCATTTCCCAACCATTCATAAAGAACTCAAATCTTTCAACGTAATCAGGGTTCTCAGGCTTCTTTTTGGTAAGAGGTGATATTTCAATCGGATGATCCATTACAAATGTAGGCTGAACCAGATGTTCTTCAACATACTCTTCAAAGAAGCTGTTTAAAATATCGCCTTTTTTGTGATGCGGCTCATATTCTACATGGTGCTCGTCCGCAGCCTTTCGTGCGGCTTCTATATCCTTAATTTCGTTAAAGTCAACACCCGCATATTTTTTAACAGCGTCAACCATTGTAATTCTTTCAAACGGTTTACCCAAATCCATCTCGATGCCGTTATACGAAATCTTTGTTGTTCCCAGAACTTCAGTTGATACATGACGGAACAAATTCTCGGTTAAATCCATCATGCCGTGGTAATCTGTGTATGCCTGATAAAGCTCCATAAGAGTAAATTCAGGGTTATGTCTGGTATCAAGTCCCTCATTACGGAACACTCTGCCGATTTCATATACTCTTTCAAGTCCGCCGACAATGAGTCTCTTTAAGTACAATTCAAGTGAAATACGAAGTTTGAAATCTTCACCCAATGCGTTGAAATGTGTTTCAAACGGGCGAGCTGCCGCACCGCCGGCATTGGATACAAGCATCGGTGTTTCTACCTCGATAAATCCCTGTGCATCCAGGTATTTACGTATGGTAGAAATAATTTTTGATCTCTTGACAAAGGTATCTTTTACTTCCTCGTTCATAATAAGATCAACATAGCGCTGTCTGTATCTTAAGTCGGTATTGGTCATTCCGTGGAATTTTTCAGGGAGAGGCAAAAGTGACTTACTGAGAAGTGTGTAACCGTTTGTTCTTACTGAAATTTCGCCTTTTTGCGTTTTGAAAACTTCACCTGTAACACCTACAAGATCACCAATATCAAGCTTTTTAAACTTTTTATAGACTTCCTCGCCCATATCGTCACGGGTAACATAAAGCTGAACTCTGCCTTCACGGTCGCGAAGGTCAAAGAACGAGGCCTTACCCATAACACGCTTGGACATAAGACGACCGGCAATGCTAACCTCTTTGCCCTCCATCTTGTCAAAATTATCAATTATATCTTTTGTGTGGTATTCCTGATTATAGGTTGTCACATCAAAGGGATTTTCGCCTTCTGCCTGCAGTTCTGCCAGTTTGTCGCGTCTTACCTTCATAAGCTGACCTATATCTTGTACCTGCTCGTTTTGTCTGTTGTTTTCGCTCACTGCTTTTTCCTCCTGTCTTACTTATTTATGCTCAATATTTTAAGCTTAAAAACTCCGCCGGGGGTTTCAACATCAACTGTTTCGCCGATGTTTCTGCCGATGAGAGCCTTACCTACCGGAGATTCGTCTGAAATTTTAAACATATCCGGGTCTGCTTCAGTTGAGCCAACAATGCTGTATTCAAGTTCTTCGTCGAATTCCTCATCATATACCTTTACACGGGTACCGATGCTTACCTTGTTTACATCAATATCGTCCTGGTCAATGATTTTTGCATTCTTCAGCATATTCTCAAGCTGAACAATTCTCGCTTCAACCTGAGCCTGTTCTTCCTTGGCTGCGTCATACTCTGAGTTTTCTGATAAATCGCCAAAGCCTCTTGCTACCTTAATTTTTTCAGCAACTTCCTGACGCTTCTGTGTTTTAAGCATTTCAAGCTCATTTTCAAGCTTTAAAAGTCCCTCATCTGTCAGCATAATCTGTTTGTTTTCCATATTAATAAACCTCCTGCTCACAAATATACCATTTTGCCGTGGCTTTACCGTGAGCTGATAAAGCTGAATTTCAGTCAATTTTACACATACAATTTATATATTATATAACAAGCCTGCCACAATGTCAACCTTTTTTCTCATAGCTGTAAATCCCTTTAAATTTAAGCGTTGGAGTTCCCCTGAGGCACGCTGCAATATCAACCGATTTTACATCAAGTTCAAAAAGCTTGTACCCAAAATCTATATCCTGAATATACAGGTCTTTTCCGAATTTTATATACCCCTCATCAACATTTATCAAAATCCCCTGTTGTTTGGGCAAATCCGGTCTGACTTCAACAAGCAGGCCGCTTTCCTCAAAAAATGCCTCGATGAACTTTTCGGCAAGCTCACTGTTTCGTGTTGCAAGCGCTATTCTTTTTGTGTCATAGCATAGCTCCCGAATCAGATACTCACTTATTCTGTCCATTTCAAAATCACTTATACAAACAACTTGATTAATCAGCTTTTCGCCCAGTTGGCTTGCTGCTTTTCTGATACATTCAGGGGCAAGCTTTAAAAGAAGAAACTTCCCGTCATTAATCGGCGCAACCAGTGGCTCTTTCCAGCTTTCAAAAGGCGGACACATAACAGAGCGCGACAGAACAAGTCGCAGTACGCCGTGTTTCCTTGCTTTTTTTACAATCCTTTTCTGAAGCCGCAGGCAACGCCTGTAATCCATTTTTTCAAGCTTTTGCTTTGTGTACGGAATAGTCACAACTACTAATTTAAACGGATTTTCTTCTGTCTCAATTATTTTAACAGTTAAAAACTTAAAAATTCTTTGAAGAATATTTTTATCTTTTGCTTCGGTAACAACGCCTATAACCACCGCTCACCTCCGCAATACAATTATTTATTTTTCAAAACCTCAACAGCCTTTTTTAGCTGGTCGTCTTCGTCAAGGGTAAGTTCTGACAATCCCGCCGCCTTTTCCTCGGACATTTCAACCTTGACATCCGGCTCAATGCCCTGTTTGTCAATACAAACACCGTTTGGAGTATAATATCTTGAATCCGTTATCTTCATCATACTTCCGTCAAGGAAAGAATACGGAATCTGTGTAACGCCCTTACCAAAGGTCTTTTCGCCAACAACCGTAACAAGTCCATAATCCTTGAGCGCACCTACAAGAATTTCACTTGCGCTGGCACTTCCACCATTTGTGATAACCACTATCGGCAGTGCAGTTTTGGGTTCTGTTGAAGTATAGTCGTGACGCTTGCCGTTTTTATCAAGAGTATAAACAATTGTTTTGTCACTTCCGAGGAAATTATCCGCAAGCTTTACCGCAACATCCACATAGCCACCCGGATTATTACGCAGGTCTATAACAAGCTTTTTCATTCCCTTGCCCACAAGTTCATTGAAATGATTTGCAAATTCCTCCCATGTGTGAAGTGCAAACTGGCTGATTTGGATATAACCTATCTGTTCGTCCAGCATTTCGGAGGTTACAGTCTCGCGCTTTATAACCGCTCTTGTAAGGGTAATTTCTGTGGTTTCACCCGAGTTCTTTTTCAAAAGTTTGAGCTTGACATCCGTGCCCTCAGGGCCTTTCATTTTGTTTGCAGCCTCGTCTATGCCGTCAGCCGACACTGTTTCACCATTTACTTCCAGAATTTTGTCGCCCGAGACAATGCCTGCCTTTTCCGCCGGAGACTCCGACAGCGGCGATACCACCGTTACTCTGCCGTCCTCGGCATCGCCGGATATATAAAGGCCTACTCCCGCATAATCATCGGATTCCATATTTTCTATAAAGCTGTCCGCAATATCCTTATTCATATACACCGTATAGGGGTCCTCTACGCTGTACGCGACCCCCGCAAGAGCACCATCGAGCAACGAATCCTTGTCTACACCTTCATAATAATAGCGATTGAGAACCGCAACGCCCGTATTGAATTTTAAAAGGTCATCAAACTGAAGTGCACCAAAGGGATTTACGATCATTATTGTACTAAGCGCAGTAACAATAACAAGCGCTATGGAACACACAATTAAAACAGATTTTTTTATATACATAACTTCTTGCCTTTCCTGCAAAACGCACAGTCACCTGCACAATATATAAAAATATTATGCAGGTGAGCCAAAATTATTCACTGTAATTTTAGAAGAATTGCATCGGGTCAACAGCAGCACCGTTAATCAGAACTTCAAAATGCAGATGGGGACCTGTTGAGTTACCAGTCGAGCCGACCGAGCCAATTCGCTGACCCTTTGAAACCGTTTGACCCTTTGAAACGCTGAATGCACTCATATGTGCGTAAAGTGTTGCACGGCCGCCGCCATGGTCGATTATTACACAGTTACCGTAGCCGGAATTCCAACCGGCAAGAGTGACCGTTCCGGAGTTTGCCGCAACAATTGCCGCACCGTAGGATGCACCGATGTCTGTGCCTGTATGCCGCTTATAAACGCCTGTAACAGGATTTTTACGCCGTGGTGAGAACTGTGATGTTATGTAGTAACAGCTTGGGGTCGGCCAAGCGAACTCGCCACCTACATACTTTGCACCCTTGGAGGACGAACTGAGAGAGCCGGATACCGATGCACGAAGACTTGCCATCGCAGCGTCCGCCTCATCAATAATTCTCTGATATGCCGCTGTATCCTTTTCAAGCTCTTTTATGTAGTTTGCCTGTTCCTGCTGCTTTGCAACAAGTGCAGCTTTCTGACCGGCAAGGTCTTTTGCTGAGCTTTCCTGAGTTTCCTTAAGCTTTACAATCTCGTCACGGGATTTTTCAATCTGCTTACGAGCCTCGTCCATCTCGTCGAAAACTTCTTTGTCGTACCTTGAAATTTCTTTCATGATTTCGGCTTTATCCACAAAGTCGCCAAAGCTTTTTGCGGAAAGCAGAATTTCGAGATAGCTTACCTCACCCTGCTCGCACATCACTCTGAAGCGTTCCTGAAAAATATCGTATTTTTCGTTTGCCTTATTGGTCGCAACCTCGAGCTTTTCTTCCTCAACTGCAAGGTTTGACTTAGTTTCGGCAATAACCTTGTCCAGTGCTTCGATTTTTGTCTGGAGTTCACCGGCTTCTCTTTCGAGGCGTTCCTTTTCTGCAAGGGTTTTTGCCTTTTTGGAATTTGCCGCATTTATCTTTTGTTGAGCTTCGTTCTTTTTCTGTTGCTGCTGGTTTATTTTCTGCTGTGTTGACGATGCATACGCCAGTTCAAACACAATTGACGAAACCGTTCCAAGCAGAAAAACAGCCGCAATAATAATGGAAATCCATCTTACTGTCCTTCGGTTCAACAATATCACTCCTATCCGTTTTTATACATGCAAGTGCTTTCTGAGAGACAGAGCACTTCCTGCCATACCAATGGTCATTCCCATTGCAAAAAAACCAATTACAATCACATTAAATATTTCGGATGCCTCAAGCAGCTTTATATTGCCCATAAAGCTTTGCAGGTTGCCAAAAAAAGAACCGTAGCCGAACAATACGATACATATTGCCACGGCGGCACCCGCAGCGCCCAGAAGCATACCTTCAATTATAAAGGGCCATCTTATGAACCAGTCGGTTGCACCGACAAACTTCATAATATTTATCTCCTTACGCCTTGCAAACATACCAATCTTAATGGTGTTGGAAATAATAAAGATTGAGATTGCCGCAAGAATAAGAAGCAGCCACATACTGATATGCTTAACCGTATTTGTTATGGATAAGATTGACTGAATCAAATCCTGACGGTTGGTGACTTCCTCAACGCCTTTGATTTTTGCCGCCTCAGTTGCAACGCTATTAGCTTTGCGGACATCGGTAAGTGACAGCACATAGGCATCACGCAGGGGGTTGTCGGTTTCAAGGGTATTGATTACCTCTGCCTGGTCCTGATGGACACCCTCCTTATAATTCTGGAGGCGTTCCTCCTTGGTATAAAGTCTGGCTTCCTTGACAAATTCAAGCTCACCAAGCTGACTGCCTATGGCACGGACATCGTCACGGCTCATATCGTTTGGCATATAGACATTGATTTCGCACTGGTCCTTAATCTGTTCGCCGATATTGTTTATATTCATTCCAAACAGAACAAACACACCGAACAGAACAAGACTTGCGATAACTATACCTATTGATGCAAGGGTCATAAGGCTGTTTGAAACAAGTCCTTTTACGCCCTGTGCAAAAAAATACTTTGCATTTCTAAATATCATAGTCGTAAGCCCCTTCTTTTTCGTCACGAATCAGCACGCCGTCTCTGAATTCCAAAACCCTTTTATGCATTGTGTCAACATAATTCTTTGCGTGGGTTGTAACAATCATTGTTGTTCCCCTTTTATTAACCTCGTCCAAAAGCTGCATTATCTGGTCGGAGGTCTCGGGGTCGAGGTTTGCCGTAGGCTCGTCCGCAATAATAACCGGAGGCTTGTTTACCAGAGCACGGGCAAGCGAAACACGCTGCTGCTCACCGCCCGAAAGCTGACCGGGCTTCATCCTTGCCTTGTGGGCAAGGCCTACAAGCGACAGTACATTAGGGACATTTCTGCGGATTTCGCCTCGTGATGCACCTATAACCTGCATCGCAAAGGCAACATTCTCATATACAGTTTTGTTGGGAAGAAGACGAAAGTCCTGAAACATCATTCCCACACTTCTGCGAAGATAGGGAATTTCCTTTTTATGAAGTGAATTAAGTTCAAAGGTATTCACACGGATATCACCCACATCGGGGGTTTCTTCCTTTATAATAAGCTTACTGAGGGTAGATTTGCCTGCGCCCGAGGGGCCAACCAGAAAAACAAATTCACCCTTATCTATGGAAAACGAAACATCGCTTAACGCTTTTACTCCCGTATCCTCATAGGTTTTGGATACATTGTTAAATTCAATCATTACATTCTCCTTTAGTGTTTGGCAATCTGTAAAAACCTTGTTTACAGTCTTGTCGGTTCGGATGTGAGGTACTTATTAACCATCATTGCTACCTTGAATATAATAGCATCGTCAAACTCACGCAGGTCAAGACCTGTAAGCTTCTTTATCTTGTCGAGACGGTAAACGAGAGTGTTTCTGTGAACAAACAGCTTTCGTGAAGTTTCGGAAACATTCAGGTTATTTTCAAAGAACTTCTGGATTGTGTAGATAGTTTCACTGTCAAGAACAGAAATAGATTCCTTTTTAAACACCTCGTTCAAGAACAGCTCGCAAAGAGTTGTAGGAAGCTGATAGATAAGTCTTCCTATACCGAGGTTGTCATAGCTGATAATATTCTTTTCGGTATCAAACACCTTGCCAACCTCAAGAGCAATGCGTGCTTCGCGGTATGCACGGGCAAGCTCCTGAATGGTTTCAACAACAGTTGAAATTCCCACCGAAACCTTAACCATTGCCTCACTTGCAACCGTATCGTGAAGTTCCTGTGCCAGCTTAAAGATTTCGTCCATAGCAGAACCCTTCTTTACTTCACGGACAACTGCAACATCGCGGTCGTCGATACGGATGATAAAGTCCTTTGCGATGTCGGGGAAAATATTCTGAAGAACATCAACCAAAGATACCTCCACCGATTTGTGTGAACGAACCAGGAACACAACTCTTTCAGCCTCAACGGCAAGCTTAAGTTCCCGTGTTTTATACAGAATGTCGCTGGGCAGAATATTATCGAGAATAATATTCTTTATAAAGCTGTTACGGTCATACTTTTCGTCGTAATACTGCTTTATGGTCGAGAAATGTGCCGCCATAAACGCCGCAAAGCCTCGTGCAAGCTCGTCCTCTCCTTCACAGAATACAACATAAATATTTTTGCTGTATGTTTCTATCTTGCGGAAGATATAACCTCCACCGATATAATCCTCATTGCTCATTTCAAAGTGAGATATTACCGATTCCTTCTGGTAACCAACCTTGGACTCGTCGCTGCAGGCAATTATGTAACCGTTATCGTCCATAATACCTATTTTACGGTTAATGTCCTTTTTCAGTTGATTGCATGCATTCTGAAAGATTCTGTTCTGCATATAAACTACCTCCATATTTAAATGCTCATTTACAGCAAGCCATAACTACATATTCTCTGTAATTATAACGCATTTTTGTCAATAATGCAAGTTTATTTGTAGAAATTTTACAAAACATTTATATTTATTTTCTACAAATTCTCCCTTTTTCAGCTTAAATTTGCATAATTTTACAAAACATATTAAAACTCCGGAACCTTTGTTCCGGAGTTTTGGGTTATTTCAATTTTGATTTTGACATCAGCTCTTCAAATTTGCAGTTCTCGTTATAGCATACATATTTGATAGGGCCTTTGCCACGATACGGACGCTTTTTCATAATTGCGCCGCCACATTCGGGACATTTAAGGCTTGTCGGCTCGTCCCATGACAACAGACAATCCGTTCCGTTGTCGCAGGTGTAATACTTTACGCCCTTTCTGGATTTGCGAACCTGAACCTTGCCGCCGCAATTGGGGCAGGGCGCATCTATCTCTTCCGCAATAGTTTTTGTGTTTTTACATTCGGGATAGCCGGGGCAGGCAAGGAACTTACCAAATCTTCCCAAGTCGGATCGTAGCCATGTCGTTCTGTGAGCC
>JAZQLR010000005.1:0-6438 GCA_045542775.1 Clostridia bacterium
GCACCAATACCGATAAACAGTAAAAGCGGCATAGCTTCGGAAGCTTCGATACCTGTAACATAAAGCCACTCAACAATTCCCTGCACCTCGCCGATACCGGCAATTTCCTGATTGAGAGCACCGGAGAACGGAAGATTTACGAGGATTGCACCAAAACCCATAGGGAGAAGGAGCGATGGCTCATAGTTTTTCTTGATTGCCAGATATATAAGCAGAATACCAACTGCATACATAACCAGCTGCTGCCAGGTTACAGCCATAAAGCCGTTAAGCAAAAAACTCATTTTTAATAACCTCTCTTGTGTGTAATATTATAACTAATATATTTTACCAGTAAATCCGTAGTATGTCAATGCAAACCGATTACCCAAAAAACACGATTTGTGACAAAAAAAGACGTATGAACTCAAAAGTTCATACGGCTTTTTGAATTTGAATTACTGTTCGTTCTTTTTGCCTGAAAGAATAAGGTTTGTAATGATACCAAGGATAAGTGCGCAAGCAATTGATGTGAGTGTTACCTTGCCAAAAGTAAGGGTGAGACCACCGATACCCGAGATAAGAATAACACTTACAACAAAGAGGTTGCGGTTATCTTCAAGGTCAACAAACTTGAACATCTTAAGACCGCTTACTGCAATAAAACCGTAAAGTGCCATACATACGCCACCCATTACGCAGGAGGGGATAGAGTTAACAAATGCAACAAAGGGTGAGAGGAATGAGATTATTACAGCACCAACAGCAGCGGTGATAATGGTAACAACTGATGCGTTTGCGGTGATTGCAACACAACCAACAGACTCGCCGTAGGTGGTGTTGGGGCATCCGCCAAAGAATGCACCTACCATTGAACCGATACCGTCACCGAGAAGTGTTCTGTGGAGACCGGGTTCTGTGAGAAGGTCTCTTTCGATAATGGAAGAAATGTTTTTGTGGTCTGCAATGTGCTCAGCAAATACAACGAAAGCAACGGGAATATATGCAACAGCAATTGTGCTGATATAAGCCGCTGAAAGCTCACCTGTACCTTTAAGTGCTGTAAGGAAAGTGAAGTCGGGGACTTTAATAAATGTTTCAAGACCAACACCGTTTGCAACAAGAGCTTTAAAGGGTTCGTAGCTGATTACCTTAAGTGCATCGATTTCAAACCATGTACCAATAGCGGTGAAGATAACACATGTCAGGTAGCCTGCAAGAATACCGAGGATAAAAGGAATAAGTCTTGTCATCTTTTTACCATAGGTTGAGCAGATTGTTGTTACAAACAAGGTAACAAGTCCGCAAATCAGACAAACAAAAGGCGATGCAGCCTGTGCGCCCTCGATAAGTACATTGCCCTTTGTAATGTCGCCAACAGCATTGCCGGCAAGAGAAAGACCGATGATTGCAACTGTCGGGCCGATAACGATTGCGGGCATAAGCCTATTTATCCAGTTAACGCCAACAAATTTTACAATGATTGCGATAACAACATAAACAAGACCTGCAAAGATTGCACCGATAATCATACCGAGATAACCAAGTGACATAGAAACGCCGCCTGCAAAAGCTGCTACCATCGAACCGATGAATGCGAAAGAAGAACCGAGGAAAACGGGGCTCTTTTTTCTGGTGAACAGGATGTAAACAAGAGTTCCGATACCTGCACCAAACAGCGCTGCGGCGGGGTCCATACCGTTACCGATAATTACAGGTACAACAAGTGTTGCTGTCATAATTGCGAGCAATTGCTGAATCGCGAAGATAATCAACTGCCCGAATTTGGGTTTGTCGTCTACATTGTAGATGAGTTTCATAAAAAACGCTCCTTAACAAATAAGAATTTTTTCACCTGCAGAAAGTACTGCACTAATTTTTATTAAATTGAGTATAGCATATATAAATTGTTTTGTAAATATTTTTTGAAAAAAGTCGAAAAAGACCATTTTAAAGTAGCGTAATACAACTGACAGTTGAGAAAAAAGTTTAAAAAACCCTTGACTTTATCGCGGTAGAGTGATAAGATAGTTAAAACTCATAAAAACAAATGCGTTTGAGCAGAAACAAGTAGGACTTGAACGGAGTCTCCAGAGAGTTGCCGGTTGGTGTGAGGCAATGACAAAGGCTTGTCTGAATACATTCTGTTAGCAGTGCACCGAAAGGGAAACCGAGTAGGCTGCAACGGGAGTTCCCGTTATAGAACAAGGGTATTGATTGATACCTGACAAGGTCATAGCTGTAAGGCTCTGGCGAATTGAGGTGGTACCACGGGAACTTCTCGTCCTCAGATTAAATCTGGAGGGCGATTTTTTTATACATCGCCCTGAAAAAGAAAGGGTGATTTTTTATGGGTATTAAAATTGGAATGTTGGTTGTTTTCTTTGCTGTGATGATTGCAGTAGGCCTTTATTGCAGAAAACATTCAACGGATGTAAGAGGTTTTGTTCTTGGCGGCAGAGCGGTTGGCCCGTGGCTTACAGCCTTTGCTTACGGAACATCGTATTTTTCGGCAGTTATTTTTGTGGGTTACGCAGGTCAGTTTGGTTGGAAGTTTGGTATAGCTTCAACATGGATTGGCATAGGCAATGCGGTTCTTGGCTCGCTTCTGGCGTGGATGGTTCTTGGCAGACGAACAAGACTTATGACACAGAAACTTGAGAGTGCAACAATGCCCGAATTCTTTGAAAAAAGATATAAGAGTAATGCACTCAAAATCGCAGCATCACTCATTGTGTTTATATTTCTTATTCCTTACACAGCATCTCTTTACAACGGTCTTTCCAGACTTTTCGAGATGGCATTTCCGGGCGTAAGCTACTCGACATGTGTTATTGTTATGGCAGTTCTTACCGGCGTGTATGTTATTGCCGGCGGATATATGGCAACAGCAATCAATGATTTTATTCAAGGCGTTATTATGATTATCGGTATAGTTGCTGTTATTGCTGCGGTTCTTTCCCAAAACGGCGGATTTGTCGAGGCTCTTAACAGTCTTGCGGAAATAAACGCTCCGGGCAATGCCCCCGGTGCATTTAATTCGTTCTTTGGTCCTGACCCGCTCGGACTTATGTTTGTTGTTATTCTTACATCACTTGGCACATGGGGACTTCCTCAGATGGTACAGAAGTTTTATGCTATAAAGAGCGAAAAGGATATTACTAAGGGTACAATAATTTCAACTGTATTTGCAATTATTGTTGCAGGCGGTTGCTACTTTCTCGGCGGTTTTGGCAGACTCTTTACAGATAGGCTCAGCTTCGGCGCTGACGGCTCAATTATCGGCGGATTTGACGCAATTGTTCCAACAATGTTGTCAGGACTTCCGGATATTTTGATTGCAATAGTTATTGTACTGGTTCTTTCTGCATCAATGTCAACACTTTCATCACTTGTCCTTACATCCAGCTCAACACTCACACTTGATTTAATTAAGGGTAATATCGTAAAAAATATGTCCGAAAAGCTTCAGCTTCTCATTATGCGCGTATTGATAGTAGTGTTTATCGCAATTTCAGCATACATAGCACTCAATAAGGATAAGCTCAGCGCAATCGCTGATATGATGGGTATTTCGTGGGGTGCGCTTGCCGGTGCATTTCTTGCTCCTTTTATGTACGGGTTGTACTGGAAAAAGGCTACAAAAGCATCGGTTTGGGCAAGCTTTATTTTCGGCTCAGGTATAATGATTTTAAATATGCTTTTCCGCACTTCGTTCCCCGTTGTTTTACAGTCACCAATTAATTGCGGTGTTATAGCAATGCTTGGCGGTCTGGTTATTGTCCCGATTGTAAGTATTATTACAAAAAAACCGGATAAAGCATTGACAGAAGAAATGTTTGCTTGTTATAATAAGGAAGTAATTGTGCCCGCAAAGAAATCATTGGGTGACTAACTTTTCACAAAAAGCAGAAAGGTATGTCCGGATATGAGGACAGCCTTTTCTGGCGTTTAATAAAGGAGAAAAAAATGCCAATTACAGAGATTTTACAAAAGAACGCTGACTTTTATCCAAACGATGTCAGCCTGATTGAGATTAATCCTCAGATGGAGAATCATTCCAGACTTACCTGGCGTGAATATTCACTTATCGAGGCAAACCCCAACGAGGCATACAGAAAGGAAATCACATGGAGTGAATTCAACAAGCGTGCAAACCGTTTTGCAAACTTTTTGTTATCGCGTGGTATCAAAAAGGGCGATAAGGTTGCAATATTGCTTATGAACTGCATCGAGTGGCTGCCGATTTACTTCGGTGCTCTCAAAGCCGGTGCTATGGCAGTTCCGCTTAACTATCGTTATGCTTCGGATGAAATTAAGTACTGCCTTGAACTGGCAGATGCCGATGTAATCATCTTTGGTCCGGAATTTACCGGCCGTGTCGAACAGATTTGCCACCGTGTAAAGCGTATAAAGATGTGGCTTTACCACGGCGAGGACTGTCCTACATTTGCTGAAAATTATGACAGCCTGGTTTCATACTGCTCAAGCAAAAGTCCGCAAATCAAGCTGACCGATGATGACGATGCAGCGATTTACTTCTCGTCAGGAACAACCGGTTTCCCCAAGGCGATTATACATAAGCACAGAAGCCTTATGCACGCAGCAATGACAGAGCAAAGCCACCATTCACAGACAAAGAACGATGTGTTCCTTTGTATTCCCCCGCTTTATCATACAGGTGCAAAAATGCACTGGTTCGGAAGCTTTTTGGTTGGCGGCAAAGCGGTTATTCTTAAAGGTATCAAGCCAGAATGGATTTTAAAAGCAGTTTCCGAAGAACATTGTTCAATTGTGTGGCTGCTTGTTCCGTGGGCGCAGGATATTCTTGACGCAATCGACAGAGGCGATATTAAACTCGAAGATTATGAACTCGCACAGTGGCGGCTTATGCATATAGGTGCACAGCCTGTGCCACCCAGTTTGATTAAGAGATGGAAGCAGATATTCCCCAATCATCAGTACGACACAAACTACGGCCTTTCCGAGTCAATCGGCCCCGGCTGCGTTCATCTTGGAGTTGAGAACGAGCATAAGGTGGGTGCAATCGGCAAAGCCGGTTACGGCTGGGAAACTAAAATTGTCGATGAAAACGGCAATATCGTTGCCCGTGGCGATGTGGGTGAGCTTGCAGTTAAAGGCCCCGGTGTTATGACGGCTTATTATAAGGATGAAGCAGCAACAAATGCTGTACTTAAGGACGGTTGGCTGTTTACCGGTGATATGGCAACAGAGGACAAGGATGGATTTATCTTCCTCGTTGACAGAAAAAAGGATGTTATTATCTCCGGTGGCGAAAATCTTTATCCTGTTCAGATTGAGGACTTCTTAAGAAAGTGCGATAAGATAAGCGATGTTGCGGTTATCGGTCTTCCCGACCCCCGTCTTGGCGAAATTGCGGCGGCAATTATCCAGATTAAGGACGGAATGACCGCGACGGAGGAGGAGATTGAGGACTTTTGCCTTGACCTTCCCAGATATAAGCGTCCCAGAAAAATTATTTTTGCGGATGTTCCCCGTAACCCAACCGGTAAGATAGAAAAACCCAAACTCAGACAAATTTACTGCGGCGACAGCGTAGTAGCACAACAAAACGAAATTAAGTAAGTTAAGTCTGGATAAAATCGCTCATTTCACCACTTTTTGCTCGGGGCAGTACACACAAAGTACAGCACCGCTCGCTTCAAAGCGGCAATCTGAACGATTTTCTCCCAGACTAATGCTTTTGATACAGGTATGGAAAGGATGTTAAAAAAATGAAAAAACTGTTACTCGGTAACGCTGCGGTTGCCCGAGGCGCTTATGAAGCCGGCGTAAATGTCGTTGCCTCATATCCCGGAACACCCAGTACAGAAATTACTGAAGAAATTGTAAAATTTGATGAAATATATGCTGAATGGTCACCGAACGAAAAGGTTGCAGCCGAGGTTGCAATCGGTGCATCAATAGCCGGCGGCAGAGCAATGAGCTGTATGAAGCATGTCGGTCTTAATGTTATGGCAGACCCGGTATTCACCGTTAGCTACATAGGCGTAAACGGCGGTCTTGTATTCTGCGTTGCAGATGACCCCGGTATGCATTCTTCACAGAACGAGCAGGACTCAAGACACTATGCAAAAGCATCAAAGATAATGATGCTCGAACCCTCAGATTCGTCAGAGTGTAAAGAGTTCACAAAGCTTGCATTTGACCTTTCGGAACAGTTTGATACTCCGGCTTTTCTCAGACTTTCAACCAGGGTTTCACACTCACAGAGTCTTGTTGAACTGGGCGAAAGAAAGGATGTTCCGGTTAAACCGTACGAAAAGAACATTCCCAAGCACGTAATGATGCCCGCAATGGCAATTAAACGTCATGTTGTGGTTGAGGACAGAATAAGCGCTCTGCGTGAATTTGCTGAAACCTCAGAACTTAATACCGTTGAAGAAAACGGTTCAAAAATCGGTGTAATTACAGCCG
>JAZQLR010000006.1:0-3124 GCA_045542775.1 Clostridia bacterium
TAATCGGAACAATGGGGACATATAATCCCGAAAAGAAAACTGTACTGCTTGAAGCTCATCTTGACAGGATTGGTCTCGTGGTGTCCGAAATACTCGAGGACGGATTTGTTAAATTCAAACCCATGGGCGGAGTCGATGAAAGAACTCTCCCTGCCTCCGAGGTATATATTATCGGCAAGGAACAGATTTTTGGTGTAATCGGTGCACTGCCCCCGCATCTTATGAACAGCAAGGATAAGAATACAGAACTGAAAATCAGCGATATGCTGATAGATACGGGTATGACTTTGGAAGAAGCAAAATCAAAATTCAGTGTAGGCGACCCGATAATTCTGAAGTCTGATTTCACACAGCTTGCCGGCAGCCTGGTATCTTCGGCAGCACTCGATAACCGTGCAGGTATGACTACGGTTTTTGATTGCCTCGACAAGCTTTCGGGTAAAGAACTTCCTTATAATGTTAAGGTGGCATTCACCACCGGCGAGGAGTTAGGACTCCACGGCGCAAGAACTGTTCTTGAAGATGAAACTCCCGACCTTGCCGTTGTTGTTGATGTTACTCACGGCAGAACTCCCGATGCACTGGCTTTTGACACATTTCCGTTGGGCAGCGGTGCAATTATATGCCGCGGACCTAATCTTGACTATGAGGCTACACTCAAAACAATCGAACTTGCAAAGGAAAAAGGCATACCTTATGACATCGAGGTTGCTGCAGGAAATACCGGAACAAATGCGTGGATGTTTCAGGTTTCCGGCGGCGGTGTTCCCTGCGTGCTGATTTCAATTCCGCTCCGTTATATGCATACGGTGGTTGAAACCATTGATACAAAGGATATTGAGTGTGTAGGTCGGCTGATGGCTGAAATGATTTGCGGAGGTGAGATTATTGCTTAAGAAATTGACAGATGCCTTTGGCGTTTCAGGCTTTGAAGGCCCGGTCCGTGACCTGATAATTAATGAAATAAAGGATTACTGTACCCAAATGACGGTTGACAGTATGGGTAATTTAAAGGTATATAAAAAAGCAAAAAAACAGTCTGCAAAAAAGATACTCCTCTCTGCACATATGGACGAGGTAGGGCTGATTGTAACCGATATAACGGATGACGGTTATCTCAAGTTTGCATCGGTTGGCGGAATTGACCCCAGAGTGTTGATTTCGCAAAGGGTAACAGTCAATGGTCACAAGGGCATAATTTCCCTCAAGGCGGTGCACCTGACCGACAAAGAGGAACGGCAAAAACCGCTGTCCGAAAAGAATCTGTATATTGATCTGGGAACAAAATCAAGAGCAGAGGCAGAGCAGATTGCACTTCGTGGTGACTATGTTGCATTTGACAGCGAATATGTTGAGTTTGGTAATATGATAAAGGCAAAGGCTCTTGATGACAGACTTGGTTGCTGCATAATGATGGATATTCTCAAGCAGGATTGGAATGTGGATTTGTACTGCAATTTTACCGTTCAGGAGGAGTGTGGTCTTCGCGGAGCGGCAGTTGCAACAAGAGGCATAAATCCAGACTTTGCCATTGTAATTGAGGGGACAACCTGCAATGATATGGCAGGCGTTCCCGAAAAGCTCCGCGTTACAAAATCAGGGGCAGGTGTTGCGATTTCAATTCTCGACTCGGCAAGTAAGGCGGATTGTGCTTTAGTTAAGTTGCTCGTAAACGCCGCCGAAAAACATGGGGTGGAGTATCAGTTCAAGGCTTCAACCGCCGGAGGTAATGATGCCGGAGTAATTGCAACCACCGATGGCGGAATAAAAGTGGCATCGGTTTCTGTTCCGTGCCGATATATTCATTCACCGGTAAGTGTAATGAATAAAAATGACTATGTTTCCTGCAAAAAACTGATACAGGCTTTTTTGACAGAGGCAGAGAAAGGATTTGGTGAATAATGTTTAAAGACTTATGCGAAGTATTTGCTCCGTCAGGCGACGAGCAGGAAATGCGTGAATATATAATTGAAAATGCAAAAAAGATATTTGATACGGTTGAAACGGATAATATCGGCAACCTTATTTGTCGCAAACCGGGTAGCGGTCGCAGAATATGTGTTGAATGCGGACTCGATAGTTGTGGTATAATGGTTATTTCCAAAGAATGTGATAAGGCTTATTTTTCCGGCGTAGGAGGCGTAGGTGCTGCATACCTTAACGGGAAAAAAGTGGTCTTTAAAAACAGTGAGGTTGGTGTTGTCCGGTTTGACGGAAAAAATATTAATGATGCCAAGGTAACAGACCTCTATGTTGAGGTGGATACACAAAACATCGGTATAGGAGACTTTGCTGTTATCGTTGGTGGCTTCTTTGAAAATTCAACAAAACTTTTTGCCAATGACCTTTCGACAAAAATTGCAATTGCTGCAGTATTGCAGGCGGTCAGGGCGGTAGATAGTGGCAATGACCTTACGGTGCTGTTCAGTGCCCAACGGCGATTTGCCGCAAAGGGTATCAAAACATTCTTTGGCTGTAATGATTTTGACGAGGTTATTACGGTTGATGGCGTAACTTGTGAGAATGGAATAAAGGCGGACAGCGGTTGTGCAGTTATAGCGGTTGACAGCCGTGGTGTGTCGGATAAAGCTTTCAGAGACAGCGTTGAAAATGTTGCGGAAAAGTGCGGTGCAAAAATTCAAACTGCAGTTACGGGCGAAAATCTTTGCCTTGAGGCGATTGCTACATCAGGCAGAGGCGCAAACTCTGTTGCACTCGGGATTCCGGTTATGCATAAGGGAAAGCCTTTTGAATGTGTGCTGAAATCGGATTTGGACGAAACGGTAAAGCTTTTGAAAACTGTAATTGAAGAAGTTTAAGAGGTGAATACTAATGAAAAAAGAATGTGTATTATATGACCGTGACTGCATAAACTGCGGCGAATGTGACATTTGCGACCTTGACCCTAAAAAGAAGTGCAATAATTGTGGTAAATGCCTCGAAGCCGACGATGACTATAATACCGTTGATGTTGATTTGACTCTCGAAGAGAATGAAGACCCAGAAATGCTGAGTTATGAAGAACTCTTTCCTGAAAAGGCGTTCATCGGCGAAAATGATTTTGACGACGAGGACGACGATTTTGAGGACGATGATTTCGAGGATTTTAACGATTTTGATGACA
>JAZQLR010000007.1:0-3630 GCA_045542775.1 Clostridia bacterium
GAACTCTTACCAGCTCCTCACCCGAGCCGGAATTTGATGTAATAATCACATTTGCATCCGCCAAAGGCAATGCTCCGTCTGCTGTATACACCTGAACCGTCAAAAGCCCCGTCCCGGTATTGGTTTCTGCCATATAACATCACTCCTTTTCACATATCAGTATATGCACTGCCTCGCTAGGGTGTGCATATTCTGCATATATTTGAAAATTACGGAAACACTAATGTCAAAATATAAGGCAGGAGGGCAAGCTTTGTTTACCACCTTTATCCGCACCATAATAATGTATTTTTTTGTTGTACTTACGCTGAGGCTCTTGGGCAAACGCCAGATAGGCGAGCTTGAACCATCTGAGCTGGTTGTTACCATTGTTATTTCCGAGGTTGCGGCTATGCCTATTCAGGACACCGCGGAATCCCTTATCAGCAGCCTTGTTGTAATCTTTCTGCTGCTTATTCTGGAAGTTCTTTTGTCCTTTGGTGCATACAAAAGCTTTGCTGCACGAAAGCTGTTTTACGGCACGCCCAGCGTTTTTTACGAAAAGGGAATTATAAATCAAAAGGAGATGAAGAAACAGCGTTTTAACCTGAACGACCTGATGGAATGCGTGAGAAATACCGGCGCGACCAGTCTTTCAGAAGTGGATTTTGTTATAATGGAAACCAACGGAAATGTCAGCGTAATCCCCAAAACCGAGCATCGTGCTGTGGAGCTTTCGGACATAGGTCTTTCTGCCGCACCTGCACAAATCAGCTATATAATTATCGACAACGGTGCCGTAAACCGGAACAATCTGCATCGGCTGGGCTTCAACGACGACTGGCTGAAAAAACAGCTGCAATCAAAAAAAATCCCCCATGTTTCGGAGGTTTTTTGTATGACCGCTGACAAATCGGGCGAGGTTGTGATAATTACAAACGAGAAAAAGGGGAGACATTGATGAAAGTCGTGTGGATTGCACTTGCCGTGCTTGTTGCGTTGTGTATATTTATAGGGATACATTCATATATAATGAGCAGTACGGCAGAAGATATTCTGACCGAGTGCAGAAAAATTTACGATGCGATGTATACCGAGGATTGGAACACCATTATGCCCCTGCTTGATAAAATAGAAAAGCAGTGGGAGAGCCACCGCACCTGGGCAACCCTGACAATCAAGACAGACGATATTGAACAGATTGAAATCTCCCTTGCCCAAAGCCGCGCCTTTGCCGAGTCAAAGCAGATAAGCGGTTTTGTGGGCGAATTTGTGATGTTTACCAAGCTGATAGGGCATATACCTACACACGAGGGCATACATTGGGAGGAAATATTATAAAAATATTTTATAACAAAAAGGCAGATAAAATTAATTTATTACGCATAAATCCAATAATACATTTTTTACTTCTACTCCCTCTTTGGCAGCATAGCTTATGGTATTCTTTGTCCCGCTTTTTTGTCCGTCAAAAACAGCTATTACAAGAGAGCATCTGTCTACCATCCATTTATTCCGCACCTGATAACAACCGTTAAAATAGAAGTCATTAACAACTTTAACTAAATCAGCTTTTTTAAGAATACGATTAAAACGCAATTTTTCCGCAAAGGTTCTTCTGCTTTCAAAATTGGGATGTGGCAACGCACATACTAAATTAAGCTTTGAATTACGCTTTTTTCTCTGAAGCATAATTTCCGCCGCCCATATATCCACGCCCACTGCCATACCCGTTATAAAGGTAACATACCCATTTGCAATTGCGTCGTCTATTGCTTTTTCAAGCAAGGGCTTAATCTCTTTTTCTCCAAATTTCATTTTTTCGGGTCTGTGCCCTGTAAAACAACATCTGTGGTTTTTCATAATACACCTTTTTAATCTTTATTTGAAATTTATATATTTGCATTTTACCACATATTATGTTGTTTTGCAATCTATTTAATTGCATTTACACCTTTAAAGGTTGTCTATTTTTATCGACGAAAGACATATAATACTTTTAAAGGAGTGTTATATATGAAAAATAAAAACTTTGATATATGGCTTGCCATTGGTTTAAACATTCTACATTACCGTAAAGAGCAAGGAATGACCCAACAACAGTTGGCAGAAAAATGTGATTTAAGCAGAAATCACATTCAACGGATAGAAACCGCAGCGGCATCGTGTACTCTGGATACTTTAATTGATATTGCCCGTGCGTTAAATATTCCTTTGATAAGGTTGTTTGAATTTAAAAATTGAGCCGATTTAATACAAAATATTTCCCAAAAGCCTTGACTTTAGCACTTTAAAGTGATATACTGCATTTAATTGGTTTAGATTTGCCCAAGGAGTATAAAATATGAGACTGGTAAGTTCATTAAAACAGACAGTTAAATATTATTTTTACTTTATCAGCCTTAGCTTTTACTTTAGCTACGGCTATTTTTACTTGGCAAAAACAAATAAGTATAATGAGTTTAAGTGTTTGTCGGCTATGTAACCGATAAAATCATAAAAATTATGAGAGCTCGTTATACAACGGGCTCTCTTTTTTTACGGAGGAACAAAAATGCAAACATTAAGAGTTAACCTGCCCGGCAGGGAATACGATATAAAAATTGAAAAGGGAATTTTAGATTCTGCCGGTGAGCTTATCGCCGAGGTCCACCCCAAATGCAAGGTTGCGGTAATTACCGACAGCAATGTTGGACCGCTTTACGGCAACAGAGTTATGAAATCACTTGAAAGTTCGGGGTTTGAGCCGTTTTTGGTAACTGTCCCCGCAGGCGAAAGTTCCAAATCCATTTCTATGCTGGAATTTCTTTACGGCGAGTTGCTTGACCATAAAATCACACGCACCGACCTTATCATTGCACTGGGCGGCGGTGTTATAGGCGACCTGACAGGTTTTTGTGCGGCAACCTTGCTCCGCGGAATTCCGTTTATTCAGATTCCCACTACCCTTTTAGCTCAGGTTGACAGCAGCGTTGGCGGCAAGGTTGCGGTTAATCTGCCAAAGGGCAAGAACTTAGCAGGTGCATTTTATCAACCGAAGCTTGTAATCATTGACACACTTTGCCTTGATACTTTAACAGACCGCAACTTCAGCGACGGTATGGCAGAGGTAATCAAATACGGCGTGATACTTGACGAGGAGTTGTTCTGCCGTTTGGAGAATGCACCGTCACGCAAGGCTGTTATGGAAATTATTGACGAGGTGGTATATCGTTGCTGCGACCTTAAGAGAATTGTTGTAGAGGACGATGAAACCGACATCGGCGGGCGAATGATACTCAACTTTGGCCACACATTCGGCCACGCAATCGAGAAAAAATACAACTTCACCGACTACACTCACGGCGAGGCGGTTGCCGCAGGAATGGTTATGGCGGCAGAGCTTGGTGAAAAATGGGGAATAACTCTTGACAACTCGTCCGAGCGGATAAGGAATTTAATTAAAAAATTCAATCTTCCAGACGAGGTTGAAATCGACAGACAGTCACTTACCGATGCCGTCTCTGTTGACAAAAAGGGTAAGGGCAATACGGTCGCTTTGATTATCCCCGAGAAAATCGGCAAGGTTATAATAAAGGATACGGAGAAAAACAGCTTATGGATTCAGTAAAGATCACGCCTTCCGTTCTTTCAGGAAAGGTAAAGGCTCCG
>JAZQLR010000008.1:0-2149 GCA_045542775.1 Clostridia bacterium
CAATAGCAGGGCAAAAAGAGGGCGAAGGCCCACTTGCAAAGTATTATGACAAGGTGCTTGAAGATGCCGAGTGGGGCGAAGATACTTGGGAGAAAACCGAGAGCAAAATGCAAAAAACCGCAGTTGCCCGTGCTGCAGAAAAATCAGCGGTTGAAATCAAGGATATCGAATATTTGTTTGCAGGTGACTTGCTTAATCAATGTATCAGCTCCACCTTTGGACTTCGTGATTTTGGCGTACCATTTCTTGGCGTTTATGGCGCTTGCTCGACTATGGCGGAAACATTGGGTCTTGCTTCGGTTATGATAGACGGCGGTTTTGCCGATATGACGGCAGCTGTTACATCAAGTCACTTTTGCACCGCTGAACGCCAGTACCGTTTTCCCCTTGAATACGGCGGTCAAAGAGCGCCCACGGCACAATGGACAGTTACGGGATCAGGTGCGGCTATTTTGTCAAAAAGTGGTGATGGACCGTATGTAACCTACTTTACAGCGGGCAGAATTATTGATGCAGGTGTTTCGGATGCAAACAATATGGGTGCAGCAATGCCGCCTGCGGCTGCTGACACACTTTCGGCACACTTCCGTGATACTGAGCGAATACCGCAGGACTATGACCTAATACTGACTGGAGACCTTGGCAAAATTGGTAAGTCTATTGCAATAGATATGCTTTGTGAGGAAGGCTTTGATATGACCGAGAATTACAACGATTGCGGCTGTATGGTTTTTGACATTGATAAACAGGATATGCACGCCGGCGGTTCGGGTTGCGGATGCGGTGCAATTACACTTTGCGGCTATATTATGGATATGTTCAAGGCAAAAAAAATCAATAATCTTTTGTTTGTGGGAACAGGCGCACTTCTCAGTCCCACATCAAGTATGCAGGGCGAATCAATCCCGTGTGTTGCCCACGCAGTTGCAATTTCGGCAAAAGGAGAATAAATTTATGCAATACTTAAACGCATTCTGGGTAGGCGGCGTTATTTGTGCCATAGCTCAGATTTTGATTGATAAAACAAAAATGACACCGGCACGGATACTTGTATCCTTTGTTGTTGCCGGTGTCATATTAGGAATGCTAGGTCTTTACGAACCGATTGTTGACTACGCAGGCGCAGGCGCAACCGTGCCTATCATCGGTTTTGGTAACACCCTTGCAAAAGGAGTTATGAAAGGCATTTCAGAAAAAGGCTTTATCGGCATTTTTACAGGCGGAGCATCTGCCGCAGCCGGCGGCATCGCTGCATCAATATTTTTTGGCTTTGTAATGGCAATAATATTTAAACCAAAGCAGAAGTAAAAAGGATCGATGCGGACATCGACTCCTACAATACACATTCAAAAATTGTGCCAAATAATGTCAAAGCACACAAGTGTGGGACACAGGACACGGTTCTCCTGTCTCACTTTATAAGTATTCTCTCAATAACACCCTTGCTTATCCCGGTCAATCTGCTCATTTGTCTTATGGATAAGCCAAGCTCTTTAAATTTCTTTATATATCTGTTTCGTTGTTCCTTACTCAAGACTTTGAATTCGCTTGAGTTATTGCACTTTGAAATTTGTTTAATAATCTCTTTCGCATCAATATCGTTCAATGTGGAATTTCTATCGCTAATATCTAAACATAAATCATTATTTTCTTCATTATTAAACTCTATAAATTCCTCTTTTGAAAGCAAAGTATAAACAAAGTCCATATCAACAACTTCGCTTTCGCCACTATAATAGTCAAAGTAACTGCTGTATTTGTATTCATACAACTCATTAATCATTCCGGCTTTAATTGGATTTTGATGTATATACCTGACCACTGTTAAGAAATATGAATCATCTTCAACGGGTTCACTTTTAAAACGATCCTGAAATAAATGCCCCATACGATAGTATTTTCTGTTATACCAGAATGCATAACTTCCTGCAATCCTTTTCATTGCAGACGCTAAACAATCCTCATCAATTTTTAGCAACAAGTGTATAAAGTCGGAGGCCAAGCGGTCTTAGGAAGACAACATTCACACACAACTCCTTGGCTCACAGAACGACATGGCTACGATCCGACTTAGAATGCATAACTTCCTGCAATCCTTTTCATTGCAGACGCTAAACAATCCTCATCAATTTTTAGCAACAAGTGTATA
>JAZQLR010000009.1:0-16187 GCA_045542775.1 Clostridia bacterium
AACATAACATAGAGTTAACAGCCAATGCAAGAACATTGAGAAAGAATCTGACAAAAGAAGAACGACATTTATGGTATGATTTCTTGAAAAGTTATCCTGTTAGATTTTTAAGGCAGAAAGTAATAGATAATTACATTGTTGATTTTTACTGTCATAGTGCAAGTTTGATAATTGAGCTTGACGGCTCACAACATTATGAAGAAAACGGGTTGTTGAAAGATAAAATCAGAACAGAAAGAATTGAACTAAGAAACTTGGTTGTTATCAGAATACCTAACAACGAAGTGAACAGAAACTTTGAGGGAGTATGTCAGTATATAGATAATGCTGTTAAAGAATCCCTCCGTCAGCCTACGGCTGACACCTCCCGTGAATCCCCCAGTCAACTTCGTTGACAGCCCCCTTTAGGCAAGGGGGCCGATGGCAAGGGAGGCTTTGATACATGGCATCCAGATTATACAGTCTTTATAAAAGAAAGGAGGGCAGACGGGCGTGGAAAATAAAATCTTTGAAAAAGCGCGGGATTTTTATTTTGTGGTTGTTGCCGTAATGATGTATTACTTTCTGAACGAATACATTGATGTGGGACTGCATGTTACCTACCGCCACGCATTTGCCCTTGTTCTTGCCGGCTCTGCAATACTTATGTTTTTATATAAACCCAATATTGCAAGGGGGATCTCTGCTTTTAAGGATGCGTGTATTTACAGCATTCCCCTTTTGGTCACAACGGTGGTTTCGCTGTTTGTGTGGTTTATGGAAACAGTGGATACAAGCGTTATTTCAAGAGGCCTTTCCAGCTCGTTTATATATGCAAATATGCTGTCCTTTGCCCTTGCCGCAGGTGCGATGCTCTACATCTTCGGGAAGAAGGGAATCTGGTATAACCTGATTGCGATTTTAGCCGCCAATATCCTTATGATACTTACGATTATTGCACAATACGGACTTGGCAGCTATCTTTCGGAGTTTATAACCCTGATTACTACCTTTGCGGGGGTTACGGGAGATATCATTATTCAGGCAGAAATCCACGAGCTTGCGTTCTGTCTCGGTGCATATCTGATTTATATGCTGTATAAACCGCAGAAAAATATAATATATTTTATATTACTTTTTCTCAGCCTTTTCTGCTTTCTGTCGGCACTTAAGAGAATTGCGATTGTTGCCATTGCGATAGCCCTTGCGTTTGGGTATCTTTTGAAATTTATTGCACGGTACAACCAAAAAACTGCAAGCGGACTTGTTACCTTTTTTTCAGTTGTTGTGGTGCTTCTGCTTATAGGGTATATTGCCCTTATCAAGATGGATGCCTTTGAGCTTCTCGAAAAGGCGGGAATAAACACAAGCGGTCGTGTTGAAATTTACAACGCGGTGGACGATTTTTACGAGTTCAACCCCGGCTTTTTAGGTAACGGAATCGGCTTTCTGACATACCAGCTGAACACACATATGAAGGTGGGGGTTGCGTCGGTCCATAACGACTTCCTCCAGCACTTTATTGATTTGGGGTTCTGGGGATATATCATCTGGCTTGTGTCTATGACATTGGTCAGAGTGTGGTATTTTGGCAGGCAGGGACAGGTGGATAGTGCCATTGTCGCATTTATGCTCACCGTATATCTTATAGTGGTATCCTCAACGGATAACACAATGAACTATCCGCTCCTCACGGGTGTTCTTGCAATTCTGATGATGGGAAACGGGTTTGAGGAGAATGTAAGAAGAACCGAGCAAAAAATGTTCGGCTATGTCTCCAAGGCGAACAAAAAAGACGAAAGGGAAGCACTTCTATGAAAATTCTGATGGTAAATAAGTTCCTTTACCCCCGCGGTGGGAGCGAGAGTTATATGCTCTATCTTGGCGAGCATCTTACAAAGCTTGGCCACGAGGTTCAGTATTTTGGAATGTTCGACGAGAATAATACAGTAGGGAACTCAAAAGGCTTGTATACGCAGAATATGGACTTCCACTCAACGGGCCTGGCAAGATTTCTGTATCCCTTTAAGATAATTTATTCGTTTGAAGCCAAAAGAAAAATTATGCAGGTGATAGACGATTTCAAGCCAGACATCGTGCATATGAACAACATCAACTTCCAGCTTACCCCGTCCATAATTTACGGTGTGAAGAAGAAAGGGATTCCTCTTGTTCAGACGGTGCACGATTATCAGATGATTTGCCCCAACCATCTCCTTTATAACTTTGAAAAAAACACACCCTGCGAAAAGTGCGTCGGTGGTTCACATATTAATTGTATCAAAAACAAGTGTATTCACGGGTCTAAGGTCAAGAGTATTCTGGGCGTAATTGAGGCAAAGGTTTATTCGCTGCTTAAAACTTACAAAAAGGTTGACCTGTTTGTTTGTCCCAGCAATTTTCTTGAAAATAAGCTTTTGTCCGCAAAGGCGTATTACAAGGGTAAAACAAAAACAATACATAATTTTATAGATAAAGAAAAGTTTGCAAATACCGACCGTAAAGAGGACTCCTATATCGTATTTGTAGGCAGACTCTCCAAGGAAAAGGGTATTGAAAATATTGCCGGAGCGGCAAAGCTTATTCCCGATGTTACTTTTGTGGTGGCAGGGAGCGGGCCTGACGAGGATATGCTCAAGGGTATTGAAAATATCAAGCTTGCAGGCTTCCTCACGGGGGACAAGCTTACCGAGCTTATGGGCAATGCAAAGGCGCTTTTGCTGCCGTCTGTCTGCTATGAAAACTGCCCGCTCTCAATCCTTGAAGCACACTGTATGGGCGTGCCCGTGGTTACAATGAACAGCGGCGGAATGGCAGAGCTTGTAAAGGACGGCGTTACCGGAACATTGGTAGGCGACCCGACCCCCGAGGGCATTGCAAAGAAAATAAAAGAAACAATCGAAAATGAGGAGTACTATAACACCCTCAGAGAAAACTGCAAAAACGAGAAAGACAACATTTTAAGTGTTGAAACATACTGCGATATTTTAATCGGAGAATATAAGAAATTAACCAAGAGGTGAGACCGTGGCACAGCCGAAAGTGAGCATTATCGTTCCCGTATACAATGTGGAAAGCTATCTTGAAAGATGCATAAATTCACTGCGTTGCCAGACTCTTGAAGAGCTGGAGATAATCCTTGTAGACGATTCGTCAACAGATTCGTCACTTGAAGTATGCCAAAAGGCGGCGGCAGAGGATTCCCGTATAAAGGTTATCCATAAGATGAACGAGGGTGCAGGCAAGGCGCGGAACGCAGCTTTAGCGGTTGCAACGGGTGAATATATCGGCTTTGTGGACTCGGACGATTATGTAGAGCGTGATATGTTCAAAACGCTTTACGAAAAGGCGGAGGAATACAGGTCCGACCTTGTGATGTCGGGGGTTTTGTTTGTAGACGGAAATATGTTCAGCGAGGCGGGGGAATGTATCCGCAAAATTTACTTTGACAAGGACACACAATTTGAGACCCAAGACGAGCTGAACGAGCTGAGAATGGGAATAGTCGGTGCTTTGCCCGAGGATGCTGACGACAGCAAATACGGAATGAGCATCTGGAAAAACCTGTTCAGGCACGAGATAATAAAAGAGAATAATATTGTGTTTGAATCCGAGCGTGAAATGCTTTCGGAGGATGCACTGTTTATGATAGATTACATATCCTGTATAAAAAAAGCAACGGGAATTGGCGATGCGTTTTATAATTATTGCAGGAATGGGGACTCAATCTCAAAGTCATATAAAAAAGACAGATTTGAAAAAAGCCTTGTGTTTGTGACAGAGGTTGAAAAGCGGTTTAAAAAGGATATCGAGCCACAAAAATATCAGATGTATATTGACAGATTCTGGCAGGCAATGTGCAGAGTCCTTTGCTCTCAGGAAATTATGTATGCGGCAGACAATAAAATTAAATTTGCTGACCTGAGAAAAAGACTCAAAGCGGTGTGCACGCACGAATTAAGCATAAGAGCGCTGAACGAATATCCGATATGCAAGCTGCCGCTTATGCAAAGGGTGTTTGCATACGCAATGAAGTACAGAATGTATTTTCTGTTAAAAATTCTTGTTGAATTACGAAGCAGATAGGTGATAAGATGTTTTTTTCTGTAATAGTACCTGCTTATAAGGTTGAAAAATATTTGCCAAATTGCATAGAGAGTGTTTTGAATCAGACCTTTTCTGATTTTGAACTTATTCTGGTTGATGATGGCTCTCCTGATGAATGTCCTCGGATTTGTGACAGTTACAAGGAAAAGGACGCCCGTATAAAAGTGGTTCATAAACAAAACGGCGGACTTGCCAGCGCAAGAAGAGCGGGGATAAAGGTGGCTGAGGGCGACTATGTGTTTAACCTTGACTCGGACGACTTGATTGAAAGCGACACGCTGGAATGTGCATATAAAATAATAAAAGAGACGGAATGTGAGATTGTTTCGTTCTCATACAGATGGGTTAAAAACGGGCAGACGGTGGATGTCACAAACGACGGTCTTGACGAAGGACTTTACACCGGAAAGAACATTGAAAAATGCATTTATCCAAGACTTTTGATGGACAAAAATATGGGGCATATGTCGTACTATCTTTCGGGCAAGGCGGTAAAGCGGGAGCTTCTGACCCCCCATCAGTTAGGCGTGAACGAAAAAATTTCACTGGGCGAGGATTTATGCTGCGTTGTTCCGTGTTATCTCAGCGCAAAGAGCGTATATATAAGCAAAAAAACGGCGTATTTATACACCGTGAGAGACGACTCACTGTCAAAGGAGTTCAACACAAAGCAAATTAAGCTTGTGGAGGATGTCATAAACGAGATATATAAGACGGATATGAAAAAAGTGGCTGATTTTGAAAAGCAGCTGTGCCGTTATTCCTGCTTTATGTGTTTTGCGATTCTTGCCGCAGCGGCAGAGGGCAACCATTTTAAAAGCATAAACGAGCTTGCGAAAAGTATTAAACAATCGGTACATAACCAAAAAATTGCCTGTGCGGAGTTTAAGAATATTTCCGTCAAAAGCCGAATATCTATATTTTTCATGAAGAGAAAATGCTACAAGGCGGCGTTTTACTTTCTTAATCTGTGCAAAACTATTAAATGTGTGTTAAAGAGGAGGTCATCTTATGAAGCCTGATATATCAGTAATTATGAGTGTGTATAACGGCGAAACATATCTTGAAGAGGCAATCGAAAGCGTTATAAACCAGACATTCAAAAACTGGGAGCTTATTGTTATAAACGATTGTTCGACGGACAGAACCGCCGAGATTCTTGCAAGGCTTGCTGCAAGGGACGAGCGTGTTAAGGTTCATCCCAATGAGGTCAATCTTAAGCTGCCTACCTCTTTGAACAAGGCAATCTCTTTATCTGACGGTAAATATATAGCCAGAATGGACGCAGACGATATCTGCCTCCCCGACCGCTTTGAAAAGCAGTTTAAGTTTATGGAGGAGAATCCTGACATTGCGCTATCGTCCTGCAGATTTTTAACTGTTAAAAACGGTGTATATGCATCAGGCGGTGCAGGCGGACGGTGCGATTCTGAGGCGATTCGTGCAATGCTTCTTGTGGTGAACCCCATACTTCACCCCGGCGTTATTGCCAAGGCGGAGGTTTTGAAGAAGTTTAATTACGATCCCACCCACACCTGCACCGAGGACCTTGAGTTGTGGACAAGAATGGCGATGGAGAATCAGAAGATGCAGATTCTTCCCGAATGCCTTTTGATATACCGGCTTCACGACAAGCAAATCACGAGCACCACTCTTGAAAGGCAGCATACGGAGGTTCTTAAAATCCAAAAGAAATACTATTCGGCACTTCTTGAAGAAATGGACGAAGAAATGCAGAAGTTTTATATCAGCGGCGTTTATTTTAAAGAGAATGTTGATATACATAAATTCCTTGAGTATGCAAAATGGCTGAGAGGTGTTACCGCTAAGAATTTTGATAAAACGGCCGTAAACTATGCGCTTTTTGAGATTTTGGCAGAATACAAAAGATGCGGCGCAGCAAAGGCGGATATTTTAAAGGCTATGCTCACTTTCCCTCCGTGTTTTTTGGCAAAAGAAATTATCAGGAGAAAACGAACGGCTCAAAGGGACATTGAAAAATGTATGAGGGTTGCAAACGACAGAGGTCTTAGACAGACAGCCGGAACAAGGGAGTATCCGATTTTTGAAAAATAGATAGCAGGAGTTAAAAAATGCAATTTTTTGAATACCCTTATGTGATTATAACTATTCTTGCAATAATTTTTCTCTTAATGGGACTTATTGGACTGTACTTTACTATGAAGTCTGTAAGAACAGCAAAGGGAACAGCGGAAAAAAGTTTTTGCGGTATAGGAAAAATAGAGAATGATTTTGAAAAAGCGGGTGCCGCCCGTCAAAACCGCTCAATTGTATATATTTCGGTATCTCTTGAAAGTATGAAGAGACTGTACTCCGAGTCGAAGGCGGGCAGAATGTATGAGCAAATCAAAAAAGTTCTGCTAAAAGCTTTTTGCCTTAGTATTGGCGGCGAGATGACTCTTTACGGAAAGGATAATTTCGTTGCACTGAATAACTTGAATGCAGACGAAACAGAGCGGTGCATTGAAAGATGCTTTGAGGAAGTCAACGAAGTATTTATAAAATACGGCGTGGTTAATGTTGTGCATATAAGCTTTGGCTACCTCCAGACCAGTTCAACTGATGTCCCGTTCAAAACCGCACTCGTAAGAGCAAAACAGGCGTGCAGTATGGCGGAGGATAAGGAGATTTTGTACTGTCAATGGGACAGCTCAAACGGTAAGGAGTTTGAAAGAAAAATCAAAATCGAAAATAACATACAAAACGAAATTGATAACAACAAGTTCTTCCTCGAATATCAGCCTATTTTAGATGCAAAAACCAATAAAATTGTGGGTGCAGAGGTGCTGTCGAGGCTTAATTCTTCCACCGAGGGAATTTTAACACCGCGGTTTTTCCTCTCGGCAGTGAATAATGTGGGACTTAATGAGAAATTTGATTATTACATCTTTGAAAAAAATTGCAAGTGGATTGCAAGTGATATGGCAAATCGAATTAAGTATGTATATACAATAAATTTCTCGCGCTTTACCCTTTGCGACCGGGATTTGGCGGAGAATATAATAAATATTGTAGAAAAGTACGGAATTGACTATTCGTGTATAGCGGTTGAAATTCTCGAGGATAAAAGCCTCAATGAGGAAGAAAAAGATATAATGATAAAAAATCTCACCTGTCTGAAACAAAAAGGTGTGCTGATTCTCCTCGACGATTTCGGCAAAGGCTACACAAGCTTTGGTGATCTGACGGAATTTGATATAAGTATTGTAAAAATTGATAAGGAAATTACGCAAGGTGCAATAACCCGGACGGGATTTTTAATTCTTAAAAATATTATCAGAACCGCACACGATTTGGGATTTAAGACATTATGCGAGGGCATAGAAACAGAGGAACACAAAAATCTGGTGGTGGATGCCGGTTGTGACTTGCTTCAGGGTTATTACTTCTACCGGCCGATGCCCGTTACACAATTTGAAACTTTATTTGAAAGTTAGCAAGGTGATTTTATGTTATCAGTAGTTATTCCTGCATATAATGAGGAAAAATGTATCAAGCGAGCATACGCCGAGATACATTCGTTGCTTCAAGAAAACAATATTGAAAGCGAGTTTATTTTCGTCAACGACGGGTCGTCGGACCAAACCTGCCAGATGATAGATGAGCTTTCGGCAGAGGCAGAAAACATAGTGGGATTACATTTTTCAAGAAATTTTGGTAAGGAATCTGCTATATCCGCAGGCCTTGCCGCGGTGAACGGCAGCTGTGCCGTTGTGATTGATTGCGACCTCCAGCATCCGCCGGAAAAGATAATCGAAATGTATCGTTTGTGGGAACAAGGCTACGAGATTGTTGAGGGGATAAAAAAAGAGCGAGGTCAGGAGAAAAAGATGCACAGCATCGGTGCAAAAATCTTCTATTCCGCTATCAGCCGTATGGCAGGGTTTGATATGGAAAACTCGTCGGACTTCAAGCTTCTGGACAGAAAAGTGGTAGATGTGCTTAACAAGATGCCCGAAAGAGGGTTTTTCAGGGCAATATCCTTTTGGGTAGGCTACAACAAAGCAACGGTTGAATATGATGTAGGGGAGCGTGTAGACGGCGAGTCAAAATGGTCAACCATGGGACTTGTGAGGTATGCACTTTCCAATATATCATCGCACTCCACCGCGCCAATGCAAACAGTAACAGTTCTGGGGTTTGTGATGCTTATAATATCGGTTATCTTCGGGGTCTGGGCGCTTATTGATAAAATAATCGGCAGAGCGCTTGAGGGTATGACAACGGTTATAATTATCACTATCTTTATAGGAAGCATAATTATGATAAGTCTGGGCATCATAGGCTACTACATTGCCCGGATTTATGAGGAAATTAAGGGAAGACCCAAGTATATAATATCGTCAACTACAAAAAGTATAAAGAAATAACAGGTAGTAAGGAGTACAAAAAATGGAAACGATAGTAACTGAAAACATTTTAAACGGTCTTGAAAATAATGAGTTTAAGATGCACCTGCAGTTTATAGTTGACAGCAAGACAAAACAGATTGTTTCAGGAGAGGCACTTTCAAGATGGGAAAGTCCCGGGAAAGGGATTATAGGTCCGGTTAATTATATCGGGCAGATGGAAGAGGCGGGGCTTATCAGCAAGCACGATTTTCATATGTTTGAGCTTGCCTGCCAGCAGCTTGAAAAATGGAGCGACACAAAATATAAGGACCTTTCTATCTCCTGCAATTTTACAAGGATAACTTTGTCTGAAGAGGAATGTATCGAAAAGCTCAAAGCGATTGCCGACAAATATAATTTTGACAGGTCAAAGTTGGCAATCGAGATAACCGAGGACGCCATTGAAAAGGATATGGAAAATGCAAAGAAAAATGTTATGCTCTGCAAAGAGCTTGGCTTCAAGATTTATCTTGACGATTTAGGCAGCGGCTACACATCACTTTCCAATCTTTGCGATTACCCGATTGATGTTGTTAAAATCGACCGTGACATTTTGCTTAAAACCGATACAAAACGCGGTAAGGCGCTCCTTGCCGGTATTATTGCGCTTGCGCATAAGCTGGAAATGTCCGCAATATGTGAGGGTGTGGAAACCGACGAACAAAATTCTCTTGTATCCCGTTCCGGCTGCGATTTTATTCAGGGCTGGTACTATGCAAAAGCTCTGCCCTTGGAAGATTGCGAAGCTTTTATTGAGGAATATGCTTTGCAGTAGTAAGTTGTATTAAGCAGAGTTTAATGTTGAGTGATATTGATAAATAAAAAACCGTACACATTTTTGTGTACGGTTTTTGCTATTTAAGCTATGTATTATTCTGCTTTCTTTGCCTCTCTGTCGTGGATTATCATCCCAACAAGAGTAAATATAAGGAATGGTATATGTGTAAGAAGTGCGGGATATGCAGGCTTGAGCAAGCCGTAAAGAATCCAAAGTCCGATATTAAATGTTGTCCAGATGCGGTACTTTGCACCGTTCTTCTGACCCACGCACATAACAAAGGTCAGTGAAGCAATCATTGCCAAAAGGTCAACGGGGGCTTCAAATACAACGAGGTTTGCAATTACAAACGATGCGGCGTAAACCGCAACAAGCCATACGGGGATAGCTTTTTCCTTGCGGTCAAAGAACGAGTTGATAAGTGCCTGACCTGCACCGATAAAGCACGAAGCTGCACCGGCATAGCTTGCACTAAGCAGATAGCTTGTGGCAACAAGAGCATTGCCTGAGCATAAAAACAATAAAATCCAACCCATTCGTCTGCCCTTGATAAGTGATGATGTAATGACACAGACAAGACCAAGCAGACTGAGCATGTATGCAAGAGTTTCCATAAAAATTCCTCCTAAAAATATTAACAACACATTCTGACACAATCGCAATAGGTTTTCAAGTACCAAAATAACAAAAAACGCCTCTTTTTTCAAAGGGGCGTTTTGGATATTATTTTTCTTTCTGACAACCGCCAATGCAGCCTTTGCTGTAAGGGCAGCCGATGCATTTGCTGCCACGCCGCTTTTCCTTGTAAACATAGCCGGCGGCAAGTACAACAATTGCTATCAAAACTAATACAATGATTATATTTGTCACTTAAATCACTCCTGCTTTTTCCTTGGCTTTGGCTGCGGTTTCTGACTTAAGCTTTTTGTCGGCAATTACGCAAAGATAAACCACAACTGCTGCCATTAAAAGAACAGCAACAAGTCCGGGGATAAAGCCGGCACCAAATGCTCCGGTGGTGATAAGTGTTCCAATCTGGAATACAAGGTATCCAACCGTAAAGCCGACCCCAAGCTGAAGTGCAACTCCGGAAAGTAGCCATTTTTTGCTCTTGATTTCGGAATTCATAGCACCGATAGCCGCAAAACAGGGCGGCGTGAAGAGGTTGAACATAAGATATGCAAGTGCCGCAACCGCTGTAAGATTGGGAACTGTACCGGGAAGCTCGCTTGTAACATCGGTAAGGGCATAGCAAACGGCTATTGTTGCAACAACATTCTCCTTTGCGATAAATCCGCTTACCGCAGCAGCTGCAAACTGCCAAGCGTGATACCCGATAACGGGGATAAGCAGGTACGCAAAAGGTCTTGCGATTGCCGCCAAGATTGATGTGTCGGCGGCTTCGGCAACGGTCAGGGTTGGGGTAAAGGACTGCATAATCTGCACCGCTGTATTACAAAGCAGAATAATTGTTCCGGCTTTTACTATGTACGCCCAGCCTCTGCCGCACATTGAAAGGAACGCGCGCTTAAGGCTCGGCAGCTTGTATTCGGGAAGTTCAATGATAAAGAACGAGCGTTTTGCCGAATGCGCGGTAATCTTATTGATTAACAGAGCGCCGAAGAATATTATCACTATTCCGGCAAAGTACATAAGGGTTCCAACCCAGGATGCATCTTCAAAGAATGCTCCGGCAAAAAGTGCAATTACGGGTAGCTTTGCACCGCAGGGCATAAAGGGCGCAAGCATTGCGGTGGCTCTGCGTTCACGCTCGCCGCGGATTGTTCGGCACGCCATAACACCGGGGATAGCACAGCCTGTTCCGATAACAAATGGGATAACCGACTTGCCCGAAAGACCAACCTTTTTGAAAATCGGGTCAAGCACAACCGAAACTCTTGCCATATAACCGCAATCCTCTAGGATTGCAATGAGAAAGTACATTACCATAACAAGCGGTAAAAAGCCGATAACAGCAATTACGCCGCCAATTATACCGTCAACTAACAGTGCCGAGAGAAGAGGGTTTGCATCTTTAAAGAACCCTGCAATCCACGCCTGTCCTGTTTCAAGCCATGCAGTAAGGCTGTCGGCAAGCCACGGCCCGAACGACGATTGCGAAATGTCGAACACAAGAAACATGATAAATGCAAAAATCGGAATACCCAGCCATTTGTTTGTGAGAACGGCATCAATTTTGTCCTGATAGTTTCTGTCTTTGGTGAGAACCTTTCGGGTTTCAACATCCTTTACGATTCTGTTTACAAACTCAAAACGTTGTTTGTCAGCGGTCTTTACAGCTTTTTTGTCTGTCAGGTCAATATTCTCCTGCAGATATGGAGCTTTTTGTCCCCGCCCTTTCAGTGCTACTGCTGCGGAAATAACATCTTTAAGGCCGTCCGCTGATGTGGAAACAGTGTCGATTACGGGGCAGCCAAGCTTTATTGAAAGCTCTGCCGCATTAATCTTTGTTTCCTTTTTGCGATTAATGTCAGCCTTGTTAAGCGCCACAACCATGGGAACTCCAAGCTCCAGAAGCTGAGTTGTGAAGAATAGGCTTCGGCTCAGGTTGGTTGCGTCAACAATGTTGATGATAACATCAGGACTTTCGTTCTTTATGTAAATGCTGGTAATACTCTCCTCCGAGGTGAATGGTGACATTGAGTACGCGCCGGGGAGATCAACGGCTATCAGCTCCTCCTCGGAATAAAAGCTCTTTTTGATGGGGTGTTCTTTTTTCTCAACGGTAACACCCGCCCAGTTGCCGACCTTTTCGTTACTGCCGGTAAGAGCATTATACATTGTGGTTTTACCGCTGTTTGGATTGCCTGCAAGTGCAATTCTCATAAGGTGTGCCTCCTTGTTTTTGCATTTTGTAAAGTGGGTTAGAAATAACTAACCATTATTCAAAAAAAGTAAGCCGTAAGGCTTCTTTTGATTTATACAATAATTGCTTCTGCCAATTCTGTGTCAATGTTGTATCTGCCGTCTTTTATTGAAACAATACAACCGCCCTTAAGGTGCGAAATCACGGTAATCGGCTCGCCCTCGTAGCAACCGAGCGAAAACAAAAATGAATTAAGCTCCTCGTCATCGGTCTCGATGTTTTTGATGATATATTCTTTTCCTGCTTCTGCCGTGCTTAAATTCATAAAATCACCCGATTTCAAGTAGTTTGTTCAGGCTAACCGACGAGCTAAAAAATATGTTAGTCACCGCTAACCGAATACAGTTTAGCATAACTAACTGCATTTGTCAACAATTTTTTATGAAAAATTTTACATTTATATTTAATTATATTATGGACGGGCAGGGAATATGAAAGGAAAAAGAAAAAACCCTGTCACATATTTTTAGTGCAACAGAGTTTTTAAGTTTAATTATCTTTCTTATTTGAAGCTTTATTCCCAAGCATCTTTATTGTTTCCAGATAAGCCTGCTCAACCTCAGTTAAGGTTTTTTCCTGATATTTTTTGTATTCCGACAATGCTTTTTTTATTGCCTGTTCGTGGCTGACTTTTCCTGCATCTGTTAAAAGTTTTTCGCCTGTTGAGCCTAAGATGTTATCAAGCTGAGTTATGTAATCGTTCATATACATAGGTCTTTTTCTCATAGCCTGAATTTCTGCAAAATCAAAATACCCCGAAACCAAGTTATTAAGCACTTTTAATTCGTCTGCTTCAAGATAGTTTTTTGCAATTTTTATGTCCTTTGTCGTTGGTATATTACCGGGAAATGAAGTTAATCCCATAAAAGGCTTTTCGCTATCTGCACGTTCATAGATTACTTCAGCGGCAGTGTGACCGTGTGCGGCAAAGTGTAATTTGTTTTGTACGATTTTGAAAAAAGATATTGATTCTACACTTTTGGGATCATAATCTATGCTTGTTGCATATAAATCAAGTACTTGACGATAAAGCACCTTTTCAGAGGAACGAATATCTCTGATTCTGTCAAGAAGCTCTTTCCAATAGTTTCCGCCCCCCAGATTCTTAAGGCGTTCGTCGTCCATTGTGAAGCCTTTTATCATGTATTCCTTAATTCGCTCTGTTGCCCATTGTCGAAAATGTGTGCCGACAATGGATTTTACACGATAGCCGACTGATATAATAACATCAAGGTTATAGTAATCAACTTGATAGGTTTTTCCGTCTGCGGCAGTTGTTGCAAAATTTGCAACAACTGAATCTCTTGTTAATTCGCCTTCTTCAAAAATGTTTTTAATGTGTCGTGAAATAGTTGACTTGTTGCGGTTAAAAAGGTCAGCCATTTGGTCCAATGTCAGCCAAACTGTTTCATTTTCCATTGTAACATCAATTTTTGTTAATCCGTCTTTGCTCTGATATATTACAATTTCACCATTATTAAACTCATTCATAATAAAATCTCCAATTCTTAACACAATAACTAATTACAATTATAGCATACAAATATATTTATTTCAAGAATCTGTGCCAATAAGTTTATTATCCTGCAAGCATTACCGTATTTTGTCAAAGCTGGTACGAAGCACCCCGAACCGGAGACCGTAAAAAGAAAAAACACGGAGTGTTTTTTACAATAGCAGCAGGTCGCAATGGAGCATAGAAAAAACCACCCTGCCACAAATCGGCAAAGTGGTTTGGAGCTTGTAACACTGGAGCGTAAAGACAATATGCCGGTGGCATATTGGTAGCGCAAGATTGCAGAAAGCGAGAGCTTTATGCTGATAAAATGAAAACGCATAGCGTTTTATAACCAAGCTGGTACGAAGTACCCCGAACCGGAGACCGAAAAAGAAAAACACGGAGTGTTTTTTACAATAGCAGCAGGTCGCAATGGAGCATAGAAAAAACCACCCTGCCACAAATCGGCAAAGTGGTTTGGAGCTTGTAACAGGACTCGAACCTGCGACCTGCTCATTACGAATGAGCTGCACTACCAACTGTGCTATACAAGCATTTTTGACATTTAAAAGTATACTATATTCAAATTATTTTGTCAAGAAAAAACGCCGATAATATGCTTGAAATGCCAATGTATATATGTTAATATTAAGGTATCAATCAGAAAAGAGGTTTTTCTTTTGAAGAAAATTGCGGTTATAGATTTAGGCTCTAACTCGGTGCGGATGAGTGTATTTGGAATTGAAACAGGTGTAGCAAAGACTTTGGGTGCATATCGCAGCACCATTCGCTTGAGCGAGGGTATGACAAAGGATATGATGCTTTCCGCCGAAGCTCAGCTTCGGGCGGTAAAAGCTTTAGCCGGCTATAAAAAAACCATTGAGAGCGAGGGCGTTGAAAGAGTTGTTGCGGTTGCAACGGCGGCAGTCCGTAAGGCAAAGAACCGAGACGAGTTTCTTGAGCTTGTCAAGGACTCCACGGGCATTGAAATTCGCGTTATTGACGGAACTCAGGAGGCGGCACTTGACTGCCTTGCTGTGAGCCGCACTTTGGAATGCGAGCGTGGTGTGATTTGTGACATAGGCGGCGGAAGCACTGAGCTTATCGGGGTTTCTGGCGGAGCGCAGGCTGATGCGGTCAGCATACCGTTCGGGTCAAGAGGGATATGCGAAATGTTCTTTAAGGACGGCGAAACACCCGAGGCATTAGCTGCGGCGGAAGAATTTGTACGGGGGAAATACCAGAGCGAAGAATGGCTTAAAGAGTTTCGCGGTGCGGCTGTTGTGGGAATCGGCGGAACGCTCAGGGCTGCTGCAAAGTTTGATTTGGGCGACAGCACGGCTGCGGCAATTGAAAAATATGTGATTACCCCCGAAAGAATGTCGGAAATTATTAATGAAATTCTTTCGGCATCTGTGGACGAACGCAAAAAAATGGTCGGCATAGGCGAGGAGCGGGCGGATATTATTCTCGGCGGCTTAATTTTTATAAAATGCCTTGCCGAAGTTTTAAACCCCAAGGAATTCGTGATTGCCGATGTGGGAGTCCGCGAGGGTGTGCTTTTTGACATTCTTGAAAAGCGGAATATTCTGTGAATAAAATAAATTAAACCTCCAAACACTAATCAAAATGTGCTTTGGAGGTTTTTTATGCTTAAAAAGCGGTGGAAGGAAATACTAATCGGTCTTGTAACGGGTGTGCTCAACGGTTTATTTGGTGCCGGCGGCGGCTCGGTAGTTGTTCCGGCAATGGAGAGGTTTTTGGATATTGACGAAAGAGAGTCCCACGCAACGGCTATTCTGGTGATACTTATGATGTCGCCAGTCAGTGCGTACTTTTATGTAAGGAAAGGCTTTTTTGACTTAAAACTCTGGGCGTGGGTGACTCTGGGCGGCGTAATCGGCGGTCTGGTGGGGGCAAAGCTGCTAAAGAAAGTGCCCAGGAAGTGGCTCAAAATCGGGTTTGGAGCGGTGATTATTGTTACGGCAGTAAAAATGATTTTTTAAGGGGGGTAAAAGATGCTTATCAATATACTAACCGGATTTTTAAGTGGAATTATAAGCGGAATGGGCATTGGCGGCGGTGCAATTCTTATTCCGGCACTGGTGTTCTTTGAGGGCGTGGGTCAGCAGATGGCGCAGGGGATAAATCTTACCTACTTTATTCCAACGGCGGTTTTTGCGCTGATTGTTCACCTCAAAAACAAATGCGTAAGGGTTAAGCTTGCGCTTATTTTAGGTGGCTTTGGTGTTCTTGGTGCGGCGCTTGGTGCATATCTTGCAACCGCTCTTGATTCGGGACTTCTCCGCAAAATGTTCGGCGGATTTTTGCTGTTTGTAGGAATATATGAAATTTATAAAGGATTTCGGATTAAATCTTGTAAATAATTTGTTAAAAAATAATCATTTTCGTATTGACGGACACAAAAAAAAGTTATATACTGTAATAAGTATACAAATTTTTATATTTAATAATGTAAGGAGTGTTTTTCATGAGCAGAATTTACAACTTTTCGGCAGGTCCGTC
>JAZQLR010000010.1:0-4539 GCA_045542775.1 Clostridia bacterium
GGGGTGCAGGTGGAGGCACACAGGGTGGCGCTATTCCCGTGTGCGGCGGGATTATTCTTGATACCAAGAGAATGAATAAGATTTATGAAGTTAATACTGAGGGTATGTACATAGAGTGTGGCACAGGCGCTATTTATAAGCACATTGAATGGGCTGCAAACGAAGTGGGTAAGGCTACCATGCATTATCCGTCTTCACTTACCTGTTCAACCGTCGGCGGATTCTTGGCGCACAGAGGTATTGGCGTTGTTTCGACCAAGTACGGTAAAATTGATGATATGGTGCTTAAGATGGAGATTGTTCTTCCGAATGGTGATATCATCGAAACCTGTTCTGCGCCTAAGCACGCTGCAGGTCCTGATCTGAATCAGATCTTTATCGGTTCAGAAGGAACACTGGGTATTATCACAAAGGCCCAAATTCGCATTTTTGACCAGCCCGAAGAAAGACGCTTCCGCGGTTTCTTGTTCCAGGATTTGCATGCTGCTTTTGAGGCTTCCCGTGAACTTTTACAGAAATTCAAGCCATCTGTTATGCGCCTATACGACGAGGCGGAAACCGATTCTCTTATTAGGAAAATCGTAGGGGTTGAACGCAAGGGTGCGTGTATGAATATTGCCTATGAGGGTGTAAAGGAAATGGTTGAAGTTGAAGAAAAAATTCTTCTGGAAACCTTTGCTAAGTATGGTGCTGAAGACTTGGGTAGCGAATACGGTGAAAAATGGTGGAATGAAAAGATTACCTTCTTCTATCCCGGTCATATGATGGATCTTCCTCAAATGTTCGGTACAATGGATACCATTGCTCCCTATAATAAGATTGAAGAAATCTATTGGGCGATGAAGGAAGCTATTGAAACCAACTTCCCGCAGGCTAAATTTATTGCACACTTCTCACACTGGTATGAGTGGGGCGCAATGGTTTACGACAGATTTATTGTGGACGGTAAGGATGTTCCAGAGGATCCGGTTGAAGCGCTTCGTTTGCATCAGGCAATTTGGACCTGCGGTGTCCGTGCTGCGCTGGCGCACGGCGGTGTTGTCAATGACCACCACGGTGTTGGTATTAAGCTTGGTCGTCTTATGAAGGAACAGTACGGCCCTGCCATGCAGGTATTTGAAGGACTCAAAAAGACACTTGACCCCAATGGTATTATGAATCCGTTCAAGTTGGGACTTTAATTGATAGGGAGGAAATAACAATGATAATGTCGGAAAAATGTAAACAGCATGTTGATTCCTGTCGTTTCTGTTGGATGTGCCACCATATTTGTCCTATTGGTAATGCAACAGGTCAGGAAAGAAATACTGCAAAAGCCAGAGCGCTGGGGATCTCGCTTGTGAACCGCAACGCGATTGAACTTTCGGAAATTATGGACAACATTTACGAGTGTTGCACCTGTGGTGCTTGTGTGCACGATTGTGTGACAGGTTGGGACCCCGTAATGTTCACAAAGGAAACAAGACTTCAGGCCGCGCTTGAAGGCAAGCTTCCTGAATATATTATGACACTTGTTTCTAACTGTATTGAAACAGGGAATGCTTATGGCAAGACTTCTACTTGCGACTGCTTGACAAAAGCAATCAAAGCACATTCTGCTAAGAAAGACACGCTTCTTTTCTTAGGCGTTGATGCTAAGTTTATGGCCTGTGAACAAGCGTTAAAGGCGATTAAAGTTCTTGAAAAAGCAAATGTAGATTTCTCTGTGATGGAAAATGAACTTCCCAGCGGTGCACAGCTTGATTTTCTGATCGGTGCCGCGAGCGAAACCAAGGAACAGATGGCTGCCTGCGCGAAAGCGCTTCGCGAATACAAGACCGTTGTTGTATATGATCCCAACGATGCCAAGACTATTAAGCAACTTTATAAAGAATATGGCATTGAGGTTGATGCTAATGTTGTTACGTATACAAGCTTCGTTGCAGGTCTTATTAAAGATGGTAAGTTAGCGGCAAGGAACACAGAAAAGTCTGTTGTATTCCAAGACCCGTATCAGTTGTCCCGTGATCTTGAAGAAACCGAAGAAGCTCGTGCAATCGTTATGTCTTATGCAGTGCTTCGTGAAATGCTTCTTAACCGTGCAGAAACTGTATGGGCAGGCAACATCTTAATGGCACAATATATGCCGGAAGTTATTAAGAAGGTTGCAGCACGTAGAATATTCAACGCTACAAGCATTGGTGCAGATACCATTGTTACCGCTTGTGTTTCGGAATATGTTTCCCTTAAAGCAGTTGCCAAGGATGTTGAAATTCTTTCTATTGAAGATTTAATTTTGGGTGAATAATTATGCTGGTAAATTTGAAATATGTTCTTGATTTAGCCGAACAAAATAACTTTTGTGTCCCTGCTTTCAATGTATATAATATGGAAAGTGTAATGGGCGTTCTAAAAGCAGCAGAGGAAACAAGGGCTCCCGTAATTATGCAGGTGTATCCCCGTCTTATGAAGGAAGAAACGGGATACTATGTATCTCCCGTTATTTTGGCAGCAGCAAAGAGAGCAACCGTTCCGGTTTGCTTTCATCTTGACCATGGACCCAGTGAGCTTGAAACAACACGCTCACTTCGTTACGGTGCAACAGGTATTATGCTTGATGGATCTATGCTATCTTTTGAAGAGAATATTGCTTTAACAAAGCGCGTGGTGGATATATGTAAGTTTGTTGATGTTCAGGTAGAAGGCGAGTTGGGTCATGTTGGAACTACAACCGATAGAGATATGGACGAATTTACAAACCCAGAAGATGCAAAAAAGTTTGTTGAAGAAACCGGAGTGGCTTGCCTTGCGGTGGCTGTAGGTACTGCTCATGGCAAATATTCGAAACCACCCAAACTGGATATTGAGCGTATAAAAGCAATCCGCAGAGCCACCAACAATACTGCTCTTGTGCTTCATGGTGGTTCGGGTGTTCCTGACGAAGAAATCAAAAAAGCAGTAAAGGCAGGTATTCGCAAAATGAATTTTGCTACAGATATTTGCTATGCTTTCCTTGATTGCTGTCTTGAAGAACTGCAAAAGCCCGGCAGAGCGATTGCAATTGACAACTTTATGAAAAAACCCATTGACGCAGTCAAGGATTTTTGCATCTCGAGAATTAAGCTGGTCGGTGCAGACGGAAAGGCATAAATTATGGCTAAAATCGTAGGAATAGGCGCTAACGTTTTTGACACCCTGTATAATATCCCTACATATCCAACGGAAGATACTAAAATGAGAGCCACCGCCAGCAAAACTGCCGGTGGTGGTCCTGTTGCCACAGCGCTTGTTGCGGCAAGTAAGTTGGGAGAAGCTACCGCTTATATCGGTGTTTTGTCCGACGATAATGGTGGTAAATTTTTAAAAGAGGATTTTGTGAGATACGATGTTGAAACAAACTTTATTGATATTCAATCAGGTTATCGTTCTTTTGCATCCGTACTTTTTTTGTGTGCGGATACTACAACACGCACCTGCGTTTTTGACAAAGGCGACTTGCCGGCGTTAGTGCTGAATGATGTTCAAAAACAAGCAATTAAAGACGCCGAGATCCTTATGGTGGACGGCAATGAAATAGACGCTGCTATAGAAGGCGCAAAAACAGCAAGGGAAAACGGCACAAAGGTGTTATATGATTGCGGTGGTCTTTACGACGGTGTTGAAAGGCTTTTGGCACTTACCGATATTATGATTCCGTCTGAGGAGTTTGCGCTCGGTCATACTGGTTGTAAGACTGCCGAAGAAGCCGTTCGAAAGCTTTATGAAACCTATAGCCCGGAAGTGGTTGTCATTACGCAGGGGAAACGTGGCGGTATTATCTACGACGGTAAGGAAATTATCGCTTATCCTATTTATCCTGCAGTGGTTGTTGATTCCAACGGTTCGGGGGACGTTTTCCATGGTGCATTTGCTGCGGCGGTAATAAAGGGATATGATTATCTGAAATGCTGTCATTTCAGCAGCGCGGTTTCTGGACTTAAATGTACCGGTGTAGGTGCGCGAGAAAGTGTGCCTGATTTTGAGACTACAAAGAATTATTTAAAGGAGAACGGTTATGAATTATAATTATAAGAAAGCTTATAAATCACAGAATGGATATACGCCTATTTGTAAAATTGGTGCGTGTTCTTTAAAGAAACTTGAGTTTGGTATCATTGAATTAGATGGAGGACAATCCTTAACATTTTATACCGAGAACAAAGAAGTGGCCTTTATTATGCTTGAGGGTCACTGCAACGTTAAAGTAAACGATGAGATTTACAAAAACGTTGGTAACCGACAAAGTGTTTTTGAAAACCGCAGAGCAGAAAGTTTTTATATGCCTAAAGAACAGGAACTTACCATTGAAGCGATCGACCATATTAAGATTGCGGTTTGCGGTACGCCTGTGTCTGAAAAAACCGAACCTCAGGTCTTACGCGAAGATCATGTTGTGTTAAAAGTTTTGGGGGAGCAACCTTTTCAACGTGAAACGAGCTTTATTATTGATGGTACTACAAATGCTAAAATTTTAACGATTGGGGAGTGTTATTGCACCGAAGGCAACTGGGCAGGATTCCC
>JAZQLR010000011.1:0-9380 GCA_045542775.1 Clostridia bacterium
AGCCGGTTGAAAAGATTGGCAAGATAGTAAAGTCCGTAAATCCGAATACGGCGTTTCATATTGATGCGGTTCAGGCTTACGGGAAAATTCCTTTTACTGCTGCATCAACGGGTGCGGATTTTATATCGCTCAGCAGTCACAAGATTCACGGTCCCAAAGGCGTGGGTGCGTTATATGTGAAAAATAAGGCAAGGCTTGCCCCGATAATTTTTGGTGGTGGTCAGCAGAATAATATTCGTCCCGGAACAGAAAATGTTCCCGGAATTGCGGCATTTGGTCTGGCGGCAGAAAAGTCGTGCTCGAATGTCTTGGAAAACGGCAGCAAGATGCAAATTCTCAAGGAACGGCTTAAAGAGGGAATTATCTCAAAGCTTGATGATGTGGTGATTAATACTCCGGCTAATGATTCTGCGCCGCATATTCTGAACATTTCGTTTGGATATGTCAAGTCCGAGGTGTTGCTCCATTCTCTTGAAACAGACGGCATCTATGTCTCGTCGGGTTCTGCATGTTCAAGCCATAAAAAAGGCCCCAGCTATGTACTGACGGCAATAGGCACCGACCGTAAAATGATTGACGGAAGCATCCGTTTCAGTTTATCCGAGTTTATTACGGAAGAAGATATCGACTACACGATAGAACGGGTTGTAGATAATGTTAAAAAAATAAGACGACTGATGAAAAGGTAGTTAAAGGGAGAAAGTATTATGCAAAAGATAGATTTGATTTTATTAAAATACGGCGAGATAGCACTTAAGGGACTCAATAAGCCGCTTTTTGAACGCAAACTGCTTGACAATATCAAAAGCCGGCTTGACAAGATTGGGAAATTTGGCGTAAGACGGGCACAGTCAACAGTTTATGTTGAGCCTCTTGACGAAACTGCAGATATGCAGGAGGCACTCAAGGTGCTTGAAAAGATATTCGGTATTGTTAATATCTGTCCCGTTGTTAAGTGTGCAAAGGATATGGACAGTATTGCAAAGACTGCAATTGAATGCTTAGAGAGCCTGGATACAGTGGGCAAAACATTTAAGGTGGAAGCAAAGCGCGAGGATAAAAAGTTTCCGCTTAACTCTCCGCAGATTTGTATGGAGCTGGGCGGACGAATTCTCGATGCTGTTCCCGGTCTGTCGGTAGATGTTCACAAGCCTGAAATCACGGTTAATGTTGAAGTGAGACAGGAAGCGTATGTTTATACTCAAAAACTGAAAGGTGCAGGAGGTATGCCTGTTGGAACAAACGGCAAGTCAACCATCCTTCTTTCTGGCGGTATAGACAGCCCTGTGGCAGGATATATGATTGCAAAACGAGGAGTCGAGCTTGAGGCGGTGCATTTCCACAGCCATCCTTATACAAGCGACCGTGCCAAGGAAAAGGTAATCGACCTCGCCCGTGAGATGGCTCAGTATTGCGGTAAAATCAGATTGCATATTGTTCCCTTTACACAAATTCAGCTTGATATCATTGAAAAATGCCCTGAAAACTACCTGACAGTAATAATGCGCAGAATTATGATGCGTATTGCCGAAAAAGTGTCAAATAACGTCGGTTCTGCGGCACTTATTACCGGCGAAAGCATCGGTCAGGTTGCCAGCCAGACAATGGAAAGTCTTGTGTGCACCGACAATGCAGTGAATATTCCGGTTTTCAGACCCCTTATCGGTATGGATAAAGAGGAGATTGTAACGATTTCTAAAAAAATCGGCACTTATGAAACATCAATTCTTCCCTACGAGGATTGCTGCACAATCTTTGTTCCCAAGCACCCCAAAACAAAACCTCAGCTTGATGAGATAATCGAGGCGGAAAAGGCTTTGGAAAATATTGAAGAAATGATAGAGCAGGCAATTTTAGAAGAGGAAGTTCTCGTTATCAAGTAGGGTGACAGTTATGGAAAGCAAAGCAAATAATATTATGTTCAGAAGCCCAGAGGTGCTTTTGTGCAATACCCTGATTGAAAAGGGAATGAAAGTCTCAACGGCAGAAAGCTGCACAGGCGGAATGATTGCGGCGAAAATCACAGCTGTACCAGGTGCATCGGAATGCTTTGATTGCGGTGTTGTAACCTATTCAAACGAGCAAAAAGAAAAGCTTTTGGGCGTTAGTCATAAAACATTGGAGGATTACGGTGCCGTATCAGAGCAAACCGCTCTGGAAATGTGCAAAGGCTCAAAGTGTATTTCCGGTGCGGATGTAGCAATATCCGTGACGGGTATTGCCGGTCCGGGCGGAGGAACGCCGGAAAAACCGGTGGGTACCGTATGGATTGGTGTTTGCAGTAATTCAGTGCATAAAGCCATTAAGTTTTTATTTAAAGGCGACAGAAATGCTGTTCGTCAGCAAACCGCAATGATTGCTCTTGAAATGGCAAGGCGAGCGGCACAGGGATTAGATGTTGACCCAAGAATATAATAAGTAAAACAAGCTTCAAATTGATTTGAAGCTTGTTTTTTTGCTTTGAGAGGACAAAAATGTTAAAGAGTGTTATTGTATGATTAACATTCGAATGCTACAATCAAGAAAAAAAGAAAATTTCTTTGAGGTGAAAAATTATGGAAATGTTCTCGTTAAAAGGTAAGGTAGCAGTTATCAGCGGCAGTGCAGGTCTCTACGGCAGGTAGCTGGTAAAGGCTTTGGCTATGGCAGGCGCAAGAGTTTATATGGCATCAAGAAATACAGAAAAAAATCAAGTAGTTGCAGATGAACTTAACAACGAAGGCTATGATGTAAAGGTAGCATATCTTGATTTGGGTGACGAAGACAGTATCCTTAAGCTTCGTGACGAAATCTACGAAAAAGAGGGAGAGGTTGACATATTGGTAAACAACTCTGTTCTTCGTACAATGAAACTGAGTTACAAGGATACAAAGGAAACTTTTGCAAAAAGTATGGAAATAAATGCAACAGGTCTTTTCCTTATTACCCGTACATTCGGTGATGAAATGTGCAAAGCAGGAAAAGGTTCAATCATAAACATTGGTTCATATATGGGTATGCTTGGTCCAGACTATTCTTTGTATGAAGATACAAATATGAATCAGAACGGTGCTCCGCCTGACTATTTCTTCCACAAGGGTGGTATGACCAACTATACAAGATACATAGCAAGCCATTACGGAAGATACGGCGTAAGATGTAATGTTCTGGAGCTTGGCGGATTTTATGACGGAAGCCAGCATCCACTGTTTGTTGAAAGATACAATAAATCAACCTGCCTTGGCAGAATGGCAAATGAAACAGATATTATGAGTTCGCTTATTTTCCTTGCATCTGATGCATCAGCATATATAACCGGTGCAGTAATCCCTGTTGACGGCGGTTATACAGCAAAATAAGGAGGAAAAGAAATGCAGGTTGTTGAAAAGAATAATGTAAAAATTTCTAAAATGACTCTCGGTACAGTTCAGCTCGGCTTAAGCTATGGTGTGAACAATATCGCAGGTATGCCCACTAAGGAACGCAGTTTTGCAATTCTTGATGCTGCTTACGAGGGTGGTGTAACAGTTCTTGACACTTCGGATGATTACGGCAAAAGTGAAGAAGTAATCGGTGATTACCTCCGTGAAAATCCCGACAAGCACTTTGAAATCTGCACCAAGTTCAAGGTTACTGAGGAGACCTCAAAGGATATATATGCTTCGCTCAAGGACTTTGCGTCTGACCTTTGCGGTCTCCCTGCTTATGAGGAATATATGGGTATCCAGATGCGTGATGCGGCAGCGTACGCTCTTTAGGACTTGTGTCCCTCAAAGTTCTATGCGGCAGAAAGTAAGGCTGAAAGAATTTCATTTATCCGCCGCTTCAGAATGAAGGATGGTAGCGTTCAGACCAACCCCGGTGTTGGTAATCCCAATATCGACCACGCACTTGGCGAGCCTAACGAGACAGTAAAGCTTGTTAAGATTGTAAGAGAAGATGCAGAAGATATCTTTATAGTTAACTTCGGAACACACCCCGACACCATCGGCGGTGAAGAAATCAGTGCCGACTGGCCCGGTTTTGTATGTTCAACAATTGAGGATGCAATCCCCGATACAAAATGTATGTTCCTGCTTGCTCCTCAGGGTGATGTAAATCATATCAATCCCAATCCTAAAAAAGGCGAGAGCAATGGCCTTGAGCTTACCTTTGACGGATGCCCCAGAGGCTACGAGCACGCAATTCATATGGGCAGAGTCGTTGCAGGTGCAGTTCTTCAGATTTGCGATAAAGCTCCCGAAATTGACTCAGATAGCATAGAATTTGCTTGCAAAACAGTACATACCCCCTCAAATCAGGAAAATGATAAACTTGATGAGGCACGAAAGATTGTTGAACTCCATGAAAGCGGCAGAGACGACGAGCTTCCCTACAAGGAGATGGAGCTTACAACAGTTGTTGCAGAAGCTAAACGAATTGTTGACCTTGAATTTGGTCCCGATAGCTATTCGTTTACACTTTCCGCAATTAAAATCGGTGATTTAGCATTTATGGGAATCCCCGGCGAGCCCTTTACCGAGATTGCAAACAGAATTTATGAGGGTTCGCCTTTTGAAACAACAGTTCTCTGCTGCCTTACAAACGGCGGCGATTCATACTTCCCCACAAGCCGTGCTTACGAGGAAGGCGGCTACGAGGCAAGAACAGCACGCCTTAAAAAGGGCGCAGATAATATAATTGTTGAGGGAACAATAGAACTTCTCAATGAAATTAAATAGCGGAGGCAAAATTATGAGTAATATAAAAGTAGGCGTTTCTCGCATTTGTATTACCCCACCGCTTGGAACCCCTTTGTCCGGATATTTTGAACCGAGGTACACAAGCGGTGTTCACGATGAACTATATGCAACAGCAGTTGCATTTGATGATGGTAAAAGCAAAGCGGTGGTTATTACTCTTGATTTGTGTGGACTTAAGAATCAGTGGTGGCTTGACGATTGCAAAAAAATGATTGCAGATTTCTGCCAAATTCCAGAAGAGGCAATAATTGTTACCTGTTCCCACACCCACACAGGGCCGATTGTCGGTCCGGACATAAAAGATTCAGGCGCAGACAGCAATAAGGCATACGACAATTTTCTTATGCTCTGTCTTCGTGATGCGGCATACGGTGCACTTGCTGATGTTAAGGCTTCAAAATTCTTTGTTGCAGAGAACTAGGTAAAAAACCTTGCATTCTACCGCATTTTTAGGATGAAGGACGGAAGTGTAAGAACAAATCCGGGAGTATGTAATCCCGATATTCTTCACCCATTGGCAGAGCCGAACGAGCAAATGACACTTATCAAAATTGTCCGTGAAGATGCCGAAGATATAATTCTTGTAAACTTTGGTGTTCATGCGGATTGTATCGGCGGCGATGTAATCAGCGCTGATTGGCCTGGTGTTATGCGTGATGCGATTGAAAGTGTTTATCCTGATACATATTGTGTATTTCTTCAAGGCTGCGAGGGCGATTTGAATACTACAAATGTTAAGGGAATGATTCACGACAAGGGTTTTGCCCGTGCTGCCTCAAACGGACACAGAATTGCAGGTGCGGTAATTCAGGTTGCGGATGATGCAAAGGAAATAAGTCTAGAAAATATATCATTTGCCAATAAAACTATATTTGTTCCAACCAATCAGGAAAATCACCGCCTTGATGAAGCCAGACGTATAGTCGAGCTTCACCGCCAGGAACGGGACGACGAAATTGAGGACGATGGTTCGGGTATAACCACAATTGTTTCCGAGGCTATCCGAATTATAGATTTAGAAAACGGACCGGAAGAATATAAGTTTAATCTATCGGCGATAAGACTTGGTGATATGGCGATTGTTGGATTGCCAGGCGAGCCTTTTTCTGAGATAGGCAAACGAATTATTGAAAATTCGCCGTTTGAAAAAACTCTTATTTGTGTTCTGACTGACGGAGGCGAAATCTACTTCCCTACAAGTTTTGTGATAGGTGAGGGCGGATACGAAGCACGAAGCTCCGTGGTCAAAATAGGTGCAGATGATATAATTGTTGAAAATGCACTTAAATTACTTAATGAATTAAAATAAAGGAGAAAAACTATGATTTCTTGCACAGAATTTATACCTGTTTACAGCGAACTTTTTAAGTATCTTGAGGATAAAGGCGGTCATGATGAAGTAGTAAGATACTGGGAATATATTTCCGATACTTATGTTGCCGACCTTCTCGGTACAGAGGTTGCAGGCAAGGGCATCCGCGGCTGCTGGGACTATTGGTCAAAGTCTCTTAATGAGGAAGCTTGCGATTTCAGAATGGAAATGGACGAAAAAGAGGGCACATTCAGTATTGATATGAGATACTGTCCTTCACGCGGCAGACTTAATGCGTATGAACATATGGAGCTGTATTATGATTATTGCGGTCATTGTGCGCTTCTTTATGCAAGACAGCTTGAAAAATACGGAATTTTCAGCGAAGTATTTGATATGTCAAATGTTGATAAGGCTCAGTGCTACGAACGCTATCGCATAAATCCCGAATTCATTCCGGCTGATTGCAAGGGCGAAAAGCTTGTGATGGATGTTAAAGCAGCGGATAATGAGTACTTCCACCGTGACTTCCATATTTCGGGCGAGCGTGGTCTCAGATATGTGGGCGAAAAGTACGGAGATGCAGATGTTGTTGCATACCTCACTCAGTTTACAAAAGCTTACTACAGTCCGCTTATTGCCAAGATTAAGGAAAATGGTCTTGAAGCAATGAAGGCACATATTGAAGAGATTTATGCAGTTGAAAAAGCGCCTGAAAATGTAAAATGTACTTTGAACGACAATGAACTTCATGTAACGGTAACCGAATGTCCCGGCGTAAAATATATGAAGGAAAGCGGCTACGAGCCGTCAAAATGGTACATAGAGGATACCCGTACTGTAAATGCAGTAATTGCTGAGGAAAGCGGATATGGTTTTGAACTGATTTCATATAACGCAGAAAACGGCGCAACGGAATACAGATTTTTTGTTAAATAGTCTGATAAATTATTGACAAAATCTTCAAGCGGTGCTATACTCAAATAGAAAATTTAATAATTGTTCTTCGGGGCAGGGCGAAATTCCCTACCGGCGGTCAAAGTCCGCGAGCCTACGGGTTGATTTGGTGAAATTCCAAAACCGACAGTATAGTCTGGATGAGAGAAGAAACTATTTGTCAGATAATGACACTTTGTCCCGATTACAGTTATGTAATCGGGATTTGTTCTATAATAGGAAATTTCTGTTTCCTATTATAGAACAAATATTAATTTAATGTCCGTGCAAAATTTTCGGCTTTGCCGAAATGCACATGGGCAAACAAAGCGGTATACCTTCGACCGCCCGCGTAGCGGAACGGCGAAGCCGCTTTGTTATAGGAGATGGTCATAATGCGTAAAAACAAAACAAAATGGATGGTGAAGGTGGCGATGCTTTCGGCAGTAGCAGTGGTTTTGATGTTGTTTGAATTTCCGCTTCCGTTTATTGCACCGCCATTTTATGAGCTTGATTTCAGCGAAATTCCGGTACTCGTCGGTGCATTTGCTCTTGGCCCTGTTGCCGGCGTTGTGATTGAGGCGATAAAGGTTTTGCTTAATTTGCTAATCAATGGAACAATAACAGGCGGAGTGGGCGAAGTGGCTAACTTTCTTGTCGGTATAGCGTTTGTACTGCCTGCCGGAATTATATATAAGAGAAATAAATGTAAAAAGACAGCGGCGCTAGGAATGGCGGTTGGAGGCGTTTTGATGGTTGTGCTTTCGTGCTTTGTGAATACATATATTCTCATTCCTACATATGGTGCAGCGATGGGACTGGAAGTGTCGGCATTTGTTAAGATGGCGGCAGCAATCCACCCGTCAATAGATTCGCTCTGGAAGATGATTCTTCTGTGTGTTGCTCCGTTTAATGCTGTAAAGGTTATTCTTGTTTCGGTAATAACCACCTTATTGTATAAGCATATCAGCCCTATTCTGAAAGGAAGAGTATAGGGGTATAAAAAATTTGATAAAGTATTGACAAACACAAAAGATTAAAGTATAATTACAAATGTTAGATAGAGGTGCATTTTGTCATCATTAAGCAAACCTGTTCAACGCTTTGCCAAAGCGGGGCTTGCCGAAAGGGGCGGATGCCGAAGACGGCCTCTGGTAAAAGGTCGGTCTGGCAATCGGGAATAATATCTTGATTGTTGTCGCACAAGTGCGGAGAGCTATCATACAATATGTGTTAAGTTGTTGTCTTATATTTATGCATATTTTATGATAGCTGAAGAATCAGCTATCATTTTTTTGCGAAATTTTGAGACAATGTAAAAGTTAATAAAAAGGAGTTTTTTATTATGAAGAATGCTGTATTCACAGGTGTTGCAACTGCAATTGTTACACCGCTTACCGAGCAGGGCGTTGATTACGAAAGCTTTGCCCGTCTTATCGAATGGCAGATAGAGGAAGGTGTCAACGCGCTGGTTGTTGCCGGCACAACAGGCGAAGGCTCAACCCTTTCTGACGAGGAGCATAAGGCTGTTGTAAAATTTGCGGTTGAACAGGTAAATGGCAGAGTTCCGGTTATTGCCGGCACAGGCTCTAATGATATAAAGTATGCAATCGAGCTTACAAAATACTCTTGTGAGGTCGGTGCTGATGCAATGCTTGTTGTTACACCTTATTACAACAAGGCAACCCAGAATGGTCTTATCAAGTCATTTACAGCTATTGCAGATGCAAGTACCAAGCCGGTTATTCTCTATAATGTGCCGTCACGAACAGGCTGCAACATTACACCTGAGACTTGTGCTGAGCTTGCAAAGCATCCCAATATTGTTGGTATAAAGGAAGCAAGCGGAAATATTTCTCAGATTGCCAAGGTTGCATCATTGGTTGACGATGACTTTGCAATCTATTCAGGTAACGACGACCAGATTGTTCCCATTATGTCACTTGGCGGCAAGGGCGTTATATCTGTCCTTTCAAACATTGCTCCCAAGGACACCGTAAGAATTTGTGATAGCTTTTTCGAGGGCAACATTGCTGAAAGCGCAAAGCTTCAGCTCCAGTACCTTGAACTTATCGATGCTCTTTTCTGCGAGGTTAACCCCATCCCTGTTAAAGCAGCAACCGCTGCAATGGGCTTTGGCGAAAACTATCTCAGACTCCCGCTCACACCTATGGAGCAGGCTCACGCAGATAATATGTTCCGCCTGATGAAAGAAAACGGAATAAAGATTGACTGATTTGAAAGGATAACTTACTGATGATTTGTGAAAACCTTGGAATAAATAAAGACGGTGTGCTGACCTTTGCCGGCAGAGATACCGTAGCACTTGCAAAAGAATACGGTACGCCCCTTTATTTAATGGACGAGGAGCGTATACGACATAACTGCAGAGTGTATGTAAATGCAATGAA
>JAZQLR010000012.1:0-7684 GCA_045542775.1 Clostridia bacterium
CGGCAACAACAGCATTTGCTGTGGGCAGCATGCCTGCGCCTCTGCCGTAGAACATAACCTCGCCCAAATCCTCGCCGCGCACGATGATTCCGTTGAACACATCGTTAATGCCTGCAAGGGGACTGTTTTTGGGAACAAACGCCGGGAACACTGCGGCATAAACCGCGTCACCGTCTTTTGTGCAATGACCGATAAGCTTGATTGCATAGCCAAGCTTTTCTGCAAAGGCAACATCATCGGCTGTAATCTTTGTTATTCCCTCGGTTGAAATTTTTGTATAATCAAGTGCCTTACCAAAAGCAAGAGCAGCAAGGATTGCAATTTTACGGCAGGTATCAAAGCCCTCAACATCGGCTGTGGGGTCTGCCTCGGCATAACCCTTCTGCTGAGCCGCCTTGAGTGCGCTCTCAAAGCTCTCGCCACACTGGAACATCTGGGTCAGAATATAGTTGGTTGTGCCGTTTAAGATACCGAATATATTGGTAGCCTCGCCTGCTGTCAGGCAGGAATACATAGGACGGATAATCGGGATACCGCCGCCTACGCTTGCTTCGAATAAATAGTTTATATTACGCTCTCTTGCAATATTCAAAAGCTCTGTTCCGTGTGTTGCAACAAGCTCCTTATTGGAGGTTACAACATGCTTACCTGCAAGGAGAAGCTTTTTGGTGAAGTCATAAGCAGGATTTACACCGCCCATGGTTTCAACAACAACGCCCACCTCGGGGTCGTTTAAAATGTCATTAAAATCCTTGGTGAAGCATTTGAACTCGCTGTCAGGGAAATCACGCAAATCGAGGATATGCGCAACCTCTATCGGCTCGCCACAACGGCTGATAAGGGTCTCCTGATTTTTGACAACGACCTCGCCTACGCCCGAGCCGACAACGCCAAAGCCCATAATCGCAATTTTCATTAAATATCAATCCTTTCGTAAAAGGTTACCGTCCTATCCGCAAAGCTTCTTTGCTGAAAAGCCGGATTATAATCTGTGTAAAGGTAAAATCATTGCAAATTTACCCATTATGTATATATACTACCATATTACAACAAAATCCCTTGCAAGTCAAGGCTTGCAAGGGATTTTTTCGACTAAAATTTCATCCATCTACATTTATTTTTTTGTGAGAAATTGATGTAAAGTACTAATATATACAAACGCACAACTTTGCACTCCCCCCAAACTTGTCCGTTTTGTCCGTTTTGTTCGTTTTGTTCTGTTATAATATAAACATACCCAATAAAACGAAAGGATGATTTAATGAACGAAAGCATATTTCAAAGCACAGCAGAAACGCTGTCACGGTCTATTGCAAATGAAATTGCATATACATACAGCATTTTTGGAAGTGACAATGAAAATCGTGTAGTCACGAGACTGAAAAGCAACATATTGCTTTCCGACCGGAAATTTCTTGACAGTAAAACGCAAAGCATTGTCAAGAATAAGCTGATTTTCCCGTATGATTTCTTGATGGCAAATATCAAAAGTCACATTGACGACTTTTATAATCAGTTTAACCTTAACTGCGAAACGCTTCTTGCACTGTCGCATTACGGTGAAAAAGCCAATGTCTTTAAAAAACAATTTAAGGAAGATCTTGAAAAATCTAAGGAAACCACATTAAATGCAGTTATGCGCGAATTGGACTTGCAAATAATGCAGGGCAAGGATGCAAAATCTGTGATAAGGTATATGCAAAGTGTTGTATCAAAAAGAACCGATGCGGTCAAATCCCTTTTAGAGGAATCCGCTGGACAGATGAAGCAATATATGCTACTATGGAACTATCAAGACAATGGACATACCCATTATCGGTTTAAAACAAATGGTGACAACTGCAAAGCCTGCACAGAATTGGACGGAAAGGTTTTTCCCATAGCTGATGCAGAAGTCGGAGTAAATCTTGCACCTATTCATCCCAACTGTGACTGTACAGCAGAGGTCTTGGACGAAAATGAAGTCGAGATATTTACAGTAAAAGGTAAAACTGAAAATAATGAGAAATCCTCGGTTTTAGACTATCTGCAAACATCACTAAATCAAGTTCTGCTTGGTAACTATGCTGATGATACTAACGCACTTGGCACTTTGGGACAAATAACCATAGGACTTTTAGGACTTGATTTGCCTGCGGACATCCGAGACTTAGTTTATGATATTACCAACTTTAAACTGACACCGCAGCACGCCTTGCAGACCATATTGGATATTGCGGCACTATTGCCAGTTGTCGGTGGAGTGAAATACATAGATGAAGCCGGAGACCTGGTTAAATCTGCCGTAAAACACGGGGATGAGGTAACAAAAACCACTGTAAAAACAGCCGACAAATTGCCATGGGATAGTTGGCAAGCATACGAAAAAATTACTCAAGATGGTCAAACATATGCAAAAATCGGAAATAGGCTTTACACCAAGCATGCCGTAAACAGAATGCAACCTAGCGGCAATCGGTTTGGTCCTAATATATACCAAGGACTAGGTGGTAAAGATTATGGCAGAAGTATTTCCCCTCAATTTATAGAAGATATTATTAGCTCAACGAAGCCTATTTATCAGCCTGAAACAGGTAATTTTGTTCATGCTCTAGGAACTGTAAAAGTAATTGTTAATTCTCAGGGTGCGGTTATAACAGTAATAACATATCAATAAAAGGAGATTGTAATAATGGAAACATTGAATGAACTAGTAAAAATATGTAACGATTTTTTAAACAATGATTTTAATATAGAATTATTTCAACATAAGCTTGAAATAATTGTTTTACCCGACAAATGTAAAAACACACTGGAAAAAGAACAGCATAATGCATGTAATGCGTTAGAGGAAATAATATACTGTTATTCAGCTTCACAAAAAGTCTATGCTGAAAGAGTTGCAAGAAAACTTATTTGTGCCACTCTCAAAGAACAGGAACATTTAAAAGACTATTTATAAAAACTACGCCGACGATACCAAATTACTCGACACCTTAAACAACACCCCCGATAAGCAATAGCTTGTCGGGGGCGTTTTGCCTTAAATTATTCTTAATTTTCTGCTGTGCGAAGCAGCTTTATTACCTCGCGCATTTCCTCTTCGGTTGATGCCGTATTGATTATCTCACGGAGTCTTGCACCGCCAGGCATACCCTTGATGTACCAAGCCATATGCTTGCGCGCCTCCTGAATTCCGCGGTAGCCGCCTTTGAACTTTACAAGCAGCGACAGATGCTCCTCCATCATATCCGCCCGCTCAGCCAAAGTGGGGTTTGGCAGCTTTTCGCCGGTTTTAAGATAATGGATAACCTGACGGAACACCCAAGGGTTCCCCTCTGCCGCTCTGCCAATCATTATCCCGTCGCAGCCTGTATAATCAAGCATATACTTTGCGCTCTCGCCGTCGGTAATATCGCCATTGCCGATTACGGGTATTGAAACAGCCTCTTTCACCGCTTTTATAATATCAAGGTCTGCCTTGCCGCTGTAAAACTGTTCACGGGTTCTGCCGTGAACGGTAACAGCCGCCGCGCCTGCTTCTTCTGCTATTTTTGCCATTTCAACAGCAGTTACAGAAGCATCGTCCCAACCCTTGCGGATTTTCACCGTTACGGGAACACTGACCGCCGCCGTAACCGCCGCCACAATCTCACCGGCAAGCTCCGGCGTTTTGGAAATTGCCGAGCCGTCGCCGTTATTGACAATTTTGGGGGCAGGGCAACCCATATTAATATCCACCAGCTCCGCGCCATAATCAAGGGCACGCTCCGCAATTTCTGCCAGAACCTTTGGTTCGTGACCGAACAGCTGCGCCGCAACCGGCTTTTCCGCGGGGTCTGCGTCCAGCAAATCGGCAGTCTTTTTATTTTTATAGAAAAGTCCCTTACCCGACACCATCTCAGTATACATAAGCGTAGGCCCGAACGGCTTGGTAATCAGCCGGAACGCTTTGTCTGTCACTCCTGCCATAGGGGCAAGAAATACATTGTTTTTTAGTTCGAGGTCTTTTATCTTCATTAAAATTATCCTTAATTAATGGTAATTTCCGCCGACGGACTTATCAGATTGATAACCGTATTCCCCGGATTGAGCAAAAGCTTGGTGCCGTCCGCATTTTTGTAAACGGTATCACCGCTCCTCGACGGCTTTGACCAGCTTATCTCAACAGCACTTCCGCCCGTTATGTAAAGGCCCTTGCCGCCGCCTGCGGTGTTGATGTTGCGGCGGTCTGTGCCGTCGCCAAGGGATGTATCGTAAACATAATGAACAATTATATTCTTCACCGCAAGAGTCTTGCCGTTTTGCAGCTTGTGCGGCTGACCGTTTATGCTCTTTTCGTAAAGCTTTGTTTCTTCGTTATAAGTATAGCCTGTGCTATACATTCCGGAATATTCAAGACTTACCGAAGTTGCCGGCTTGCCGCCACTCAAATCAAAGAACTTGTCCGCATATTCAAGACCGTTTTTATCCTCGGTTTCCGCAGCATAGCCTTTTTGCTTTGCCATTGCCCGAATTTTCTCAATGCTTGTATATGCACTGTGCCAGTCACCCTTGTACTTTTGTTCACGCCAGAAAATACTTTCGTCAGCGCCCAGAACACCGTTTATCTTATCAATCCCGAACGCCGAAATATCGGTAATCGCCTTGGGGCTCCAGCCAAAGTGGGTGTAGATTGCATCGTTTTCCATCACATAATCAAGGAAATAATGCCGCGACGAGCGGATGGGACCTATCTTTTCGGTATTATCGCCACGGAAGAGTGCCATAAACCTTGTTGCTCCGCCCTCAACCACCATTTCGTAAATGAGATACGCCTCGTCAAGACCCGCGTGGGGTCGGGCGTTTTTATCGTCGTTGTCCACCATTACGGCAACGGGGCGTTCATTGGTGTTAACATACTTTTTAAAGAACTCGTCAATCTCTGCCGCTGTCTTATCAACCTCTGCCTCCTGTTTCGGCACATCAATATTGGATACCGGAACAGACTGCTCGTCCTTGCCGCAGCCGGCAAGAAGCGTTAATAACATAATTATTGCAATTGCTTTATATATAGCTTTCATAGTTTTTCTCCTTTTAGGTTAATTACAAGTTTATTATACAACAAAGCTTGCAATTTTTCAACATTTTATTGCCGTCGCTTGACTTTTTTCAGCGTAAAAGCTATACTTTATTTAAGTTTGTATTTCCCAAATTTATATAAGGCAGGTATCAGCTTATGAGCTATCCGTGTTTTAAAGACCTGAAACGTATTGTAATCAAAGTGGGAACATCCTCGCTTACATACGAAACAGGCAAAATCAATATAAAGAAAATCGAACATCTTGTTCGTGTAATTTCCGACCTCCGCAATCGTGATATCGAGGTTGTTCTTGTTTCCAGCGGTGCTGTCGGTGCAGGCGTAGGCAAGCTGGGGCTTTCCGAAAAACCGTCCGACACCCGTAAAAAGCAAGCTCTTGCCGCAATCGGTCAGGCATCGCTTGTTTCAATCTATGACAGATTCTTCTCGGAATACGGCCACAACACCGCGCAGGTTCTTTTGACCAAATTCATCTTAGACGATGCCGAGCGGTATCAGAATACCAAAAACACCTTTGAAACCATGTTTGAATATGGCGTTATCCCCATTGTGAACGAGAACGATGTTATCTCCACCTACGAACTGGAGTTTGGTGACAACGACACCCTTTCTGCATACATCGCAAGGCTGGTTGATGCAGAGCTTCTGGTTATTCTCTCGGACATAGACGGTCTGTTCGACTCCAATCCGGCAGAAAATCCCGGTGCAAAGCTTATCCCCGTTGTGGAAAGGGTTGACGAATCAATCTACGCCCTTGCCGGCGGTGCTGGCAGCCGCAGAGGTACAGGCGGAATGATAACCAAGCTGAAAGCTGCGGAAATCGTAAATCCCGCCGGTATAAATATGGTTATAACCAACGGCGCTTCCCCCGAAAACATCTACGCCCTGCTCGACGGCCAGTCTGTTGGCACGCTGTTTGTAGGGAATGTATAACTATCTTGTTAATTTTGTGAAAATTTTGGCAAAATAACTGTTGATATTTTAATCAAATTATGGTATTATGGTTACAATAATAATTAAAATGGCGAGGAAGTCGCAAATTTTTATAGGAGGAAGAAAAAAATGACTAACAACAAAAAAGTATTAAACTGGCTTGACGAAATGATAGCCCTTTGTAAGCCTGAAAAGGTTGTTTGGATTGACGGCAGCCGCGAACAGCTTGACGCACTTCGTGACGAAGCAGTTGAAAGTGGCGAAATGATTAAGCTTAATCAGGAAAAGCTCCCTGGCTGTTACTATCACAGAACAGCAGAAAACGACGTAGCTCGTGTTGAGGACAGAACATTTATCTGTACCGAAACCGAAGAAGAGGCAGGCCCCATCAACAACTGGATGGCACCTGCTGAAATGTATGCTAAATTAAACAAGCTTTACGACGGCTCAATGGTTGGCAGAACAATGTATGTTATCCCCTACTCAATGGGTCCCGTTGGTTCACCCTTCTCAAAAATCGGTGTTGAGCTGACAGACAGCATCTATGTTGTTCTTAACATGGATATTATGACAAGAGTTGGCAAAGAGGTTGTTGACGCTCTTGGCGAGGACGGCGATTTTGTTAAGTGTCTCCACGCAAAAAGAGATGTTAACCCCGACGAAAGATATATCGTTCACTTCCCGCAGGATAACACAATTATGTCTGTAAACTCAGCTTACGGCGGTAACGTTCTCCTCGGTAAGAAGTGCTTTGCACTCAGAATTGCATCATATCAGGGTATGAAAGAGGGCTGGATGGCAGAACACATGCTCATCCTCGGTCTCGAAAATCCCAAGGGTGAAGTTAAGTACATCTGTGCTGCATTCCCCTCAGCTTGCGGTAAGACAAACCTCGCAATGCTTATTCCGCCGGAATTCCTTAAAAAGCAGGGCTACAAGGTATGGACAGTTGGTGACGATATCGCTTGGCTCCGTGTTGGCGAAGACGGCAGACTTTACGCAATCAACCCCGAAGCAGGCTTCTTTGGCGTTGCTCCCGGTACTTCTGTAAAATCAAACTTCAACGCACTCGAAGCAACAAAGAAGAACACCATCTTCACAAACGTTGCAATCAACGAAGAGGATATGACAGTTTGGTGGGAAGGTCTTGACAAGAATCCTCCCGAAAAGGCAATCGAGTGGAAGGGTGCAAAGGTTAACGGCAAGGAATACACAGCTGAAGGCAACAAGCTTGCACATCCCAACTCAAGATTTACTGCCCCTGCAGTAAACTGCCCCTGCATTTCATCTGAATTTGAGAATCCTCAGGGTGTTCCGATTTCAGCAATTGTATTCGGCGGCCGCCGTGCAAAGACTGCTCCGCTGGTATACCAGGCACGCGACTGGGATCATGGTGTGTTTGTTGGTGCTACAATGGCATCTGAAACAACTGCAGCAGCAGCAGGTGCAGTAGGTGTTGTAAGACGTGATCCTATGGCTATGCGTCCGTTTGTTGGATATAACATGGCTGATTACTTCCAGCATTGGTATGATATGGGTGAAAAGATTTCTAACCCACCAAAAGTTTTCAATGTTAACTGGTTCAGACTTGATGACGAGGGTAACTTCATGTGGCCAGGATTTGGTGACAATATGAGAGTTCTTAACTGGATTGTTGACCGTTGCGACGGTAAGGTTGATGCAGTTGAAACT
>JAZQLR010000013.1:0-3759 GCA_045542775.1 Clostridia bacterium
GTGTGAATGTTGTCTTCCTAAGACCGCTTGGCCTCCGACTTCCTGCGGTTATGGTGTTGTAGCTTACATAGCAGACGGCGGAAACTAGAAAATTTCTGCGGACAGTATTATATAATGAAGAAACAGGTTTTGCATCAAACAATATTGATGTGATACAAAGATACAGCATGCCTGCAATCATCAGCGGAACGAGTATGGTGTTTACGGCAACAATTCCGCGAAGGTCAAAGACAAAAACCGCAAAACAGAGCATGGCAAGCAAAAGTATGCCGAATTTTTGCGGGAGATTAAAGGTGCTTTCAAAAAGAACACCCGATGCGGCAAGCATAATAAAAAAGCCGCAGAACATAAACAAATTCATAAAAAGCTTTACGGGAGTTGCAAATTTCCCCGAAACACGGCTTAAAAGAGCGTCAAAGGTATCGGCAGAATATCTTTTCGCAAGACTCATGGTTATGTACGATATGGCGGCAAAGCCGAGGCTGGCAAAAATTATTCCGGTAAAGTCGGTGCGAGAAGATAGATTGAAGTATTCAAAAATTTCTCTGCCCGAGGCAAAGCCTGCGCCGATAACCAGGCCTATGTATACAAAAGCTATGCTGAGAGATTTTTTCATAAAACCGACTCCTTGTTGTGACCTGCGAAAATGGGATTATACAATATATAGTGTATTCGTCGGAGAAAACCGATATAACCGAAAAAATTTAAAAAAAAGATTGACAAGCTACTTGATTTGTGATAATATATCATTACCTCTGAAAAGGGGCTTTATTTGTGTTGACCAAAACACAAATGCAACAAACAGAAAAAATCGGGCAGTTCTGCCCGAAGGTATAATGCGGAAAGGGTGAAAGAAATGAGAGTTAAAATCACTTTGGCGTGCACAGAATGCAAGCAGAGAAACTACGACACAATGAAGAACAAGAAGAACAGTCCCGACAGACTGGAGATGAACAAGTACTGCAGATTCTGCAAGAAGCACACACTTCATAAAGAAACGAAGTAATCTTTGAAAGCAAGAGGTAGTTTAAAATGGATAAGAAACCAAATGTATTCGCAAGAATCAAAGACTGGTTTATTGATATGAAGGCTGAACTCAAAAGAGTTGTATGGCCCTCATTCAAAAAGGTAAGACAGAACACACTGGTTGTACTTATTTTCGTTTTGGTTGTCGGTGCAGTTATTTGGATTCTGGATGCACTGTTCAGCGGCGCAATGTCGTTGCTTATTAACAGATAAGTAGGAGGGAAGGGCTAACCCCACGATTATGGCTAACGAAGCAAAATGGTATGTTGCTCACACCTACTCAGGCTATGAAAATAAAGTAAAAGCCGATATCGAAAAGACAATTGAAAACCGCAATATGCAGGATGTTATTCAGGAAATCAGCGTTCCCATGGAGGAAGTTGTTGAGATTAAGGATGACAAAAAGAAGACTGTTATGCGTAAGGTTTTCCCCGGTTATGTCATTATTAAAATGATTATGACCGATGAAAGCTGGTATGTTGTCAGAAACTGCCGCGGCGTTACCGGTTTTGTAGGCCCGGGCTCCAAGCCTGTTCCGCTTACAGAGGAAGAAATTGCGGCAATCGGTCTTGAAAAGAAGACTGTTACAATCGGCTTTGATGTCGGCGACAATATCCGTGTTAAGTACGGTCCGCTTGAAGGCTTTGTCGGCGTTATTACTGCAATCGTTATGGATAAGCAGAAGATAAAGGCAAAGATTTCCATGTTTGGCAGAGATACAGATGTCGAGCTTGAGTTCAATCAGGTTGAAGCACTTCAATAAAATTTTATTAACTTATTAAAAGGTTTCCCACACGGCATAAGCCGTTATATATATATCCGGTATTCCGGATAGGTGGGAGGGGTGAAGAAGACTTCACTTCCGATATTACCACGTTTGTGAAAGGGAGGTGTCATTAGAAATGGCGCAAAAGATTACAGGTTACATCAAACTGCAAATTGAAGCAGGTAAGGCTACACCGGCTCCTCCGGTTGGTCCTGCTCTCGGTCAGCACGGTGTGAACATTATGGACTTCTGTAAGCAGTTCAATGAGAAAACAGCAAAGGATGCAGGTCTTGTTATCCCGGTTGTTATCACTGTTTACCAGGACAGATCATTCTCGTTCATTACCAAAACTCCGCCGGCTGCAGTCCTCATCAAGAAGGCTTGCAAAATTCAGAGCGGCTCAGGTGTTCCTAACAAGACAAAGGTTGCTCAGCTTTCAAAGGCTGATCTTCAGGCAATTGCAGAACAGAAAATGCCTGACCTGAACGCAGCTTCTATTGAAGCAGCTATGTCTATGATCGCAGGCACAGCACGGTCTATGGGCGTTACCGTGGAAGAGTAATTTCCAAAAGCACGCACAGTTTTATTAAGTGGGAGGAATGTCACAGATAACATTCTGCCGAACCACGATAGGAGGAAATTTAAAATGAAGAAAGGTAAGAAATATCAAGACAGTGTCAAGCTGATTGAAAAGGGTAAGCTCTACGAAGCTCCCGAAGCTTTGGACCTGGTTTGCCAGACCGCAAAAGCTAAGTTTGACGAAACTGTTGAGATTCATGTTAAGTTGGGTGTTGACTCAAGACACGCTGACCAGCAGGTTAGAGGTGCGGTTGTTCTTCCCAACGGTACAGGTAAGGAAATTAAGGTTCTCGTATTTGCTCGTGAGGGCAAAGCTGACGAAGCTAAGGCTGCAGGCGCAGACTTTGTAGGCGCTGAAGACCTTGTTCAGAAGATTCAGTCAGAGAACTGGTTTGACTTTGATGTTGTTGTTGCAACTCCCGATATGATGGGCGTTGTTGGTAGAATCGGTAAGACACTTGGTCCTAAGGGTCTTATGCCGAGCCCCAAGGCTGGCACAGTTACACCCGATGTTGCTCGTGCAGTTGCTGAAATCAAGTCAGGTAAGATTGAGTACAGACTCGACAAAACAAACATCATTCACTGCCCCATCGGTAAGGCTTCCTTTGGTAAGGAAAAACTCGCTGAAAACTTTAATGCTCTTATGGGCGCTATCGTTAAGGCTAAGCCTGCTGCAGCTAAGGGTCAGTACCTCAGATCCGTTACAGTGGCTTCAACAATGGGCCCCGGTGTTAAAGTTAACACTGCAAAAATTGACGCATAATTTTGAAATTTGTTGTTGACAAACACAAAATATTGTGTTATAATGACGGAGTGAATTGAATAATTTCCGCAGACAGCAGGTGGCTACGCCGTAAATCCTGCCGAGGACATTACAAAATTACAAATTTTAGGTTTGTTGTTTATGTATTTAACCCTCGCAGTCTGTGCGGGGGTTATTTATTTCATAGGAAATTACACAATTTCCTATGAAATAAAAAATATCGATTTTATGCCCGTGCAAAATTTTCGGCTGTGCCGAAATGCACATGGGCAAACAAAGCGTTAAAGCTTTGACCGCCGCCTGCGGCGAGCGGCAAAGACGCTTTGTTGTCGAAAAAAGACGGGTTCTTGTTTACAGAATGAGGGTTCGTTTTCAAGCAGTTAATGTTTTGAAAGGAGGAAACACTCAAATGCCAAGTGCAAAAGTTTTAGAAAGCAAAAAAGCAATTGTTGCTGAGCTTACCGAAAGACTTAAGAATGCTCAGGCAGGCGTTATTGCCGACTACCGCGGTCTTACAGTTGCTCAGGATACAGAGCTTCGTAACAAGCTCAGAGAAGCTGGTGTTGAATACACCATCGTAAAGAACACACTTACACGCTTTGCAGCAAACGAGGTTGGTCTTGAC
>JAZQLR010000014.1:0-3737 GCA_045542775.1 Clostridia bacterium
AGGATTCTTAAGAAATTCAACAATTTCCTGAAGTTCCTCTTTTTCCTCGTCCTCGCCTGCAACATCGGCAAAGGTCTTTTTGTTCTTATCGTCAAAAAGTTTTGCACGGCTCTTGCCAAATGACATTGCGCCGCCTGGGCCTCCGCCCTGAGACTGACGCATAAAAATAACCCAGAATACAATCATAATGATTATAAGACCAAGTGACGGCAAAAAGCTCAGCCACCAAGGCGGTGATGCGGGAACGGGTGTGTCAACCTTTAAAGTTCCTGCAGCAATCTGGCGTTCAATATCCGCACCTGCACTTAAGTAGATTGCGGTGTAGCCGGGTGTAACAACGGTGAACTCTGTTCCGTCGGTGAGCTTAACATTTGCATCGGTTGAGATAACCTGAAGCTCAGCAACCCGACCCTCCTTAATCATTGTAAGAAGGTCAGAGTAGATGTACTGCTCGTCTGTTTCGGGCATAGATGTCAATGTAAATATTGTAATTATAATAAGTAGTAAGATTGCATAAAATCCAAGTCCTTTTAAATGTTTTTTCAAGTGACCGCCTCCTGTTTTGTGGGTATTTAAAGCTCTGCGGAACGCTAAATTCCGTTAGAGGAAAAATATGCAAAAAATACACATTATATACTAACACATTTTTTCTTTAAAAACAATAGCAAAAACGAAAATTTAACAAAAAAGCAACATTCTTAGTATTGACAAACTTTAAAGTAACAATTACAATTAAAGGAATGGAAATTATGTCGAAAAAGGAGAAATTAAATTGGCAAATAATAAAAATTCAAATAAAAAAGCTACTGCAAAGAAGAAAGCATCCGGCGGTGCAGTATGGGGAACGATTATGGCAGTTGCCGTAATAGTTGTGGTCTGTGCGGTTCTGGCACTCGGTATTACCGGCGGCTTCAAAACTGCATCAAATGACAAAAACACCACACTTACCTCGTCAACCGGCGAGAAAACCGCTACGGATAGCTCAAACAAGGCAGATGGCAAGGAGGACAAAACAATGATTCAGGAAAATGTAAAAGTAGCAGTTGAGATGGAAAACGGCGGAGAGTTCGTTCTGGAGCTTTATCCCGAATACGCACCCCAGACCGTTCAGAACTTTGTTGATTTGGTAACAGACGGTTTTTACGACGGCGTTGGCTTCCACAGAGTGGTTGAAGGCTTTATGGCTCAGGGCGGCGACCCCGAGGGTACCGGTATGGGCGGCAGCGGCGTTGAAATTCCCGGCGAGTTTGCGGCAAACGGATTTGCACAGAACACCCTTTCACACACAAGAGGCGTGATTTCAATGGCTCGTTCACAGAACCCCGACAGTGCAAGCAGCCAGTTCTTTATCTGCTATGACGATGCAAGCTTCCTCGACGGTAACTATGCGGCATTCGGTAAGGTTATCGAGGGTATGGAGGTTGTTGATGCATTCCTCGATGTTGAGAGAAGCTACAACTCAATGGGCGAGCTGGCATCACCGGTTGAACCTATTACAATGAAAAAGGTTACAATTGTTGAGGAATAATCTGAAACGGAGATTTTAAAATGAAAAAGACGATTTCTTTAATTATTGCTTTTGCAATGCTGTGCAGCACAGTAGCCTTTGCGCATCCCTTTAAGGACGCTCAGGGCCATTGGGCAGATGCCGAGCTTGAAAAAGCATATACCAACAAGGTAATCAGCGGCGACCCCGACGGCAGGTTCCGTCCGGATGATGCCATCACCAGAGCGGAATTCCTCAAGATGCTTGCGGCTGAAATAGGTGCAAGGGCAGAGGTTGAAATCCCCGACTCGTTTGGCGATGAGGACCACTGGGCGGCAAAGTATTATAGCTTTGCAACAACATATATGTATGCACCAATGAGCGAGGCAGTCGGTGACATCACACCGGGTATTATGACGGCTGAAACCTACGATTTGCCTATCCCCAGATGGGAAATGGCGTTTATGCTGAGCGAGACAATCCGCAATGTTATAGGAATGACCGCAAGCAGCATCGAAATCACTTATGCCGATAAGGATGAAATCTCAAATAACTATCCCGAAAAGATTGGTCAGTCGGTTGCAAGCTGCTTTGGACTTTCGCTTATGACCGGCGACGAGGCTAATAAGTTCAATCCGTCAGCAAGCGGTACCCGTGCCGAGGCGGTAACGGTTATTAATAGAGTTGATGCAATGCTGGAGCAGATAATCGAAAGCATAAAGGCGGCAGAAGCCGAACAGCAGAAGCAGTACGAGGCATACGAGCAGGCGATTAAAGATAATCTTGTAACCTACGACAAAATCCCGACAGGTCATCCCATTGTTTATATGGTGATGGAAAACGGCAAAAAGGTTACAATCGAGCTTTATCCCGAATACGCACCCCAAACGGTTGCAAACTTTGTGAAGCTGGTTAAGGACGGCTTTTACAACGGACTTACATTCCATCGCATTGTTCCGGGCTTTGTCGCTCAGGGCGGCGACCCCGATGGTGACGGCAGCGGCGGCAGTGATGCAAATATAAAAGGAGAGTTCCTGACAAACGGCGTTGAAACCAACAACCTTTCACATACCAAGGGTGCAATTTCAATGGCGCGTGCTCAGCACCCCGACAGTGCAACCAGCCAGTTCTTTATCTGCCTTGACGATGTGAGCGAAGTGCTTGACGGCAACTATGCAGTGTTCGGCAAGGTTATTGCCGGAATGGATGTTGTTGAAAAGTTTGCAGAGGTCGAGCTTGACTGGAGCACATCCGGCGAGCAGTCAGTTCCCCAAAAACCAATTGTTATAAAAGCAATGACAGTAAAATAAAAGGGGCTGTGAAAATAGTCCAGACCGCAAAAGGCTTAAATTTTCTCGATATGTTCGAGGAATTTTAAGCCTTTTGCTATAAATAAACTTCGCCTCTCGACGTACACCAGTACGCCTTCGGGTAACCCAAAGCATACGCTTTGGCTCAGTTTATTCTTTCTGAATCTATTTTCCCTATCCCCTTAGGTTTTTGCGTAAAAAAGACTCCATTGTGTAAATGGAGACAAAGAAATATCCCCCCGTTATCTTAGCCACAAACCGATCCGGTTAAATAACGAGGGGATATTTTTGTAACAAGCATTTACCGCTGTAATCTTTTTTATAGGAAAATATTGTTGCCGTCCAACATACCGGCAAGGAGAATGCGGTAAACAGCAGATGCATTCTAATGGAAAATAAAAAATGCGCCAACCGAGGTCAGCGCATCAAAAACGCCAGCCTTGCTTGTCGCTAAACAAATTCAACAGAAATCAATCGAAATTCCCATTATCATCAAGGCGGCATTTTTGCCATACTATTTTGATAATGAGAATTGCAAAAAGGGTATAATTCACCCATTGAAGTTAAAGCATAATTGTTGAATTTGTTTAGCAAACTTATTATAACACTAAATTCAATAAATTACAATAGGCTTTTTTTGTAAGTTTTTGTAGAATTATCAGTTTTTTTGTGAAAAGGGGTAGTAAGACTTCTGCAGACAAAGGCTAAAGCCTTTGTCTCGCATCAATGTAGAAACGCTATGCGTTTCACCTAAATCACAAAATGCTGTCGCATTTTGCAATCCTACGCTGCCGACATATCACTGGTATGTCGGCTTAACGCTCCGGCACGGACACGCTCCGCGCGCCGTTGAGTTCAACAGTTTCAACTCAGTAAATAAAATAAAGGCACCTTGATGGGTGCCTTTATTTTATGGCAGGGGTAGTAAGACTTGAAAGGCT
>JAZQLR010000015.1:0-16372 GCA_045542775.1 Clostridia bacterium
CGCTCTACCACTGAGCCACTCCCGCAAATATTCAATTTTTCAACTGCATTAGCTATTTTAGCATACAAAGGTTGGTTTGTCAAGGGTAAATTATAAAAAAATATTGAAAAAATATGAAAAAGGAGTATAATTAAATCATACACAACTCTTATCGGAGGGATATTATGCTTAAAAGGATTTTGAGCTTTATAATAGCCGGCGCATTTCTTGTTTCCGGAGTGTGTGCCGAGTGGCAGGAGAGACCCGTCAATATCCAAAGATTGGACGGACTGAATGAAGCGGTTACATTAATTGTCGAGCTTGAGGGCGGCGGTGTTCTGGAGATTTGTCAATCCGGCACGCTTTACAGCGAGACGGCAGCCGTGCGGAGCGTTGCAAATGTTCAGGCAGAGGCTATGGCACAGATTGAAGATATTACCGGCGGTGATGCTTTGGGGCGTGTTACGCATATTATGAACGCTCTTGTAGTTGAGGGTACATATGACGATATCAAGAGACTTGAGGCTTTGGCCGATGTTAAGGCGGTTTATGTCTGCGAGGAATACAAGGTTATTGAGCCGGTGGAGACTGCGGCGGTGGAGCTTTCGGCCATTAGCGAGGGCGTGTATGCGGAGCAGTATGACATTATGGGCAGCAGTGAAATAAGACGCCGATACGACGGAGACGGGATAGTTATAGGAATTGTGGATTCGGAGTTCTGCTATGACCATCCGGCGTTTCAGACTCCGCCGCAAGATCAGGCACTTTCGCTTGGGGATATTGAGTCGCTTTTTGCCGCGGAGAGCCTCGTTGCGGAAGAACGATATAAAACAGATGTCTTAACTGCGGCGGATGTATATAAAAGTGAGAAGATACCCTTTGCTTTTGACTATGCAGACCGTGATGCAGACCCGAAAACCGACAGCGAGATTAACTATCACGGAACGCATGTTGCCGGAATTGCGGCGGCAAATGGCGACGGACTTCTGGGAGTTGCAGCTAATACTCAGCTTGTGCTTGGAAAGGTTTCACCCGACGGAGCAAAGACGTCGACAACGGATTTGATGATTTACGCACTTGATGATATGGTAAAGCTCGGTGTTGATGTTATCAATCTGAGTATGGGAATTTCGGCAGGGTTCTCTGCAAGCAGAGGGATTTTTGATTCTGTATACGAGAGAATTGAGGGTGCGGGAATTGCTATGATTGTTGCGTCGGGTAACGACGGAAGATACGGCGATGGATTTATAGGTGCACCGCATGCCTCCGCTCCGGATTACGGACTTGTGAGCGAGCCGGCGGTTAATGAGTATTCAATGGCGGTTGCGTCGGTTGGCAAGCGCAAGGGTAAGCTGACGCTGAATGACGGGACAGCGGTTATATATTACGATACATCCGACAGATATTGCAATGCACGAATGGATAAAGTATTCCCGGCTGGAAAAGAAGCAGAGTATGTAGATTGCGGCTATGGTACAGCGGCAGAGTTTTCGTTAATTGATACTCTTGAGGGGAAGATTGCCCTCATTACCCGTGGCGGTGCAAGCTTTACCGACAGTTTTAATGCTGCGGAGAAAAAGGGTGCTTTGGGCGTAATACTGATAAACGCCAACGATGAATACTTCGATGCAGCTGCAGATGGGTGCAGTATTCCGGCGGTGGTAGTTACGGCAACCGACGGGGCGGTTATGAAAGCGAAAACGGTTAAAAGTGTTATTGTTGGCAGGCGTGAGTTTGGGGTAAGTTCATTTTCAAGCAGAGGCGCAGCGCCGGATTTAAGGCTTAAGCCGGAGGTTTCGGCTGTTGGCGAGGCGGTTGTGTCGGCGGCATATAACAACGGATATGCATACAATGCAGGGACTTCCATGGCGACACCCCAGTATGCGGGGGCGGTTGCGTCAGTTCTGGATTATATAAATAAGGATATAAATTCTTCTATGTCAAAAAGTGCAAAGCGTGTGCTTGCGACCCAGCTTTTGAATTCCACGGCGGTTGTAATTCGCGAAGTATCCGCAACCGCAGATAATCCGCCCACTTCACCCCGTGCTCAGGGTGCAGGTGCGGTAAGCTTAGAGAATGCCGTGAAATCGCCGGCGGTAGTGGTGAATACCTACAACGACAAGGTTAAGGTTGAGCTGGGCGAGATTTCGGGGACGGGAACGGATTTTTCGTTCATTGTCAAAAATATCTCGCTTGAGCCGGTTACATATACTCTCGGGGCTGAGGTTGTGACCGATAGTACAGAGCAGAAAGTTATCGCCAGCGGAAAAACAGTAAAGGTTGTTTCGGGCAGCCGGATTTTGGACGGTGCGGAAGTTACCTTTGACTGCGGAGGTTCGGTTATTGTTCCTGTTGGCGGAGCGGTTACGGTTAATGCAAGGCTTGACCTGTCGGGTGCAGACCTTGCGGCACTTGGCGAAGTGTTTGAAAACGGGTTCTTTGTTGAGGGGTTTGTGTATCTTTCCAACGAAGAATTACCGCAGCTTTCCATTCCGTTTATGGGATTTTACGGGGACTGGAGTGCAGTTCCGGCTTTTGACGGTGAGGCTTACGGCTTGCTAAATGGTTTATGCAGGGCGTTTACAAAGGATGGTGCATCGTATCTTGGAGGGCTTAATTCCGGAAGTGACGGAACCTTGTTCTTTTCGCCAAAGACGGGGGAATTAGGGTTTGCTGTTCAGAGTGTGAGAAATCTCAGGCAGATATTATTTATGGTTAACAACCGCGATGGGCAGATGGTTTACGGAATTCGGGGTGACTATATCCAAAAGAATATGGATGCTCAAAGCAGTATTTTTGCCGGAGGTTTTAACGGGACGGCAGGTGGAAAAACCTTGCCGGACGGTGAGTATACGGCGGTTATGATTGCCACACCGGATTGCAGTGACGGTGCTGATAATCCGCAGATTTATCAGTTTAAAATACTGATGGACAGCGGTGTGCCGACCCTTTATGATGCATTTGTCCGCACCGAGACAATCAACGGAAAGAACGGAAGATGGTTATGGGTAAAAGCGGCAGACGAGGAAGCGGCCTCTCCTGTGGTATACAGATTTATTGATTCTGCTGGTAAGACGGTTTCGCCCCTTTATATTTCCAATGCGACAGGACACAGGATGTTTGATGTGACAGGATATTCTCTTGCGGATACGAATATTCGGATTTTCGATGCGGCGATGAATATTTCGGATTACCCGGTGAAAGCGGTGGACGGTTTTTCGGGATGCTATGATGGAGTAACCTTAAAGTCGCTTAGTTCGTGGAATGCGTTTGTTGCAGGGAAGCTTATTCTGAACAGGTATGATGTTAAAAAGAATACCGAGGGATATACTCAAAGGTTATATGTATGGGATGGCAATTTAAATCCGCTGGCTGTGCCGTTTGATGTGGAGTAATGGAAAAAGCTCTTTTCTTTTGGAAAAGAGCTTTTTGATTATTTATTTTTTATAACTTCATAAAAGTCTTTATAAAGATATAGCGAGCCGCAGATTACTGTGGGCTTGTTTTTTTGAAGAGCCGTGGTGTATGCGCTCTTTAAATCATTAAAGGGAGTCGCTGAAATTTTATGGTTTTCTGCAATCTTGCATACAGTTTCAGCTTCGGCGGCGCGGGGGTTGTCCTTGACCTTTACGGCAAAGACCTCGGAATTGTCCATAAGCCCCGAATTTTTAAGTGCCGAAAACGAGCCGTCGATGTCCTTATCGCCCATAAACGCCATGATAAAGGTTGCGCCATGCCAATGGGGGAAGTAGCGACATAGACTTTCGATAAGGGCGTTAATGCCATTTTTGTTGTGGGCCCCGTCGTAGATTACCACGGGGTCTTTTTGTATTATCTCAAACCGTGCCGGATTGGTTGCTTTTTTCAGTCCGGAACGGATAAATTCTTCGTCGATGCCTAAAGCAAGCACTGTTTCAACTGCAAGTGCGGCGTTTTCGGGCTGATAAAATCCGGTAATTCCGCATTCAAGACCGTTGATGCCTTTATAATTGAATATTTCGTGGAAGTTTTGCGAACCGGTTATTTCGGGTAGGTCGGCTACGAGCAAGCGATTATGTCGACCTTTGCACGCTTCTGCCAGTACGGACAATGCATCTTGGGTTTGGGGTGATGTCACGGTAAGACCCTCTTTGGTATTGTCGAGCGGAGCTTTGATTATGCCGGCTTTTTCGGTGGCGATTTCGGCAAGAGTGTTGCCGAGGTATTCGGTATGGTCGAGGTCAAGCCGTGTTATAACCGAGGCAAGCGGAGGCGGTATAATATTTGTTGCGTCCCGTGTTCCGCCAAGACCTGTTTCGAGAATAACGATGTCGCATTTCTTTGCTTTGAAGTAGCAGAGTGCGGCGGCTGTCCATATCTCAAACTGGGTGGGAAGCTCGCCCTGCTCGGCTTTGACTTTTTCGGCACTTTCCTGTACTGAGCTTAGCAGAGCGTCAAGCTCGGCATCGCAGATGAGAGTGCCGTCGATTGAAATTCGTTCTGCGACCTTTATGAGGTTGGGCGAGGTATATTTTCCTGTTTTATATCCGGCATCGGTGAAGATACATTGCAGAAAGCTGCAGACCGAGCCTTTGCCGTTTGTGCCGGCGATATGGATAAACTTTAAATCGTTCTGCGGATTGTCCAGATGGTGGAGTAGGCGCTCGATGCTCTCTAAGCGGAGTCTTGCGATTGCCTGAAAGCTGTTGGCGTATTGGGTAAAGCTTTGGTTGCTCATTTTATTTTGATTTCTCCTTTGATTTCAGTTGGTTCATTGTGATTGTCAGCGGATATATTGCTATAAGGATAGCTATATGCAAAATCAGCTTGATTGCTCCGGCAGGGGTTCTGACGATAAAGCCTGCCAGAAAGGTTGAATACCAACCCAGCCAGAGCGAGAAAACAGCTGTGGTGATTACCATATCTATAAACAGCTGACAAAAAGCGCAGAGGATTACCCGTACGGTGTAGTCGGTGCGGCTTAAATTTTGCCTGAGGAAGAACAGACCAAAGGTGAAGCCGGAGATGAATTCAATTACGGTAATTTGCGGAATGATAGGACCGCTTGGGGCGAGGATACAGTTCATAATGTCCCCGATGGCAGCGACCAGGCCGCCGTATAGAGGACCGTACAAAATCGCTGTCATAAATACCGAGATAAATTTAAGCGGTATTTTGACCACAGTGCCCAGCCTGAATGTGCAGAACACCGAAAGCAGGGTGGTGATTGCTATAAGCAGACCCAGTATACAAATGTCTCTGACTTTAAGTGGTGGGAAAAATCGCTTTTGCATAAAAAATTACCCTTTCTGCAGAATCGCTACAAAAAGGGTAATAGAATATACGAATTTTGCAGCAACGGAATGCGGAACCAATATCGCAAGCCTTAAATTCAGCCTTTCGTAAAGACGGCAACTTCCCGTCCGTCCTTCACTTAACGCATTGATTCCTACTTTGCTATTTCAAAAATCCTAAAAGTTTGCTTTTTACTGTTTGCCGAGCTTATTGCGGCTGTCCTTAACTATTGCGATGCACTGTTCAAGGTCACGAACAGTTTTAAGAACAACGGCTTCAACATTCTCGAGCAGGTAGTCGGAATACTGATAAACAGAATTCTTTTCGGCGTTTGCCTCAGCATTTGCCTGACCCATAATTTCAGCAGCCGCAGCAGTTGCCTTTTTGGTAATCTCGTTTTCGTCAACCATTCTGATAAGCTGATCGTTGGCGTTCTTGATGATTTCCTCGGCTTCCTTGCGAGCATCGTTTATGATGTTCTGGCGTTCTGCCTTAATCCATTTTGCCTGTTCTAAGTCTGTGGGCATTTTAAGACGGATTTCGGAGAGAATTTCAAGAAGCTCTTCCTTATCCAAAAGGCAACGGCCTGTAAAGGGTACAGCCACTCCTTTGTCGATAATGTCCTCCAACTCGTTTATTAAACCTAAAGTATCCAGTTCCATATCGGTACCTCCTTAAAAATTCAAGTTTTTAATGACCAAAACGGCGTTTAACTGCGGATTCGATTTCCGGTGTAACAAGACCGTGAAGCTCGCCGTCGTATTTTGCAACTTCTTTTACAATGCTTGAGCTTAAGAACATAAACTCGGCACTGCACGGTATAAATACCGTTTCAATTTCGTCAAACAGGGCACGGTTTGTAAGTGCCATCTGAAATTCGTACTCGTAGTCGGAAACGGCGCGGAGACCTTTGATGATTATTTTGTAGCCGTTTTCCTTCATAAAGGTTGCAAGAAGACCCGAGAATGAGCAAACCTCAACATTGGGAAGCTCCCTTGTCGCTCCTTCAAGCATTGCGACTCTTTCCTCAAGGGAAAAGAGCGGACTTTTTTTATCGTTAATCAGTACTGCAACAACAACCTTATCAAATAGTGCAGAGGCGCGCTTTATAATGTCGAGATGGCCGTTTGTGCAGGGGTCAAAGCTACCGGGATAAACTGCAGTTTTCATAGCCGTTCAACCTTTCTCATTTATGTGGGCAAAGGACAAACACCGTGGTTTTGCCGTACTTTGCGCTTCGTTTTATGTCAAATTGGTCAGTTGAGGGAGTTTCACCCAGATGCTCGCTTTCAGCAATAATGATGCCGTTTTCGGTGAGCAGGTTATTTTTATAAATCAAGTCAATTGATTTTGTCAAAAGACCTGTGTTATACGGTGGGTCAAGAAATATAATATCAAACTTAAGGCTTGTCCGGTCGAGGTACGAAAATGCATCGCCTGAGATAAGCTCTGCCCTATCGGAAACTCTGGCAAGCTCAAGGTTCTTCCGGATAACGGAAAGTGCGGCTCTGTCTTTTTCAACAAAAACGCAATGCTTTGAGCCGCGGCTGAGTGCCTCGATGCCGAGCCCTCCGCTACCTGCAAAAAGGTCAAGAACCGAGTCTGCCGGAAGATTTGGCGAGATTATGTTAAAAATAGATTCCTTAACACGGTCGGTGGTGGGGCGGGTATCGTACCCTTCGGGGGCAAGGAGCTTACGCCCTCTTGCAGAACCTGAAATAACACGCACCATCAATCACCTCGTTGAATGTCTTACAAAAAATAGACATATATATACTATTGTATATAATTTATAAATTTTGTCAAGGTTTTTGGCGAAAAAAACTCAAAAAAATAAACCCCACATATGCCGTATACGGGATAAAGTAAAAACCTGCATGGCAGGTGGGATAAGTCCCGAAGACATTACAAGTCCACTGGCCGCAAAAAATTGCGGGAGGCATGTGCGCCGCCTAACGGAGATGGATTCCCTTAGATAATTTGTTGGTTTTACATTGATCCTCATCTACGAACACCGCAGGGTGTATTTATTTAAGAAAACCTTTAGTATTAAGTTGTTACAACAAGTATATTAGCACAACTTTTAAAAAATTTCAATAGGAAAATCCTGTTTTTAATATGGAAAAAAATAAGTCTTTGCAAATCCGACAAAATAGTGTATAATGAGACATATACATCTTGGAAAATTGTTTTTACTGCTTTGCTGTAATTTGAGGCAGAGCCGGAACATATATTTTACAGATGACAGGAGGCGGAATTTGTGAGGATTGAACGCATTGGTGAAAACAAAATAAAGATTACGGTCAGCGGCGATGATATTCGCATGTGGAATGTTGACCTTAAGAATTTTACAGATAACACGCCCGAGGCTCAGGATATGTTCTCGTTTGCGCTTAAACAGGCGGAGCAGGATGTGAATTTTACAGTCGGAAAGTCGCAGCTTCTGGTGGAGACTATGCCTGACGGCGACGAGGGGTATGTCCTTGTTATCAGCCGGCTTGAGTCCGAGCGGGAGGTCGCAGAGGCTCTTGTGCGTGCCGGCAAGCAGGCAAAACAGGCGGAGTTTCGGATTAAGCGTAAATCCCGAATGAGTCCTCTTATCCGGATTTACCGGTTTGCTGATTTTGAGGCACTTTGTCAGGGTATTTCGGAAGTTCACGAGCTGTATATGGGCTCGAGCAGAGTGTTTAAGTATCAGGGCGAGTTTTATCTCGAGCTTGTGCCGATTGATTCTTTCGGGTTCTTTGAGATTGAGAATATTCTCTCGGAATTCTCACGCAAGGAAAAAAGTGCCATGGCAATGCAGGGTGTGCTGAACGAGCACGGACAGCTTCTGATTGAGGCGGATGCGGTGCGGAATATAGCGGCTAATTTTTTGAAATAGTATAGATATGCAGAAACATAAAGTTTCTGCATATTTTTTTTGTTCAATTAATATATTTAAATACATTAAATGAAGGGAGAGTTCCAGATGGAAGAAAAAAAACACGGACTTCAGATGCAGGGCAGAGAAAGGCTTGCGGTTACCGGAGTGGAGGATGTTGACAGCTTTGATGATGACAAGGTGATTGCATATACAACAGAGGGGATAATGACGGTGCGTGGCGCAGAACTTCGGATAAACCGCCTTAATGTTGAAAACGGGGAGCTTGAGATTGAGGGGGTTGTTGACGCAATTACATACGAGGATGGGCATAAGTCGAGTGGCGGATTTTTCAGTAAAATATTCAAGTAGGTGAGCGGTTTGTATTCAACAGTTTCCGGCGAGGCAATATTCTTTTTGTGCAGTGTGCTTACAGGGATTTTGGCGATGCTTCTCTATGACATTCTCAGGATAAGCCGGAGGATTGTGGCGGTCGGGACTTCGGTTGTGACGGTGGAGGATATTCTGTTTTTTGTGGTGGCGGCGCTTATGCTGTTTTATGTTGCGTATCTCAAAAACAGCGGTGAGGTGCGGTGGCAGGGGTTTATAGGCGGTGCGCCTGGGACGACGGTTTATTTTGTTGTTGTAAGAAATCGGGTGGTAGATGCCGGAACAGCTCTTGTTCGCTGGTTTATGAAAGCGTTTGTCGGTGTTGTGCGGATTTGCCTTTTTCCGGTGCGGATTATATTCAAGGCACTCAAAAAGCCAATTGCGGTTGTTGCGTGGTATACAGGCAAGGGACTCAGGCGTGCAAAGCGGCTTGCACGGCAGGCGAAGCTCAGGTCGAGAATTCGCGTTAAAAGTGCGTTTATGGTGCTTAGAAAAAAGTAGTTTTCTATTGACAAACGGGTGGCTCTGGTTTATAATATAAGCTAAGAAAGTGTTTTAATGTGGCGATTTGCCCGAAATTTTACGGCAGGGTGGTGTTTAAGATGCAGCAGACAAAACGAAGAAAAGTAAAAAAAACAAACCTTAAACGACTTGTGCAGGCGGCTTTAGTTCTGGCTGTTTGCGTATATGTGGCTGTTATTTTAATTCAGCAGAGAGTTACCCTGGCTAAATGCGGAAAGGTTGCGGAGGAATACAAGGACAAGATTTCGGCGGCACAGCTGGAGCAGCAGCGGCTTGAGGACGAGCTTAAGCAGGCAGGCACCGACGAGTATCTTGAACGCATTGCCAGAGACAAGCTTGGTCTTGTTAAGGCAAACGAGCGTGTGTTTATTGATATTACTCAGTAGTTCATCATTGAAATAATTTTTATTTACATAATGTATTGCTTGCAATACTTGAGGAGGATTTTTTTAGGTTATGCAAATTGAGGAAGGAAGCGTACTTCGCGGCAAAGTTACCGGTATTGCACCCTTTGGTGCTTTTGTTGAGCTTGAGGGAGGAAAGACCGGTCTGGTACATATTTCAGAGGTGTCATCGGAGTATGTGGAGGACATAAGCAAACACCTGACTCAGGGTCAGAGTGTTAAGGTAAAGGTTATGTCTGTTGATGAACAGGGCAAAATCAGCCTGTCCATAAAGAGGGCAAACGAAGACGGTGCAAAGAAAAAGCGCGAGCCTCGTCCCTGTACAGGCGGTCTTAAGGGCGCGCCCGAGGTTTTTGAGTTCGGCGGCAAAAAGAATATGGAAGAAATGTCGTTCGAGGATAAGCTACTCAAGTTCAAGCAGGACAGTGATGAAAAAATTCAGGACCTTAAGCGTAATACAGAGGGTAAGCGAAACGGCGGCTACAAAAGATCATATTAGCATATTTAACGGAACTCTGTGTGGTTCCGTTTGCTGTATGTGAACTGAATTTATCCGATGTATAGTGTCGGGATACGAGGTGATAATATGAACGGGAATGCAATTTTCTGGCTTGCTTTGGCAGTAGTTCTCGGAGCAATAGAAGCATCGACCGCTAATCTGATTACCGTATGGTTTGCAGTGTCGGCGCTTGTGGTAGCGATTCTTGCGGCGCTTGGTATAAGTGGTTCGGCACTTCCGGTGATTTTTGTTGTGCTTGCGGCAATTCTGGTTGTTGCGACCAGACCGCTGACCAAGAAATTTCTTGGCAAAAAGGCTGTTGCGACAAATGCAGACCGTATTATTTCCGCAACCGGTACTGTTATTGTTGATATTGACCCGGTGGAAAATGCAGGTCAGGTTAAGGTTATGGGTCAGATATGGTCCGCAAAGACTGCAGACGGAACACTGCTTGAAACCGGCACGGCTGTTCGCATAGTTGCGCTTGAGGGTGTTCGTGTTGTGGTTGAAAAAATCAGTGAAAACTAAAAACGGAGGTTAAGTGATGTTTATAGTATACATTCTTCTTATTCTGGTTGTTGTTATAATTGCAAACATTAAGATTGTTCCTCAGGCTCATGCGTATGTAATTGAAAGACTCGGGACTTACAGCGGCACCTGGAATGTGGGTCTGCATGTGAAGATTCCGTTTATTGACCGTATTGCAAAGAGGGTTACTCTCAAGGAGCAGGTTGTGGATTTTGCGCCGCAGCCGGTTATCACCAAGGATAATGTAACTATGCAGATTGATACAGTGGTATATTTTCAGATTACCGACCCCAAGCTTTATGCATACGGCGTTGAGCTGCCGATGTCGGCTATTGAGAATCTGACAGCTACCACACTCAGAAACATCATTGGTGATATGGAGCTTGATGAGAGCTTGACAAGCCGTGATGTTATTAACACAAAGATGCGTTCGATTCTTGACGAGGCAACTGACCCTTGGGGTATCAAGGTTAACCGTGTTGAACTTAAGAATATTATTCCCCCCACCGGAATTCGCGAGGCGATGGAAAAGCAGATGAAGGCAGAGCGTGAACGCCGTGAGGCAATCCTTCGCGCTGAGGGTGAAAAGAAGTCGGCAATTCTGGTTGCCGAGGGTGAAAAGGCGGCTGCAATTCTTGCGGCAGAGGCTGAAAAGGAATCAAGAATTCTTAAGGCTGAAGCTGAAAAGGAATCGGCTATACGCATTGCCGAGGGTGAGGCGCAGGCAATACTCAGCGTTCAGGAGGCTACGGCAAGCGGTATCAAGATGCTTAACGAAGCTGCACCGCAGACTGCAGTTCTCACACTCAAGAGTCTTGAGGCGTTCCAGAAAGCGGCTGACGGCAAGGCTACAAAGATTATTATTCCGTCGGAAATTCAGGGCATTGCGGGTCTTGCCGCAGGTCTTAAAGAGGTTATTGAGGAGAACAAATAGTTCTGCTAAAGATAAAATTCAGACAAAAGTTGGAGGAAGTAAAGTATGTCAGGACATTCCAAATGGGCGACAATCAAGAGAAAGAAAGGTGCGCTCGACGCAAAAAGAGGTAAGCTTTTCACAAAGATAGGCCGTGAACTTGTGGTTGCGGTTAAGGAGGGCGGTCCCGATCCGGACAGCAACTCAAAGCTTCGTGATGCAATCGCAAAGGCAAAGGCAAACAATATGCCCAACGATACTATTCAGAGAAGTATCAAAAAGGCGGCAGGTGAGGACAGCGCAAAGGAATACTTTGAGCTTGTATATGAGGGCTACGGTCCCAGCGGTGTTGCGTTTATGGTTGAAACACTCAGCGATAACAAAAACCGTACCGCAGGTGATTTAAGACATTATTTCGACAAGTACGGCGGCAATCTTGGACAGACAGGCAGCGTAGGATTTATGTTTGACCGCAAGGGCCAGCTTGTAATTGCTAAGGCTGACGGTATTGATGAGGATACCCTTATGATGGATGCACTTGATGCAGGCGCAGAGGACTTCTCGGCTGAGGACGAGTGCTTTGAGGTAACTTCCGCACCTGAGGACTTCAGTAAGGTTCGTGAAGCGTTAGAGGCAAAGGGCTATGAATTCGAGCAGGCGGAAATCAGCTATATTCCGCAAACCCTCACTCAGGTAGACGATGCCGATGCAGTTAAAAATCTTGAAAAGCTTATAGATATGCTTGAAGATAACGACGATGTGCAGAATGTGTACCACACCTGGGATATGCCCGAGGATGATGGGGAAGAGTAATTGAACAATTTTAAAGGACCAATCCGATACGGGTTGGTCCTTTTTGTATATCATTCTATTGGTATAAGTGATGGGGTGGAGGTAGGTTTGGATTCGGGTTTTTCCGGATTTTCTGTCTTTGCATCGGTTTTGGGAGTAGTGTTTGGTATTTGCATTCCGGCGTTATCGACGGTGAAGTTTTCTTTGTAAATCAGCTGGGAGACCGGCACGATTTTATAACCGTCTTTTTGTAGGCTTTCGATTATAGATGGCAGAGCTTCGGGGGTATGTTTTGCGGCGTTGTGGAACAGGATTATTGAGCCGGGTTTTACCTTTTTTAATACGCGGTCGGTAATTTCGGTGGCTGTTAAGTCCTTCCAGTCGAGGCTGTCGACATCCCATTGGATTGTGAAGTGACCCGTATCGCGCATTGCGCCGACAACTGCGTTGTTATAGTCGCCATAGGGGGCGCGGAAAAGGTTGGGTTTTACGCCGGTTATTTTCTCGATTTTTTTATCGCAGCTTTGGACTTCCTCTTTCATTTTTTCAACCGAAATCTGAGTCATATGGGGGTGGGTGTCTGAATGGTTCATAATTTCGTGACCTGCGTCGGACAGCTGTTTTACCGATTCGGGGAACTTATCCACCCAGCCGCCAACTACGAAAAAAGTGGTTTTGACATTATATTTGTTCATTATTTCGATTAACTGACCGGTGTCCTCGTTGCCCCAGGCGGCATCAAAGCTCATTGCCACAACCTTGTCGTCTTCGGCTTTTTGAACACAGTAGATGGGTAAATCCCGTTTTGCCCCTGATACCGGAAGTACATCGCTTTTTCCTATGTAAACCAGAGAAAATGCAAGCAGAACAACAAGTGCAAGCATTATTCCCGTGCGTTTGGTTATTACGAAAATCTTCATAAAGTCAAGTCCTTTCAAAATAATTCCTTTGATTAAATATATTCATTGAAAGATTATTTAGACTAAATTTGGAGTGGTAAATACGAAAGAAAAATTGACTAACAAAGATATGTATGGTATAATTTGGGAAAGAAGTATTGATGGGACGAAAGCGGAATGTATCATTGTTTAGGTGTTGGAAAATGTGCCAAAAAATGTACGTCCCCAAATGGCTCTATGGAATGAATACAAAGCATATATTTAATATGATAGGATTGTGAGAATATGAAGGTGAAATGTCTGTGTAATACAGGAGAAGGGTTATTTGTAACAACAAAAAAATATAGTGGTGATACTGATGAAACAAAATATCCATTAAAAGTAAACGAAGTTTATACGGTATATGGACAAGGGATATTAAATGGAATTCTATACTATTTAATAATCGGTACATATGAAGATTTACCATCGTGGTATCCGGCTGAGTTGTTTTTGGTTATAGATAAAATTATTAATGTTGATTGGTATTATAGATTTAATAGTTCACATATAGCCACTGCACTATGGGGATATTATGAATTAATTTATGATGATATGCATTATGAAAATCTCATAATGCGAGATCATAAGGCTGTTAGTGTTTTCTTAAAAAGAAAGGTGGAAATGGATACTTATTAAAGCCAAGACAAGGGAAGCCATTTGGGGACGTACATTTTTTGGTGTATAGGACAAGGTAGAAAAAATAATCCCCTTGACTTTGGAATAAAATAAAAAAAGAAAGTGTTGGTAGAGAGATGATGAAAAATATTTTAGAAGCACCTTTTGTAACAGAAATGAGGAACATTACATCAAATATGTATCGTCTTGGCTGGGATGAGAGAAACGGTGGTAACATAAGCTACATACTTGATGAAAAAGAGGTGGGAGAGTATCTTGACCTTGATAATGTTATTCGTACAATTCCTATCGGATTTAATGCGCCCACGCTTGTTGGTAAAATCTTTATTGTTACAGGTACGGGAAAATATTTCAAGAATGTGTATGACGACCCTGCCAATAATCTGGGTATACTCCGCATTGCAAAAGACGGCTCTACGGCTGAACTCCTTTGGGGTTATGAAGATGGCAGCAAATTCACATCTGAGCTTCCTGCTCATTTAATGAGCCATGCGGCAAGGCTCACTGTTGACCCCCAAAACAGAGTTGTTATGCATTGTCATCCTACCAATCTGCTTGCAATGAACTATGTTCACGAGTTGGATGATAAGAAGTTTACCCACACTCTATGGGAAATGTGCACAGAGTGTATAGTGGTGTTTCCTGAAGGCGTTGGAGTTTTGCCCTGGATGCTTTGCGGCACAAATTCCATCGGCGAAGCAACTGCAGAAAAAATTAAAGAATTCCGCACGGTTATCTGGGGGATGCATGGTGTATACGGTGCAGGCAAAACAATAGACGAAACCTTTGGACTAATAGAAACTGTGGAAAAAGCTGCACAAATTTATATGTTGACTGCACATCTTCCGAGAATTAACACAATAAAAGACGAAGAAATGGTGGAGCTTGCAGAGTTCTTCAAGGTGAAATACAGAAAAGATTTTTTAAATCTGTAATTAAAGATTAGCTTGGAGGCAAACGGTGCTTAGATTGACAAGCCGTATTAAATGGATTATACTTGGAGTATATGATTTTTGAAGGAGCGACAGAAAAAATGGATATAAAAAAGCTTGCGCTTGAGAAGCATTATGACTGGAAAGGCAAAATTGAGGTTGTGTCACGCACAAAGGTGGAAAGCAGCGAGGATTTATCAACCGCATATACCCCCGGTGTGGCAGAGCCGTGTCTTGTTATAAAAGATGATATAAACAAATCTTACGAGCTTACACGCCGGCATAATTTAGTTGCGGTAATCACCGATGGCTCGGCTGTTCTTGGTCTTGGCAACATTGGCCCTGAGGCGGGTATGCCTGTTATGGAGGGCAAGTGTGTTTTGTTCAAGGAGTTTGCTGATGTTGATGCGTTTCCCCTTTGCATAAAAACAAAGAATGTGGACGAGCTGGTGCAGACTATATATAACATTTCCGGCTCGTTTGGCGGAATTAATCTTGAGGATATTGCGGCGCCTCGTTGTTTTGAGGTTGAACGGAGACTCAAGGAGATGTGTGATATTCCCGTGTTTCACGATGACCAGCACGGAACGGCGATTGTGGTTGCGGCGGCGCTCATTAATGCGCTTCGTGTAGTTGACAAAAAGATTGATGAAATAAAGCTTGTTATAAACGGGGCAGGAAGTGCGGGTACTGCGATTGCAAATCATTTGTTGAGACTTGGTGTAAAGAATCTTATTCTTTGTGATAAGTTTGGTATAATTTGTGAGGGAATGGACGGACTCAGCGAGGTGCATGCGGAAATGAGTAAAAAGACCAATCCTGAAAAAATTCAAGGAAGTCTTTCGGATGCGTTGTGTGGTGCTGATGTGTTTATTGGCGTTTCTGCACCCAATATTGTTACGGCTGAAAACATTAAGTCCATGGCAAAGGGGGCGATTGTGTTCCCGATGGCAAATCCTGTGCCGGAGATTATGCCAGATTTGGCACTTGAAGCAGGGGCGGCTGTTGTGGGAACGGGACGGTCAGACTTCCCCAATCAGATAAACAATGTTTTAGCTTTTCCCGGAATATTCCGCGGTGCGCTTGATGTTAGGGCGTCGGATATTAACGAGGAAATGAAGATGGCGGCATCCTATGCCATTGCCGGACTTGTTGCGGATGACGAGCTTTGTGCAGAGTACATAATTCCCAAGGCGTTTGACCCGAGAGTGGGCAAGGCGGTTGCATCAGCGGTGGCTGAGGCGGCGGCTCGGTCGGGAGTTGCGAGGATTTAGGAGAAAATGAAAAGACGGACAGTTCGTGATGAACTGTCCGTTTTTGCTTTTTGTTATTTTGTGATGTCGAATTTATCGTCTTTGAACTCTACTGTTATGCTGTCGCCATTTTTTACTGTGCCGTCAAGCATTTTTTCGGCAAGCATATCCTCAATATCCGACTGGATTGCACGGCGGAGCGGTCTTGCGCCGTATGTGGGGTCAAAGCCGACATCTGCAATCCGATCAATTGCGCTTTCTGCAAATGTAGCTGTGATGCCATTTGCGGCAAGTCTTTCGTTGAGGGTTGCAAGCATTTTGGTTGCAATTTCCTTGATGTTGTCACGGCTGAGCTGGGTAAAGATGATGATGTCATCAATTCTGTTAAGGAATTCCGGCTTGAATGCCCGTCTCAGTTCGCTCATTACATCCGATTTAATTTTTGC
>JAZQLR010000016.1:0-6724 GCA_045542775.1 Clostridia bacterium
AGGACGGTTTGCGGCACTTCCGAAATTTATGGTTGAAGTCTTTAAGGCAAAGAAGGGTTAATTTATGTTGTATATGTTTTTGGCAGAGGGGTTTGAGGAAACCGAAGCGATTGCATCGCTCGATGTTATCCGCAGAGCCGGAATTGAAATAAAGACGGTCGGCGTTTCGGGCAGGGAAGTTTGCGGCAGCCACGGAGTCAAGGTGCTTGCTGATATAGAAATGTCCGAGGTGTCGTTTGAGAATATGCAGGGAGTAATTCTGCCGGGCGGAATGCCGGGTACAACAAACCTGCAAAATGATGAAGAAGTAAAGAAGTGTGTTTTATACTGCGCAGAGAATAATCTGTTGATTGCGGCAATTTGCGCAGCCCCCATGGTTCTTGGTGGACTGGGGTTGTTAAAGGGTAAAAATGCCGTTTGTTACCCCGGCTTTGAACAGTACCTTGACGGCGCAAAGCTTTGCACTGACGGGGCAGTTTCAGACGGAAACATAGTTACAGGTAAAGGTGCAGGTGCATCAATGCTGTTCGGGGCAAAGATTGTTGATTTCTTTATGCCGGACAAGGGCGAAGAAGTTCTTTTGCAGATGCAACATTTAATAGATTAAACGGGAAGGTTAGAATGTCAGATAAAAAATACGAGCTAAGAAGACAAATTAAAAGCGTGCGCTGGATGATATTCTGGGTAGTGCTTGCTCAGTTTGCGGCAGAAACCGCAATTGAGGCGGCGGTGAGCTTTATGTCAACGCCACCGCACACATATATCAGAATTGCAGCGATTGAACTGATTGCGATTGGTGTGCCGATTATGGTCTATGCAAAAACGGCGTGGACCGGAAAAAGGGCAAAGGCGGAGCTTTGCCTTAACAAAACCAAAATCGGTTTTTATTTGCTTGCCGCAACACTTGGTGTTTTTGGTCAGTTTGTTATGATGCTTCTTAATATTCCGGGCAACTTTATTATTAATGAAGTTATGGGCGGTAAAGCGGCAGAAGCTGTGCCGGTTGCTATGAGCTGGGGAGAGGTTGTTCTCGGGCTTGTATGCCTGGTTATTATTCCTGCAGCTTTGGAGGAGTTTTGGATGCGAGGTATTATATTCCGTGCGTATAACCGCTGTAATACCAAGGCTGCGGTGCTTTTTACTGCAATTATATTTGCATCTTTACATATGCGCCTGAATGAGCTTGCCGGATTTTTGTTTATGGGAATTGTTGCATCCTTGATACTGATAAAGAGCAATTCGCTTTATGCAGCGATGGTGTATCATGCTTTCAGCAATCTTACCGCTTTGCTTTTCAGCGTATATATTGCTCCGGGAATTTTTAATTATATTTACCTGGTTCTCGGTTTGGCGGTGTTGGCTTTTGCGGCGGCGTTTATGCTGCTTATCGGGCAAAAAAATGCTATGCCCACACAGGCAGAGTTTAAAACGGGAGGTTTGGTGGTAAACAGTGTTTTCAGTCTTCCGGTTATATTAAGTATTGCTGTTGTGGTGCTTAAGAGCTTTTGGCTCAATATTGCAGGGTGATTTTTATGAAACGATGGATTTGTAAATTCAAAAATTCAGACTATGGCAGATTGAACCTTAAATCGGCGGTGGTAATTTTGCTGTCGGTTTTGGTTCTTTGTGTTTTTATATGGGTTGTGTCCGTGTTTTCGGATATGCTTGGCATGATGCCCGGCAATGGCCGCGAGGTTATGATTGAAATTCCCAAAGGGACAAGTGTTAAAGGTATTTCGCAGATACTTAAAGACGAGGATGTTATAAGGCATCCCTTTGCTTTCAGAATATATGAAAAGCTTGGCGGCGAACATGTTTTCCAGCAGGGCGGACATCTTGTTGGAACAGGTCAGAGTTATTCTTCGATTATAAAAAAGCTTGTCAGCACGCCGGAGATTGCAGAAAACGAGACCGTAACTGTTCTTATACCCGAGGGATTTGAGGCGTGGCAGATTGCCGAAAAGTTTGAAAGCTTGGGTATGGCTGATAAGGATGAATTCTTAAGACTTCTGGACGAGGGTGAGTTTGATTTTGATTTTATAAAAGACATAAAAAGAACCGAGAACAGACTTGAGGGATACCTGTTTCCGGCCACCTATGAGTTTTTTGTCGGAGCATCCGAGTACGATATAATAACAAAAATGCTTCAGGCGTTTGAAGATAATGTGGTTCCGCTTTATAAAAATGCGGCAACCGACTATACGCTCGACGAGGTGGTAACGCTTGCATCAATTGTTGAGCGTGAGGCTGCAAACGACAGCGAGCGCGGCAAGGTCTCGTCGGTTTTCCATAACCGGCTGAAAATAAATATGGCTCTCGGCTCGTGTGCAACGGTGCAGTATATAATCAAGGAGCGCAAGGCGGTTTTAAGTAATTCTGATATAAAAATAAAGTCGGACTATAACACATATATAAACCCCGGACTTCCGGTTGGGCCTATTGCTTCGCCGGGCGTGGCTTCGGTTAAGGCGACGCTGATGCCGGAGGATACCGACTATCTGTATTTTGCCGCAAGAGCGGACGGCAGCGAAAATGTGTTCTCACGGACCAATGAGGAACACATCCGGATTGTTAAAGAACTGCAAAACTGAAATAAGACTGCGAGGGAGAGGTTTCGTATATGAAATCCTGGATTGAAGAAGATAATATAAATTATGAATATATAATAAGATATATAAGAGACACCATTCCGCCGCGTGAGGGCTACATAAAGGAGATGGAAGAGTTTGCAAAGACAAACGATGTCCCCATTTCCCAGCCTGAAAGCATACGGTTCATTGAAGTTCTACTTAAGCTTATGCGTGCCGGAAAAGTTCTCGAAGTCGGCTCTGCAATCGGTTATTCCGCAATAAGAATGAGCCAAAGCTGCGGAGCGGAAATTGTGACGGTTGAATTATCCGAGGACATGGCGGATATAGCCGAAGCAAATATAAAAAAGATGGGTCTGGATGAAAAAATCCGGCTAATTCGTGGCGATGGAGTTAAGGTACTTGCCGAAATGCAGGGCGCAGAGGAATACGATGCAATATTCGTTGATGCGGCAAAAGGCCAGTATATGGAGTTCTTTCCGCATTGTATGCGTCTTTTGAAGAAAGGCGGCGTACTAATTTCGGATAATGTACTATATAAGGGTATGACCGCAACTGACGAACTGGTTGTGAGGCGAAAAATAACAATTGTCCGTAGGCTTAGGGCGTATCTGGATATGCTGAATTCGCATCCCGAACTTAGCACGGCAATACTTCCAATCGGCGACGGAGTTGCGTTGAGTTTTAAAGAAATATGAACATTTAACAAATTTAAGGTTTATGGGGTTTGACTCCCCTCGGCTTAAGGAGTGATGGTGCTTTGGTTATTGATAATCTGAACAAGCACAAGGATTTAAAAAAGAATTTTGACTTTCCGCTGTTTTTCCTTGTTCTGGCAACAGCAATATTTGGCATAGTGATGATCTCAAGCGCATCACCATCGCCTGCGAGGCATGTTGTGGTGCAGAGCGGTGCTCTTTTGCTCGGCATTGGTATGATTGGACTTTTGATGGTTCTGGACTACGAGTATCTTGCTGACCTTATGCTGTATCTGTACGGCATTTCGGTGATACTGCTTATTTTGGTTCTTATCCCCGGCATCGGCAAACTGGAGAACGGTGCACGAAGCTGGTTCCGTTTTGGCTCGGCGATAGGAATTCAGCCTGCCGAACTTGTTAAACTGGCGTTTATTATTACATTTGCCAGACATTTGTCCGAGGTTGATGATTTGATTGACAGACCACGGAATGTTATGTTCCTGTTACTTCACGCAGGGCTTCTTATCGGTTTGATTTTACTGCAACCCGACTTTGGAACAGCGGTTGTTTTCGGCTTTATAATGGTGTCAATGCTTTTTGCGGCAAACATCAGCTGGAAGTATATAGCCTGTGGCATCGGTGCGGTATCTGTGGCAGCGCCTTTGGGTTGGTTTTTTGTTCTTAAACCCTACCAAAAGGAAAGAATAATCAATCTCTTCAATCCGGAAAATGACCCGTCAGGTACGGGCTATCAGGTAACGCAGTCGAAAATCGCAATCGGCTCCGGCCGTATGTTTGGTAACGGACTTTACAAAGGCGGCAGCCAGTACAATAACTTCCTGCCCGAACGCCATACCGACTTTATCTTCTCGGTGGTATGTGAGGAACTGGGATTTTTAGGCGGTTTGCTCGTTATTGCGCTACTCGTTGCAATTGTGCTAAGATGTCTGTCCATTGGGATGAATGCACGCAACAATCTCGGCAGATATATATGTATAGGTGTTGCGGCGATGTTCTCGTTCCATATAATCGAAAATATAGGTATGTGTATCGGTATAATGCCGGTAACAGGTATCCCGCTTCCGTTTTTCAGCTATGGCGGCTCGTCAATGCTGACAAATATGATTGCGATTGGATTAGTTCTTAATGTAAAGTACCGAAGCAAATCCATTAACTTTTAGGCTGTGATAAAATGCCCGGACCACATAACGCAAAATGCGTTTATGCTACGAACAAACCTCACCACTCGGCGTATCTGTATACGCCTTCGGGTAACCCCCTTGGGTTCGGTTTGTCCGTTCTGCGCTATTTTATCTTCGCCTAATAAAGCCCGGACCGCATAACTCAGAATAATAAAAAAGGCTGTGATAAAATCACAGCCTTATTTTTTTAAAAGTTCCAGCAAAGCATTTTTTTGGTTTTCACATTTTCCGGAAATTACGGCATCTAAAAGTATTTCAAGTGCATTCCCTATTTCCGGTCCGTTAATGCCAAGATGTTCTGAAAGGTCCTGTCCGTTTATGTTAAGCTGCGAAATCAGGTAGCATTCGCCGTTTGCCTTTATATCCGATATTATTTCTTCAATGCTTTTAAGGGCTTCGGTGCCGCCGGACAGCGCGCGCTTTCCTTTAATAATATAATCCATATTTTCAGCACCAAATTCACGGAGCTGCTTTTTTATCAAAGCTTTATCCGGCAGAATTTCAACAGCTAAACCTTTTGAAATTGTCTCGGCGGTATGCTTTATCGCATTGCTGAATTTAAGGCGCCGGAGTGCATCGGAAACGGGGAGACCGTTTAGCATAAGTGCAAGCCTCAGCGGAAGATGCGGCGCAGCCAAAGATACAGCCTTACAGTTTTTCGCCCATGCGGAGTCAGTAACAAGGCACTTAATACCTAAAACTCCAAGAAAAATATCTTTATAATCGAGCAATATTTTTTCCGGATTTTCTGCAAGGAGCAGCTTTGACAGCTCAACGCATATTCTTTCTTTTGCAATGCTTTCGAGGAGTGGTGCACAGCTTTTAATTGCCCTGGCTGTATCTTCTTCAATCTCAAAACCCAGCGTTGCGGCAAACCTCAGCGCACGCATTATTCGCAGAGCATCCTCGCCAAAGCGTTTGGCCGCATTGCCAACACAACGCAAAAGCTTGATGCTAAGGTCCTTTTGTCCGCCATACGGGTCTTTAAGCCCTTTAGTCGGACTGTACGCCATTGCGTTAACGGTGAAATCCCGACGGGCAAGGTCATCCTCCAGCCTTGATGAAAAGGCTACACTTTCGGGATGCCTGCAGTCTGTATATTCTCCGTCAATACGATAGGTGGTTATTTCAACGGGATTGCCGTCATTTATAACGGTAACTGTTCCGTGTTTCAGACCCGTGGGAATTGTGGTGAAAGCCGAAAAAAGCTCAAGAACCTTTTCGGGCGGTGCCGATGTAGTAATATCCCAATCCGAGGGTATTTTGCCTAGAAAACTGTCACGCACACAGCCACCCACAGTATACGCTTCAAAACCCGAGTCTTCAAAAATGTTTAAAATCCGAATTACATATTCCGGAACACCAATCATTACAACGCCTCCGTTTTATCCGCAGAATTAAGTGCTTTGTTTATAATATGTTCAAGTTTGAATTCACCAAAAGTTGCTGAATAATTAACAAGATTTGGGATGTGTATAGCCGGAGAGAACAATCCTTTTTGTGCACTGGCAGGCTGCTTTGGCAGGTAAATATCGAAACGGTTGCCGGTTTTAAGCGGAGCATATTCAAGCTTGCCCGAAAGCTCCGAGACAGCCTTGTTGGCAACTGCAACAGATTGTGCCATAACGGCATTGTAATTAAGCTTATCACATTTAAATGATAAGGAATTGTCGGAAGAATCTAAAGAACTCACAACCGAATCGTTGAGTGTCTTGCCGGTATCACGGATGTGAAAAACGATGTGAGTCTTTGTCTCGGTAGCATAAAAGGTGACTTTTATAGGTTCAAGTCTTTCGATAGAGGCATTTTTCAGTGAGCAATAAAGTAATTGCAGAATGGCAAGCTCCAGTTTGCTATCATCTGTGTAAACCGAAAACGTACGGTTAAGCCTTGTATAACAGTTGACGGAAACGGGGAAATATTCGGATACGGTTGAGCTGAACGCCGACGAAATCTGGTCAAGCAACTGCTCTATCTTAAAAGATGAATATGTAAGAACGCTTTTATTATTGGAAAGAAGATACTCGCCCGAACTGCACAGGCGGTTTATCTGTAAAATACCTAAAAGTGATGCTTTGTGATATTGAAAATCCGAAAGACTGAAGTTCTCCACGGAAATGTGATTTAAGGAATTATGTACGGTGAAAGACGCTTGCTTTATTGATGAAAGTATTTCAAGAAAAAATAAGCTCTGATCATTATTCATTTGGTGTGCCTCCTTTGTGATTTATAGATT
>JAZQLR010000017.1:0-5817 GCA_045542775.1 Clostridia bacterium
TATATTACATAATAGGAACATACAAAGAATTGAAAGAAGCAGGAATAGTAAACAAGACCGGTGGATTTATAGGCTTAGGTAAGAAACAACAAGTTACCAACAATATGAACACCGACCTATTTACACAAGCCGACAAAACCACTACTTCCGTAATCGATATCAACAAAGAAAAAGTAAAAGTATTATCCAAACACCCCGAAGGAAGCTACGAACTGATAATGAACGACGATGATGTATGTTCGGCAATAAAGATTACCAACCCAACTGATTTTTGGAAATACACCGACTATTTGGTTATAACAACCAAATAGGGGAGGAGAGGAAAATAACACATTATAATAATATAGGGCATTACCAATTTGGTAAAGCCCTATATTATTTATATACTTGCGATTGAAAAAATATTCGTACCTTTGCAATTGATATGATATTGGTTTTTACTGCTAAGTGTTTGATTGGTAGTTTGAAATATTATATCTGTAAATTATTTTTTATTAGAATAATTTCGGCAAAGCTTTTATTGCACTGGTTTTTGAAAGTGCCTTGAGCAGAATTATTGCCAGTATGTAGTCGATTGAGTGGTGGATAAGAGTTCCTATGCCGGTTGTATAGAATGCGATTGAAACAAATGATGAGCCGTTGCCTTGAGTCCAGCCAAGGGCAAGGAACAGATAAACGGTAACAGCTTCAAGTGCAGCGTGGAGAACAGCGGTAACAATTCCGATAAGAACTACGCTTTTGTGTTTGCGTGCCATATACGCACCGACAAGTGCAAATACAATGTGTGATGCAGCTCTTGCGACAACAACAAGCGGAATACCCGAGAACAAAAAACCGAGGGTTGTACCGATTGAAGTAAAGATTGCCGATGCCGGTGAAAGAAACATTGCAATGAAAATCGGGACATGTGCGGTAATGGTGGCTGTAAATGCCGGAGGAAGTATTACCTGAAGCGGTTTAAACATTGTGGGGATGATTATACCGAAGGCAATGAGCAATGCGGTGATAACCATATTTTTCGTGCTGAGCTTTTTCATTTGAAAATCACTACCTTTTAAAAATTTTGTCATATATATTTTACGCAATTTAGCATATATTGTCAAGTAAAAACGCAAAATAGCGGCTAAATGGTTGACACAGCAATAAAAAAATAGTATAATCTATGTTGAGTTAAAATGTAATTTGTGCACCGCTTATGGTGCTGAACATACAGGAGGTATAAGTGATGAATTACAAAAAATTATTCACCTCAGAGTCTGTTACCGAAGGTCATCCCGATAAAATCTCCGACCTTATATCGGATGCGATTCTGGATGCAATTTTAGAGCAGGACCCGGCTGCCCGTGTTGCCTGTGAGGTTACTGTTACAACGGGACTTGTTGTGGTTGTTGGCGAAATCAGCACCACCGCATCAATTGAAATTTCAGATATCGTCCGTGAAACTGTTCGCGAAGTGGGATATACCCGTGCAAAGTACGGTTTCGATTGTGATACCTGCGGCGTTATCTGCGCTCTGGACAAGCAGTCATCCGATATAGCAATGGGCGTCGATAAAGCTCTCGAGTTCAAAGAGGGCGAAGCCGGTGACGGACATGGAGCAGGTGACCAGGGTATGATGTTTGGTTTTGCATGTGACGAAACCGAGGAATATATGCCTACGGCAATCTATCTTGCACACAAGATGGCAAGAAGACTCACCGAGGTGAGAAAAAAAGGCGAGCTGTCATACCTCAGACCTGACGGAAAGACTCAGGTTACTGTTGAGTATGATGAAGCCGGCAAGGTTAAACGAATCGATGCTGTTGTTGTTTCAACTCAGCACGATGCGGCGGTTGATATGGCTCAGCTCCGTGCGGATATTCTCAACACGGTTATAAAAAGCACTATTCCTGCAGAGCTTATGGATAAGGATACAAAAATATTTATCAATCCTACCGGCAGATTTGTTATCGGCGGTCCTCAGGGCGACTCGGGACACACCGGCAGAAAGATTATTGTTGATACCTACGGCGGTTATGCCCGTCACGGCGGCGGCGCATTCTCCGGTAAGGACCCGACAAAGGTTGACCGCAGTGCGGCTTATGCGGCGAGATATGTTGCAAAGAACATTGTTGCGGCAGGTCTTGCAAAGTCCTGTGAGGTTCAGCTTGCATATTCAATCGGTGTTGCAAAACCCGTTTCTGTCAGAATTGACACATTCGGCACAGGCAAGGTATCGGAGGAGAAGCTTGCAGAATTGGTTGATAAGACCTTTGACCTCACTCCCGACGGAATTATCAATACATTAAATCTCAGAAGACCTATTTACAAACAGACAGCAGCTTACGGACACTTCGGCAGATGTGATATTGACCTCCCCTGGGAAAAGACAGACAAGGCAGAGGCGCTTAAAAGTTTAGCAAATCTTTAATCTTGAAAGGAAGATTTATAATGAAAAAGTTAATTTCAATTGTACTTGTACTTTGTATGGCAGTTTCAATGACTGCATTCGCGGCAAATACCGAAATTTTCATCAATGGCGAAAAAGCAGGTATTGCTGAGGGAATGGGCGCAATCGTTGAAAAGCAGGAGAGAACATTTGTTCCTGTAAGATTCTTGCTCGAGCACTTCAATTTTCAGGTAAGCTGGCAGGAGAAGGAGCAGATGGTATTTGGCATGGGCCCTGCAGGTGAAATTTTTGTTATGCAGGTTGGCAGCGAATTACTTTTCTACAAGGATGCACAGAATAACGAAAAAAAGGTTACAATGGATGTAACACCTTTCCTCAATATGTCTGAGGGCAGAACCTATATTCCCATCCGTTTCATTGCAGAGGCAATGGGCTATGAAGTAGGCTGGGACGGTGCAATCGAAACAGTTACACTTACAAAGAAGTAATTAAAAGCTTGAAAAGACCTGTGAATATGGCAGGTCTTTTCTGATAAACAGAAAAGGAACTGATTGAGATGGACTATTATGTTTCACCGCTTCAGAATTTAATAGACGAGTTCAGAAAGCTTCCGGGCATCGGCAACAAAACTGCGCAGAGGCTTGCGTATCATGTGCTCAATCTGCCGGAGGAAAAGGCATTCCGGTTTGCCGACGCAATCACCGAGGCGAAAAAACGGATAACCTACTGCAAGACCTGCCAGAATTTTTCCGACAGCGACGAATGTCCGGTATGTGCAAATCCTGCCCGTGACAAAGGTGTTATTTGTGTTGTTGAAAATCCGAGAGATGTTGTTCAGATGGAGAAGACCAACGAGTTTAAGGGCGTTTATCATATTCTTCACGGTGCAATTTCGCCTATGGACAATATAGGTCCGGAGGATATCCGCATAAAGGAGCTTATGACAAGAATAACCGGCGGCGAGGTGCGTGAGGTTATTATGGCAACCAACCCCAACTTGGAGGGCGAGACAACGGCGATGTATATTTCAAAGCTTATCAAGCCGTTTGGGATAAAGGTTACAAGAATTGCACACGGCGTTCCCGTGGGCGGCGAGCTGGAGTATGCTGACGAGATAACGCTTGCAAGAGCACTTCAGGGCAGAATTGAATTATGATAAAGGAACAGATTTTAAAAGCAGCAAAGGAAATAGGACTTGATAAAGTGGGCTTCACCAACAACTCGGTTGTAGCCCTTTTTCCGTATTTTGTGGCAGACGAGCCGGGGAATATTTCGATGTATGCCCGTGCCCTTGACTACCACGCGGTAGCCGAGGAGAAACTGACTGTTCTTGAAAAAGAGCTTTGTCGGCTTGGTGCAACAGAAACGAGAATTCATGTGGATAAAGGCGAACTCAATGACCGTGATGCAGCATTCTCGGCAGGACTCGGATTTTACGGGCAAAACGGAATGCTTATATGCGAGGAGTATGGGTCATACTTCTTTATAGGTCAGATTGCTCACGATATGGAGCTTGAGCCTGATGCGCGAATGGACAGAGATTGTCTGCAGTGCGGCAGATGCGAGCGCGAATGTCCGGCAAGGGCACTGCGTGGCGGCAAGGTTGATGCGGAAAAATGTGTTTCGGCAATTTCGCAAAAGCGGGGCGAGCTTTCGGACGAGGAAACACAATTGATAAAAAACGGCGGACTTTGCTGGGGTTGTGATGTGTGTCAAAAGGTTTGTCCGCATAACCGAGGTCTTAAGACCACAGCAATGCCGGATTTTTTATGTGACAGAATTACCGAACTTAAAAAAAGTGACATTGATGGACTTTCAAACAGAGAGTTCAGGGAGAAGTATGGCAAATATGCGTTTAGCTGGCGTGGAAAGAGTGTCCTGTTAAGAAACTTAGATGTTCTTTCAAAAGCTACGGAGGAAAGCAATGAATAAGAATGACATTTTTGAAATTGAAATAACAGGTATAACCGATGAGGGCGACGGTGTAGGCAGAGCCGAGGGAATGGCTGTGTTTGTTCCGTATGCGCTTATGGGCGAGGTTGTCAGGGTTATTATCATAAAGGTCCTCAAAAACTACGCCGCAGGAAAGTTGTTGGAGGTTATTAAGCCCTCGGCAAACCGCCTCAAGTCCGAATGTGAGTATTTTTACAAATGCGGCGGGTGCCGGTTCTGGAATGTGGAATATTCTGCCGAGCTTGAATATAAGCGTCAAAAGGTGGAGGACTGTTTGCGGAGAATAGGCAAGCTGGATGTTGAAGTTCCGCCGGTTTTAGGGGCAAAGAATTGCCGTGGCTATCGCAATAAAGGACAGTTCCCGGTGAGTGACGACGGGATAGGGATTTACGCTCAGCATAGTCACAGGGTAATTGATATTGAAAAGTGCATAATTCAGGACGATAGCAATCCGGATGTTTTAAAGACTGTTCGTGACTGGATGACCGAATATAAGATAGAGCCGTATAACGAGGAAGATGGCACGGGATGTATACGCCACATATACACACGATGTGGTGACAGCGGACGGATGGTATGTATTGTTACCAATACTGAAAAACTGCCGTTTGCAGAAGAGCTTGTAAAAGCTTTGCGTGAACGGGTTCAGGGCCTTTGTGGTGTTCTTCAGAATATTAATGACAGAAAGACCAATGTGGTTCTTGGCAGAAAGTTTAAAACGCTCTGGGGTGTTGATTATATCATCGACAGTATTGGTGATTGCAAATTCAAGATCTCTCCGCTTTCGTTCTATCAGGTGAACAATGCCCAGACCGAGGTGCTGTATTCCAAGGCGGCAGAGTTTGCCCAGCTTTCGGGCAAGGAGATTGTATGGGACTTGTACTGCGGAATTGGTACAATAGGTCAATTTTTAGCAAAGGGCGCAAAGAAGATTGTAGGTATTGAGGTTGTGGAGCAGGCAATTGAAAATGCAAAAGAGAATGCCAAGCTCAATGGCATTGAAAATGCGGAGTATTATTGCGGAACTGCTGAGGGCGTAGCACCAAAGCTTAAGGGCGAGAAGCCGGATGTGGTAATCCTTGACCCGCCCCGAAAGGGATGTGAGGAAAGCCTTTTAAAGACGGTTGCCGGCACGGGGACAAAACGGATTGTTTATGTATCCTGCAAGCCGTCAACTCTTGCGAGAGATTTACGGATTTTGGAGGATTTGGGGTATGTGACCGAAAAAGTTCAACCCGTTGATTTGTTTCCGAGAACTCATCATGTTGAATCTGTCGTTCTTTTAGAACGAGCAGATTCAGCGATATAAATCTCTTGCGAGATTTATGATATATCCCCAGGGATTCGATATGTGCTGACGCACTCGATATCTTTCCTTACGGAAACGAGATTTATATCATATCGAAAACGAGCCTAGCGAGTTTATATCGAATTTCACGAAGTGAAATATATCGAACACACAAAGTGTGTATATC
>JAZQLR010000018.1:0-12047 GCA_045542775.1 Clostridia bacterium
AAGACCGCTGTGATAAGTGAAATTCTGCTCCGCATAACACTTTTCAGAAGAAAAAATTTATTCGGAGGTGAAAGAAAGTATGGCACGTATTGCAGGTGTTGACTTACCAAATGACAAGAGAGTTGAGATTGGACTTACCTATATCTTCGGTATAGGCCTTTCCACATCCAAGAAGATCCTGGCTGCTACAGGAATCAATCCCGACACAAGAGTTCGTGATTTGACAGAGGATGAAGTGTCTTTACTCAGAGCTGAGATCGACAAGTATAGCGTTGAGGGCGACCTTCGCCGCGACATTGCACTTGACATTAAGCGTCTCATTGAAATCAACTGTTACAGAGGTCTTCGCCACAGGAAAAATCTTCCTGTAAGAGGACAGCGTTCTAAGACAAATGCAAGAACGAGAAAAGGCCCCAGAAAGACTATGGCCAACAAAAAGAAATAATTGATGTTTTTAAGCTGTGTCTTTACGGGCAAATCGTTTAGACCCCGCTAATATCAGGAGGTGAAATTTACTATGGCAAAGGCAGTCAAGAAAACCAGACGTCGTAGAGAAAAGAAGAATATTGAACGAGGTGCGGCTCATATCAAGTCAACCTTTAACAATACAATAGTTACCATCACTGATGTAGCAGGAAACGCAATTTCCTGGGCATCTGCAGGTGGTTTGGGCTTCAGAGGCTCAAAGAAGAGCACTCCTTTCGCAGCTCAGATGGCAGCAGAAACAGCTGCCAAGGCTGCAATGGAACACGGCCTCAAGTATGTTGAGGTTTATGTAAAAGGTCCCGGAAGCGGCCGTGAAGCTGCTATTCGTGCACTTCAGGTTGCAGGACTTGAAGTTAATATGATTAAGGATGTTACACCTATTCCTCACAACGGTTGTAGACCCCCCAAGAGAAGAAGAGTGTAATTTCAGGAGGTGAAATAAAGCATGGCAAGATATACAGAATCAGTTTGCAGAATTTGCAGACGCGAAGGACATAAGTTATTCTTAAAGGGTGACAGATGTTTCACAGATAAATGTGCTATAACAAGAAGAGCATACGCTCCCGGCCAGCACGGTCAGGGCAGACGCAAGCTTTCTGAATACGGTACTCAGCTGAGAGAAAAGCAGAAGGTAAGACGCGCTTATGGCATCCTTGAAAGCCAGTTCGCTCACTACTTTGAGCTTGCTAACAAGGAAAAGGGTGTTACAGGTGAAAACCTCCTCTCTCTCATTGAAAGAAGACTTGACAATGTTGTTTACAGACTCGGTCTGGCAGCTTCAAGACCTGAAGCAAGACAGCTCGTTTCTCACAAGCACTTTATGGTAAACGGCAAGAAGGTTAACATTCCTTCATACCTCGTAAAGGTTGGCGATGTTATCGCTGTTTGCGAGACAAGCCGTCAGAGCAGCAAGTTTGATGCAATCCTTGCTTCAACAGAATCAAGAATTGTTCCCAAATGGCTTGATATGAATAAGGAAACTCTCGAAGGCAGAGTAGTTGCTTTTGCTGACAGAGAAGATATCGATCTTCCCATCGAGGAACACCTTATCGTCGAGTACTACAGCAAGTAATAAACGCTACCCGATTTTTTACCGTGAACTTTCACGGAGGAAAATCCACCCTATTTACACAGCCCTGATGAATGTGCATATTGCATATTCAGAAAGTGAAGCAGAGCCGATGCGACTTTGCAGGATACAGGCGTTCAGCGTTATCCCTGTGTTAAATTATTTGAATAGGAGGGCTAAATATGATAGAAATTGAAAAACCAAGAGTTGAATGTGTTCATATCTCAGAGGACAACAGTTACGGAAAATTTGTTGTTGAACCCTTAGAAAGAGGCTATGGCACAACTTTGGGTAATTCGCTCAGAAGAATTTTACTTTCTTCTCTGCCGGGCGTTGCAGTAAACTCTGTTAAGATTGACGGTGTTCTGCACGAATTTTCAACAATCCCGGGCGTAGCTGAAGATGTTACAGAAATTATTCTCAACATCAAGAAGCTTGCAGTAAAGCTTCATTCAGACGGCCTGAAGACAATCTACATCAACCACGAAGGTGCCGGTGACATTTGTGCCCGCGACATTAAGTGTGATTCCGATGTGGAGATTATAAACGGCGACCTTCACATTGCTAAGCTCAATGATGACGCAAAGCTGTTTATGGAAATCGTTATCGACAAGGGTCGCGGTTATGTTTCTGCTGACAGAAACAAGCAGCTTCTCCAGCCGGTAATCGGTGTTATCCCGGTTGACTCAATCTACACACCCGTAATGAAGGTTAACTACACCGTTGAAAATACCAGAGTCGGTCAGATTACCGACTATGACAAGCTCACACTTGAAGTGTGGACAGACGGTACCATTGACCCCCCGGATGCTGTAAGTCTTGGCGCAAAGATTATGAACGAGCATTTAAACCTGTTCATTGACCTTTCAGAAAGCGCAAAGAACACAGAAATCATGATTGAGAAAGAAGAGAGCAAGAAAGAAAAAGTTCTCGAAACCACTATTGAAGAGCTTGACCTTTCGGTTCGTTCATACAACTGTTTGAAGCGTGCCGGAATCAATACAGTTCAGGATTTGACAAACCGCAGTGAGAACGATATGATGAAGGTTAGAAACCTTGGTCGCAAGTCACTCGAAGAGGTTGTAGCAAAGCTTGAAAGTATGGGCCTTGCTCTTGCAGCAAACGAGGATTAATTCTGAAGGCAAAGCCTTTAGATGGTTAATTTATTGAAAGAGGTGATAGTATGGCACACCAGAGAAAGTTGGGAAGACCCACTGATCAGAGAATTGCAATGTTAAGAAGCATGACAACTTCTTTCCTCGAAGCAGGTAAGATTGAAACAACAACTACCCGTGCAAAGGAAGTTCAGAAGCTGGCTGAAAAGATGATTACACTTGGCAAAAAGAACACTCTTCACACAAGAAGACAGGCTCTTGCCTTCATCACAAAGGAAGATGTAGTTACAAAGCTGTTTGCTGAGATTGCTCCCAAGTACGCAGAGCGTAACGGTGGTTATACAAGAATCATAAAGGTTGGTCCCAGACGCGGCGACGCAGCTGAGATTTCAATTCTGGAGCTTGTGTAATTTTAACATTCACAAATTATGGCGGTTCTGAAAAACAGAGCCGCCATTTTGTTTGTAAAACGATAAAAATTGATGGGAGGAATAACTGTATTATGATTAAATTATGTATTTTTGATATGGACGGAACATTGGTGAATACCATCAATACCCTTGCATATTTCGGCAATACCACCCTTGAAAACTTCGGTATCGAGGCAATCCCTACCGAGCAGTATAAGGTGATGGTGGGCAACGGTTCACGGGTTCTGGTTGAAAGAATGCTGAATTTCAGAAATGTTGGGTTAGATAATATTGATGAGATACATAAGTGGTATATGAACAAATACGATAACGATTTTATGTACCTTACCGAGTTGTATGATGGTATACCCGAAATGCTTGCTGAGCTGAAAACAAAGGGAGTTAAAACTGCTATTTTGTCCAATAAAGATGATGTAACAGCGAAGAAAGTTGCAGAGCAGCTTTTTGCTGAGGGCGCAATTGATTTGTGCCTCGGTGCAAGACCGGGCGTTCCGCTGAAACCCGAACCCGATGCGGTTTTTGAGATTATGGAGAGCTTTGGCGTAAAGCCGGAGGAGTGCCTTTATATCGGTGATACCGCAACTGATATTCAAACAGCAAAAAATGCAGGAGTGTTTTCAATCGGTGTTCTCTGGGGATTCCGCAGTGAGGAAGAACTCAGAGGTGCAGGTGCAGATGTGATTACTAATGACGCAATGAAGATTGCAGAGCTTGCGATAAACTAAATTAAAAACGAGAGAAATTTTTATTTCTCTCGTTTTTTTGAGATTAAATTACAAGGATGGTGCAAAAACAGTCGTCGTGTTACCCATTTAATTAACATAAATATTCTGTATGTGCCTTGAATATATTTAATTAAAAACACAAAAAGAGGGGTATAAATGCTTAATTATATCTGGTGCGGAATGATGGTTTTGTCCTTCGCAGCGGCAATATTTACCGGACAAATTGAGTCTCTTACAGCAGGTGCAATTGAGGGTGCGGCATCGGCGGTTGAAACTTGTATAGGATTGCTTGGCTCAATGTGCCTTTGGACGGGGATTGCAAAGGTGGCAGAAAATTCGGGGCTTATAAATATTTTTGCAAGACTTTTAAAACCGGTGACAAAGGTTATATTCCCAAAGCTCCGTCAGGATTCTACCGCAATGCGTGCAATTGTTATGAATATGGTGGCAAATCTTCTGGGGATGGGCAATGCGGCAACGCCACTCGGAATTGCTGCAATGCACGAGCTTGACAGAGAAAATAAGCACCGCTCTGTTGCAAGCAACGAGATGTGTATGTTTGTGGTGATTAATACGGCGTCCATTCAGCTTATTCCGTCAACAGTTATTTCACTCAGACAGCTGTACGGCTCAACCGACCCGTCGGGGATAATTGTTCCGGTTTGGATATGTAGTATATGCGCTGTAATTGTCGGCGTGACTGCGGCAAAAATATTCCAAAGGCGGGTGAAGCTTTAAATGCGGATTGTTTCTCTCCTTGCCGTGCCGGTGATGATTGTCGGGATAGTTGCCTTTGGTATGCTGAAACGCATTAATGTCTATGACAGCTTTGTGGAGGGCGCAAAAACCGGTGCAGAGAATATGTTGCAGATTGTTGCACCCCTGGTTGGACTTATGGTTGCAATTTCAATGTTTCGTGCGTCCGGTGCGCTTGAAATATTGGGGAATATGTTAAAACCGCTGACCGAGGCTTTGAAAATCCCTGCCGATGTATTGCCGCTTGCGCTTCTCCGCCCTGTTTCGGGCAGTGGCTCGATTGCCATAGTAAACGATATTTTCAAAAATAACGGTCCGGACTCGCTTGCCGGAAAGGTAGCATCGGTTATGATGGGGTCAACCGAAACTACATTTTATACAGTTGCAGTATATTTTGGTGCAGTTGGCATAAAAAAGATACGCCATACGATTAAATCTGCATTGCTTGCTGATTTAACGGGGATGCTTATGGCTGTTGTGATGACTTATATTTTACTTGCATAGAAAGTCAATATATGATAGAATGTTTTTGGAACAAAAGAAAGGGTGATTGCAGGTGAAAGAAAGCTACAGAACCGTCCTGGGCGAGGGCGTGGACGAGTTAGTTGAAAAACGGTCAAGGTTTATCGCAACGGTTAAGCCTGTGAAAACCGAAGCTGAGGCACTTGAATTTCTCGAGGGCTTAAGAAAGAAATACTGGGATGCAGGGCATAATGTTTATGCCTATATTATTAAAGATAACAATATCCAACGGTACAGCGATGATGGCGAGCCGGCAGGTACGGCAGGAATGCCAGTTTTTGATATGATAAAAAAAGAGGGGCTTAGCAATCTGATTGTGGTTGTTACCCGTTATTTCGGCGGAATTCTGCTTGGTACGGGCGGCTTGGTTCACGCATATTCCAAGGCGGCAAAACTTGGCATCGAGGCGGCAAAGCCGGTTACTATGGTTTTGTACCGCGAAATAACTGTTTCCTGCGACTATTCGCTCCTCGGCAAGGTGCAAAGCGAGATTTGTGCACAAAACTATATGATGGGCGAAACGGAGTATGCGGATGCGGTTAAAGTAAAAGCCTATGTTCCGGAATCTTCGGTTGAAAAATTTGTTGCGGATTTAATTGATAAAACAAACGGCAGGATAGGTATTGAAAAGGGCGATGTTGGGTATGCTAAAAGCTGAAAATACAAAATATTGTGTGTGAATTGAAATTTCCTATTGATTTTGATAATAATTTGTGTTAAAATAATTAAGATAAAACAGACCACGAAAGTTTTGATATACTAAAGATTAAATCCAGGTGGGTGAAAAAATGGAAAAATATGTGATCCTGGGCGGTGCAAGGCTTGAGGGAGAGGTCGAAATCAGCGGCGCAAAGAATTCTGCGGTGGCTTTGATTGTGGCGGCACTCCTTGTTAAGGATGTATGTGTGATTGAAAATGTACCGGCTGTCAGCGACACCTATGTATTAATCGACATAATAAATCAGCTTGGCGGAAAAGCCGAATTTATTGATAAGGGAGTTCTGCGTATTGACGGAAGCTCCTTAAATTGCTATGAAGCACCTTATGAAATGGTCAGCAAAATCCGTGCCTCCTCGTATCTTATGGGAGCACTTCTGGGCAGATTCAGACAGGCAAGGGTTGCAATGCCCGGCGGCTGTGATTTTGGTGTAAGACCTATTGATTTGCACCTTAAAGGCTTTGTTGCTCTTGGCGCGGAATATAGCGTAGATTACGGATATGTTGACATTAAAGCCGAGAAACTTACCGGTGCGTCAATTTATATGGATAAGGTATCTGTTGGTGCAACCATAAATGTAATGATGGCGGCGGCTACCGCAAATGGGCAGACTGTGATTGAAAATGCGGCAAAAGAACCGCACATAGTTGATGTTGCAAACTTCCTCAACAGTATGGGTGCAAATATCAAGGGCGCAGGTACAGATGTTATTAAAATAAAGGGTGTTGAAGAGCTTCATGGCGGAACTTATACAGTTATCCCCGACCAGATTGAAGCAGGAACCTTTATGATTGCCGCAGCTGCAACCGGCGGTGATGTTCTGATAAAGAATATTATCCCCAAGCATCTTGATTCTATCTCCGCAAAGCTTGCCGAGATGGGTGTGGTGATTGAGGAATATGATGACAGTATAAGGGTAAAGGGTGTGGAAAGCCTCAAAAAGGCAAACTTCACAACAATGCCGTATCCCGGATTCCCTACCGACCTACAGCCTCAGATGCTTACGCTCCTTACGGCGGCGGATGGAACCTGCATTGTTACCGAAAATGTATGGGACAACCGCTTTAAGTATGTTGAAGAGCTGAGACGAATGGGTGCTACCGTCAGCGTAGACGGACGGACAGCAGTTGTTGAGGGTGGAAAACGCCTTACAGGCTCACCTGTTTCGTCAACCGACCTGAGAGCCGGTGCGGCGCTGGTTATTGCAGGACTTATGGCAGACGGTGTAACAGAAATATATAATTTAAAATATATCGACAGAGGCTATGAGTATTTTGAACAAAAGCTCAGAGCCCTTGGCGCTCAGATTACAAGACGCAAGAACGGCGAGAAAATCCGCACGGTTACTCCTGCGTAAAATCGAAGTTTGTGCCGCATCGGAGAATATGCTTTGGTGCGGCATTTAATATGTAAAAGGAAGGCTCCAAATGACAGCAGAATTGATGGTATGTCCCCTCAAAAGCAGCAGCAAGGGGAATGCAACGGTTATTTTCAGCGCGAATACAAAAATACTGGTTGACTGCGGTATCAGCGGCAAGGTCCTTGGGGAATGTCTTAAAAATGTGGGCATTTCGGGCGAGGAGCTGGATGCTATTGTTGTCACCCACGAGCATACCGACCACACCAAGGGTGTCGGTATAATTTCACGCAAGCATGGTCTTCCGGTATATGCAACATACGGTACATGGCAGGGTATGAAAACGGCGGTCGGCAAAATAGCCGAGGAAAATGTAAAGGTGTTTGCCACCGGTGACAGTTTTTACATAAACGATATCAGGGTGACATCGTTTCCTATCCCCCACGATGCGGCAGAGCCGGTGGGATATACATTTTGCACGGGTGATGCAAAGGTTGCTGTGGCAACCGATATGGGTATAATTACGGACAGAGTTTTTGAAGCTGTTAAAGGCAGTAATACGGTTCTTTTGGAGGCAAACTATGATCCGTATATGCTGGATATAGGCAGTTATCCGTATGAGCTGAAACGGCGTATACGAGGCGAGCTTGGGCATCTTTGCAATGATGATTCGGCAGAGCTTGCCAAGCGTCTCAGCCAGACGGGGACAAAGGAGATAATTCTTGGCCATCTGAGTGAGGAAAACAACTATCCGCAGACCGCATTTGAAACCGTAAGGGCGGCGGTTAAGGAATTTGATGTGAGCCTTTCGGTAGCTTGTTTTGAGAATATTAAAGCTTTTGAAGAATATAAAAAAGTCATTTAAGATTTTAATCTTAAATGACTTTTTATTTATGCTTTACCTAAAAATAAATATCCGCTGACCCGGGAATATTTGGTCGGAGTCAAGGTTATTTGCTTCCATTATTGCATCAACCGAGGTGTGGTAGCGTTTTGCAATGTTCCAGAGGGTGTCACCTTTCTGAACAAAGTACACAATCATTGACGGAGGCTTTGGCAGAGCTTCATCCTCAATGCAATGGATAGCCGAAATAAGCTCGGTGCTTTCGGGACACATTGCCTTAAGCGCTATTGCGATAACTGCCCTGATTTCAAGGCATCTTCCGTTTGTTATTGTGCAGCTTATATGTTCGATTTCAGCCTTTGTATCACACAGACAGTCCGGAGTTATACCGGGCATATCAAAGGTGTGGCTGAATGTCATTATGTGATTAAAGCCCGCAACAGGGGAACTGCTGTCTGCCGCGAGATAGAGTATGTTGCAGTTTGCATATCCGTTTATTGTTACAGACGGTGCGTCGATTATAACATTCTCCACGGTCAGCGAGGCGGCACAATCGCAAAGCTGATGAATCTCCGGCAGATAGTCGGGAATATTTACCTGTTCTTTGAGGGCACATTCAGCAGATGTACTGTCTATAAACTGCTCAATATTATATGCGGTCTTTTCAAGCGCCACAGCAAAGTCCAGACCGTATGCATCCTCGATAGCCGTACATTCAAGAGTTTCGTACGCCCTCACGGTTGCAGATAAGGTGAATTCGCAGCTTAAAACTCTCTTGTCGCCGTCAGGGTCGGAAAGAACTTCGTAATAAAGGTCCTTTACTGAGTAATCTATTTCGCCACACATTGTCTCTGTCAGACCGTCAATCTCAAGGATTTCGCTGAATGGAGCGGTGTATTCAAGACACTCGATTGAATTTTCCTCGCTGCAGTAAAGCGCACATGCCCTGATCTCGCCTTTGGTAACTGCCTTGTCATTAAGCAGGCGCAGTTCAACCGAGACGGGCTTTGCTGTAAATTTCAGAACCTCGCAGATTGAGGGCTTGCCTGAGGGAAGCTCAAATTTCTCCCGTACGATGAGGTCGCGCTCGGCATCAACGCAAGGATTGTAAATCTTAAGGCCGGTGCCTTTAAGCTGTATTGGTGCGTTGTCATCAATACCGGTGGCAAGGTCAAGCTCGGAAAATTGCGAAAGCCTGATGGAGAAGCCGACTTTGCTGCGGACATTCAGCTTCCGGCTGTTTACGGGTGTGTATTCCGCAGGGTCACATTCCGATTCAATCATCAGTTCCATACCGGGTTTTGCGCCCTTTGCGTCGATTGTGTGATTAAAGTCAAGGTTTGCATTGATTGCTTTAACCGAGCCGGGCTCGTCGTTGTCGGGTGTGTAAAGGATGTTAATGCGCAGAATTCCCTGAATGTAAATCTTGTCTGTCTGAATGTTCTTCTGGGTGATGGAGATTGAATTGCTGACCTGCAGAACTTTCAGGATATCGGGTTTTATATCGGGAACAATGATATCATTTTCAAGGGTGGTCTGGCAATAACGGGAGCATACAACCTCGGACAGCCGTATATGCTCCTTTTGCAGTTTCACGGACATTTCTTCTACCTCATTTCAATTTGGTGTTTTTTGGTATATAGTATGATGGAAAATGTCAATATATTCCTAAAAGGACAAATCGGGCAGTTCAATGTAGTCCGAAACGAGAATATACAGCAGTGCCAGAATCATCATTGAGTTGTCCTCCTCGTCACTTTCTGCACACAGAAAAATCAGCGCAACAAGCAACAGGTCCTCTGCCCTGAAAATACCAAATATTTTTTTTGAATCGGGATTGTATACCGAACTGGGCAGAATTCCGTGCAGCAATCCTTTTGTGCCCTTGCCAAGCGGAAGCTTTTTCTTCGATTTTAGCTTTTCCGTTTGCCTTTGTGGCGGTGCAGGCCTCCTGATGGGTCTTGATTTTGGATGGAAATTGCTTTGCGGAGCTTGCTTTTGTGAGTTTGACTTTTGCTCTGCTTGTGTGTGTTGAGATGGCTGAGGTGTCGGTCGGTTTGGTGTGTTTGGTCGATTTTGAGTGGATGCGCGGTTTGGCATCTGCCTTTGGGCGTTGTTGCCCGATGCGTTATTGTTTGCCGGTTGGACGGGCGGCTTTGTGTTCATTGGCTGGCGGACTGTTGCCTGATTGTTTTTTTGAGGCGTATTTTGGGGATTGTAATGATGGTATGTCATTTAATCACTTCTCCCGTTGTCAAGATTTTTGAAAATTTTAAGAGCCTTAGTAACACCAAGAATTTTTACGGCCTGGTCAACCTTGTCACGGCGCTCCTTTTTTAAAAGGGGTTTCAAAGCCTTTAAAAACGCAGGACCGTTGTCGTTTTTCTGACGGTTCATCTCGGACATCACGCCTTGCAGCTTCATTACTGTCCCAATATCAAAGGGCATTTCGCTGTTATCACCGCCAAAGGCCGAAAGAAGTGAGGAAAGGTCAGGACCGCCGTTTTCTTCTGCAGACTGAGCGTTGTTGGAATTATCGGAAAGTGAACTCAGCAGATTGCCGAGAATGTTTTCCCCGTTTTCGTCGGCAAGCATTTGCTGAACTGTCTCAATTGCTTTTGAAAGGTCAGGACCTTCGCTCATTTTAAACCCTCCTTTTCGGTGTTATTTTCCTTTAATAATGGATTGCAGCTTTGAAAGCAGCTCAGGGTTCTGGCTTAACTGCTTGATTAATGCCGGATTGTTCTGAAGCTCCGCCTGTAGCTCGTTTGTGTTAAGATTTTTCAGCGCACCGTTTGGGTCGTTTGACATAGCCTTTATTGCGGTTTCTGCCTGTTTCAGCTGTTCGGGGCTCAGCCCTGCGCTTATTTTTGCCAGACCCTGGGCGAGCATCTGGGGATTCATCTTTGCAAGCATTTCCTGAATAGTCATAGTTTTGCACCATACCTTTCTGTTATGAATTCCTATATAACAGTATATGATACGGTAAAAAAATAGTGACAAAAAGTTTTGGTTATGTTAGAATGTAAAAGGAGGTAGAACTTTATGAAAATTCTGATTTTCAGCGACTCACACAGACAGTTTGCACCTTTGATGCAGGTGATGGAAAGGGAGGTTCAGGTTGACCGGATTATCCACGCAGGCGATGTGTGTCAGGATGCGGAGGACCTTGAAATTATGTATCCGTCCGTGCCTGTTATTGCAGTCAAGGGGAATAACGATTATTTTAACCGTGATTTTCCGGAAGACCGGTTTTTTGAACTGGGCGGAGTTAAAATTTTTCTTACCCACGGTCATAATTACGGGGTGAAGTATTCGTATTCAAAGGTGTGGCAGGTCGCACGGGAAAAGGGTGCGGATATCTGCATATTCGGGCATACCCACAAAGCGCATCAGGAGAAATTGGGCGGGGTTGAGCTGTTCAATCCGGGAAGTAGCGGGCGAAGTTACGGAGTGCTTGAAATCGATGAAAAGGGATATACATTAAAATTGTGCGAATTATAAAAAAAATTTAAAAAAAGTGTTGACAAGCATAAAGTTTTATGGTATTATAGTTTCTGCTGGTCACGAAAGTGGCCGATGCAAAATTTAAGCTGGTGTAGCTCAATTGGCAGAGCAGCTGATTTGTAATCAGCAGGTTGCGGGTTCGATTCCCTTCACCAGCTCCAACTTCATATGGGTAGGTTCCCGAGTGGCCAAAGGGAGCAGACTGTAAATCTGCCGTCACCGACTTCGATGGTTCGAATCCATCCCTGCCCACCATCTTCTGCGGGAATGGCGGAATTGGCAGACGCGCTAGATTCAGGTTCTAGTGAAAGCAATTTCATGCAGGTTCAAGTCCTGTTTCCCGCACTGATGACCGTCTCTATATGAGACGGTTTTTCTTTTCAAGGAAATCAGCATTTTATACGATTTCTGCATACTGATGATATATTGCAGCGACATACGAGCAGATTAAATGAACTTGAATGACCGTATGATTTCATGTATAATAATATTCTGAATAAGCAAAGAGGATGTGAAG
>JAZQLR010000019.1:0-2803 GCA_045542775.1 Clostridia bacterium
TGAATGGGTTGTTACATATTTTGCGGCAATCTGCAGCGATAATATTATTGTTCCCATAGACAAGGAAATCACCGGCGTTGAAGTTAAAAATCTGGTTAATGACTGTGAAGCGAAGGTTCTCGTATGTTCCGCAACAAAGAAGGCGGCGATTGATGAAAACCGTGCAGATATGACAACGGTTGAAACAGTAATCGTTGTTTCGGAATACGAGGAGATTTTTGCCAAAGGCCGCGAGCTGATTGCTGAGGGTAAGGACGAAATCCTCTCGATTGTTCCCGATGTTGAAAAGCTCTGTGCTCTTATTTACACATCAGGTACAACCGGCAAGCCCAAGGGCGTTATGCTTTGCCAGAGAAACCTGATTTACGATATGGTAAACAGCTGCCGCAACCTTTTGGAACCGCCGGATACAGTTGCACTTCTGCCGCTTAACCATACCTTTGGTATGATGGCGTGCGTACTTTGTCAGGTTTATGCCGGACATATTACATATCTCAATCACAGTCTCAGAAATGTGCTTAAGGATATCAATACATTAAAACCGCACCATGTTTCGGTTGTTCCGTTGTTTGTTGAAACATTCTATAAGGGCATCTGGAAGAACGCTAAAAAGAGCGGCAAGGATAAGGCACTTAAGGTGCTTATCAAGGTAAGCAACGGCCTCCGTAAGGTTGGCATCGATATGCGTAAGGTGTTCTTTAAGTCGGTTATTGATGCATTCGGCGGCAATCTTGAGATGATTATTTCCGGTGGTGCACCCATTGACCTTCAGATCGCCAAAGGTTTTGAAGATTTGGGTATTACCCTTATCAGCGGTTATGGTATAACAGAGTGCTCGCCTATTGTTTCAACCGACAGAAATAAGGACTACAAGTTCGGCAGCGTGGGACTTCCCATTCCGGGCGTTGAAGTTAAGGTTGATAACCCCGATGAAAACGGCGAGGGCGAACTTCTTATAAAAGGCCCGATTGTTATGATGGGATACTACAACAACCCCGAGGCAACAGCTGAGGTGTTTGAGGGCGAGTGGTTCCGTAGTGGCGACTATGGCCGTATTGATGATGAGGGCTTTGTCTTCATCACCGGAAGAAAGAAAAATATTATCATCACTCCCAACGGCAAAAATGTTTACCCCGAGGAGATTGAGGCGGTTATTCAGCATGTTGAGGGTGTGAACGAGGTTGTAGTGTTTGAAGGCGACGATATAATCTGTGCTGAAATCTACACCGAAACCCCTGAGGAAAAAGAACGCATCAAAGCTGATGTTCTGGCACTTAACAAGGAACTTCCGTCATTTAAGCACGTTCAGAAGGTGCTGTTCCGTGATACCGAGTTTGAAAAGACAACTACCAAAAAGATTAAAAGAAACTACAATAAATAAATTGACCTTTGTGAGGGTAAAATGGTTAATATAGGAAATGAATGGGATGCACTTCTTGGGGAAGAGTTTCAAAAGGAATACTATCTTAAGCTTCGGGCATTTCTGGCACGGGAATATAAAACCCGCCGGATTTTTCCCGATATGTATGATATTTTCAATGCACTGAAATATACCTCGTATAGCGATGTGAAAGCGGTGATTCTGGGTCAGGACCCATATCACGGCGAGGGTCAGGCACACGGCCTATGCTTTTCGGTGAAAAAAGGTGTTGAGCCACCGCCATCGCTTAAGAATATGTTCAAGGAACTAAACGAAGATATCGGGATGAAAACCCCGCACCACGGCGAACTTACAAAGTGGGCAAAGCAGGGCGTACTTCTTCTCAACACGGTTTTGACAGTCCGCTCGGGAGAGGCTAACAGCCACAAGGGTATGGGCTGGGAAATCTTCACAGACAAGGTGATTGAAACGCTAAATAATCGTGAAAAACCCATAGTGTTTATCCTTTGGGGGGCGAATGCCCGACGGAAAAAGGAGCTTATAACCAACCCTCAACATAAGATTCTTGAAACAGCACATCCAAGTCCGTTGTCGGCATATAACGGTTTTTTCGGATGCAGACATTTTTCGAAAACCAATGAATTTTTAATGTCGATTGGCGAGAGTGCAATCGACTGGACTTTGGATTGACAGGAGTGAATTAAATCAATGAGAAATACAGTAGATATACTTGGGGTCAAGATTGATAAGCTTACATTTAATGAAGCGCTGGATATGGCTGAAAATCTCGTTCATAGCGAGGGCGTTTCGGCAATATTTACACCCAATCCTGAAATAATTATGTGCGCTAAGCAGGATGACGAATTGAGGAAAATACTCAATGGTGCAGATTTGTGCACTGCAGACGGCATAGGCGTGGTTTATGGTGCAAAGATACTTAACGACCCTGTTCCGGAAAGGGTGGCAGGCTTTGATTTGACCTGCGCTCTTCTGGAGAGACTTGCAAAAACCGGTGACGGCGTATTTCTGTTTGGAGCAAAGCCGGGAGTAGCAGATACGGCAAAAGAAAACCTTGAGAAAAAGTATCCGGGGATAAATGTTGCAGGGACAAGAAACGGATACTTTAAGCCGGAGGACGAGCCGGAGATTATTGATGAGATAAATAAATCGGGAGCAAAGCTTTTGCTTGTATGCCTTGGTGCACCTAAACAGGAAAAGTGGATTGAAGCTCATAAAGCAGAGCTTAATGTCAATCTCTGTATGGGCGTAGGCGGAACGCTGGATGTTCTTGCAGGTGTTGCAAAACGCGCGCCGGAAGTATTCATAAAGCTTAATATAGAATGGGTTTACAGGCTGCTTAAAAATCCCTCAAGAATAGGGCGTTTTGCGGCACTTCCCAAATTTATTATTGAAGTATTTAAG
>JAZQLR010000020.1:0-7180 GCA_045542775.1 Clostridia bacterium
GTACCTGCACCACCCTCGCCAAACTGAATATTGGTGTTTGGGTCAAGTATACCTGTTTTCCAGAATGTCTGCACCTTGCTTTGTCGTGTATCCACATCACTGCCGCGCTCGACGAGAACTGTTCTCACGCCGCAGCCTGCCAGAATATACGCCGCAAACAAGCCGCAAGGGCCGCTGCCTACAACAACCACCGTCTTTCGACGGTTTTCGGCTTTTCGATGGGTAAATACATCGAAATACTCGGGTTCGTCAAAAATTCTTATTTGCGAATCAAGGGATGCTTCGTTTATATTTTTTGCATCAAAGACAACGGAATATGCATAATGTATATCGTTCTTCTTTCGCGCGTCAAGTGACTTTTTATATATAACCGGATTAGACACACAAAGCCTGCTCCGTTTAGCTATTTTTTCTGCCTTATCAAAAACCTCAGAGATGCCATGGGTAACCGGCATTTTTACGCCGCTGATAACTATTTTTTTCAAGTACTACGGCCTGCCTTTCAGTCTTTCTTTTCAGCCTTTACCGATACCTCTGATATTCCGTCACGGGATGCAACCCCATCAGGGAAAACAAGCTTAACACCGGTTTGTTCATCCTCAATCTGCTTGAGATTAATCCGTTCTGTACGGATTTCGGTAACAGTCTCAAGAATCTCGTTTTCTGCATATACCGAAATATTAGACGGCTGAACAGAAACCTTGTAGCCCTCAATTGCTGCATCTATGATAATCGGAACGGTTTTAACCTTGTATACAGGGCACGCAACCTGAACCTTTTTTACATCCATTTCCACGAGACTGTATACAATATTTGATTTGTTTATACGCTTTCCGTCAGCATCGAGGAAGAAAAGTTCCACACTGTCATTGATATCTGCTGTTCTGCCATCAAAGTCGATTTCTGCACCTACACTGCCTATGCGGTCAATCATTGTTTTTGCACCTTTAAGCGTAACTTTCTTTACCTCTGAAGCAGCCTCACCTGCAATATATCCGTTTGAAACACCGCCGGCTGTGATTACCTTTACATCCTTTGTTTCTGTAACGATTTTATCAATATATACCTCTGCGTTATGGGGCTTTTTGTTGACAATTTCGTCATATTCGTAAGGGATTGAGATTGCAATCGGGATTGAAGCTTTTCCCGTTTTGGTTATATTGGATAAATCCGCTGTTGCATAGATGTTCTTGGCTTCAATATTCGCTATTTTCTGGCGGCTGCCACGGATTTTAAGTTCAACTGTTACTTCATCCTCATTGATAAGACAAAGGCCTTGTTCCTCAAGAAGCTTGACATTGGTAAATCTTACCGGAATATCGCGTCTTGTAATATCCACCGACGGATCAACCACTGCAATTATATAAAACCAGAGAAGTACAGCGATAACAAAGGATAATACTTTTAAAAACGAGTCTTTTTCAAAAAAACCTTTCACTTGTTCTTCTCCTTTCTGCCAAATATGTTCTTTTTAGATTTTGTGTCTTTTTTATCCAGTTCAAACAGCTTGGCAAGCCTTTTTTCAAGTGCTTCGGGAGAGAGCTTCATATTGAGTTCACCGCCGCAAGCGATGGAAATGCCGCCTGTTTCCTCAGAAACAATAACTACAACAGCGTCAGATTCCTCAGACATACCAAGGCCTGCACGGTGTCTTGTGCCAAGCTCCTTACTTACATTGGGATTCTGCGAAAGAGGCAGAAAACAGCTTGCTGCCTCAATCTTATTGTTCCGGATAATTACCGCACCATCGTGAAGCGGTGTTTTGGGGACAAAAATATTGGTGAGGAGTTCAGCTGATACATCAGCATTTATCGTAATACCTGTCCCTACAATATCGCCGATTTTAGTCTCGCGTTCCATAACAATCAAAGCACCAATATGGCTTTTTGACATACTTACGCAGCTATCCTTGACCTCTTTGATAACCCTTTCTTTCTGGGCATCGTCTGCCGTGCCACGGTCATCAAAATTAAACCACTGACCAAGAGTTGTCTGACCAAGCTGCTCCAAAGCACGCCTGAGCTCCGGCTGAAACACAATAAGAATTGCAATAAGACCAAGCTGCATAGCATTGCTGAGCAAATAGTGAACAGTGTGCAGTTTAACAAACTGGCTCACCTGCATAACAACAACAAGTACAATAACTCCCTTGAGAAGCTGAACTGTACGGGTATCGCGTATGAACTTGAGAACTTTATAAATAATAAATGTCACAATAAAAATATCAACAAAATCTGTGAATTTCAAAAGTGCCAACTGATTAGCCAACGATTCGTAGAAGCCGTTAAACACCCTGTTTTCCCCCTTAATCTATTTTACCGAATTTGCAAAAATCATTATTAATAAGCCTTGCCCCAGTATACCATTTTCTTCGCAGGTCTTCCGCAGCATACGCAACTTTCCGAAAGTTCTTCCTGCTCGAACGGCATACAGCGTGATGTTGCAGCGGTATCTTCCTTAATCTTGTTTTCACATTCAACATCACCGCACCACATTGCTTTTACAAAGCCGCCCTTGTTTTCAACAATATCCTTGAATTCATCATAGGTTACTGCAACAGAGGTTTTTTCCTCACGGTTCTTGAGTGCTGCATCCAGCATTTCCTGCTGAATCTGCTCAAGGTGCTTTTCAATTTCCTCTTCAAGATTGTCAAGAGAAACAAAAAACTTTTCTCTTGTTGTACGGCTTACAAGCACTGCCTGGTTATTTTCAATGTCCTTAGGACCGATTTCAAGTCTGAGCGGAACACCCTTCATTTCGTATTCGCTGAACTTCCAGCCGGGTGACTTATCACTTGCATCAAGCTTAACTCTGAACTTTTTGCCAAGTCTTTCCTGAAGTTCCTCCGCCTTTTCGAGAACGCCCGGCTTATGCTGAGCAATAGGAATAATTACTGTCTGTATGGGTGCTACATGCGGCGGAAGCTTAAGACCTGCGTCATCGCCGTGAACCATAATAATTGCACCGATAAGACGGGTTGTCATACCCCAGGATGTCTGGTGAACATAGTGAAGTTCATTGTCCTCGCCTGTATATTGAATACCAAAAGCCTGAGCAAAGCCGTCACCAAAGTTGTGGCTTGTACCGGACTGAAGTGCCTTGCCGTCGTGCATAAGGCTTTCGATAGTGTATGTTGCCTTTGCACCTGCAAACTTCTCTTTATCTGTTTTTCTGCCCTTTACAACGGGTATTGCAAGCTCTTTTTCACAGAAATCCGCGTAAACATTAAGCATACGGAGTGTTTCTGCCTCTGCTTCCTCTGCTGTTGCATGTGCAGTATGACCTTCCTGCCACAAAAATTCCATTGTTCTGAGGAAAGGTCTTGTTGTTTTTTCCCATCTCACTACATTACACCACTGGTTGTAGAGCTTGGGTAAATCTCTGTATGAATGAATAATATTTGCGTAGTGGTCACAGAAAAGGGTTTCCGATGTAGGTCTTACGCAAAGTCTTTCCTCAAGCTTTTCGTTACCGCCGTGAGTTACCCACGCAACCTCGGGAGCAAAGCCCTCAACATGGTCTTTTTCTCTCTGCAGGAGGCTTTCGGGGATAAACATAGGCATATACACATTTTCGTGTCCTGTTTCCTTAAAGCGGCGGTCAAGCTCTTTCTGGATATTTTCCCAGATTGCATAACCGTAAGGCTGAATTACCATACAGCCGCGTATGCCTGAATAATCAACCAGCTTTGCCTTTTTAACAATGTCTGTATACCATTGTGCAAAATCCTCACTCATAGAGGTTATTTCTTCTACTAATTTTTTTTGGTCTTTAGCCAAATTTCCCATTCCCTTCAAATTTTTATATCAGTAAAAATACTTATATTCAACCGGTTTTTCGCACTTTACACCACCATATAAGTATAATTATGCATTATTATACTAAGTATAAAGGAAATTCCGCTTTGTGTCAAGGGTTTGAGGGGGTAAATTTGAGAAATTTTTGCATAAAAAAAGACAGAACAATTATGTTCTGTCTTTTTTTGTTTTTACATCTATTCAACCGATATTACGGCATAGCCTTTTTCTTCGACAGCAGTTTTAAGAATACTATTTTCAACATCAGTTTCAAGCGTTACAACCGCCGTGCCGGTTTTGTGGCTTACCTCCGCCGTAGCGACGCCCGCAAGACCTTCAAGTGTTGATTTGACATTTGCCTCGCAATGAGGACACATCATGCCGTCAATTTTAAGTGTTTTTGTCATTGCTTTCACCTCTTTTTCTTTTTTTGTTGTTGCGTTTTTGCCGTATATTTTTGTGAGATTAAGCCTTAATGCATTTGATACTACAGAAAAGCTGGAAAGGCTCATTGCAGCAGCTCCGAACATAGGATTAAGTTCCCATCCGAGAACCGAAATAAATACGCCTGCCGCAAGGGGTATTCCTATCGCATTATAAATAAATGCCCAGAACAGGTTTTCGTATATATTCTTAAGAGTTGCACGGCTGAGCCGTATTGCTGCTGCCACATCACGGATACTGTTTTTCATAAGCACCACATCTGCCGCATCAATTGCAACATCACTGCCTGCACCTATTGCTATGCCTGCATTTGCCGCAACAAAGCTTGGCGCATCATTTATTCCGTCACCGACCATTGCTACTTTTCCCTTATCCATAAGAGCTTTAACCGCATCGCTTTTTCCCTCGGGCAGAACACCTGCAATAACTTCATCAATTCCGGCTTGATTAGCTATGGCTTTTGCTGTCCGCTCGTTATCTCCTGTTATCATTACAGGCTTTATTCCAAGTTTTTTCAGCTCCGCAATCGCCTCTGCACTATCTTCCTTAATGGTATCAGCTACGGCAATAACACCCAAAAGCTTGTTATCTGCGCAGAATAAAAGCGGTGTTTTTCCTTGAGCAGCAAGGTATTGTGCCGTTTTTTCAATTTCTTCCGTAACCATTACATTACTTTTAATAAATTCAAGACTTCCGGCGAGCAAAAGCGTTTCTTCATATCTTGCCTTGACACCATTACCCGGAAGAACATCAAATTCATCAACTTCAAATGCCGAAATCCCTTTTTCCGATGCATATTCTGTTACGGCCTTGGCAAGCGGATGTTCACTTTTTAGTTCAGCAGAAACCGCAACTCTGATAAGTTCTTCTTCACTTACTCCCGATACAGGAATTATATCCGTTACCTTGGGCTGACCCTTAGTTACTGTTCCGGTTTTATCAAGTGCCACAACCTTTACTTTGCCAAGCTCCTCCAAGGCTGATGCATTTTTGAAAAGAATTCCGTTTTTTGCACCGACTCCGCTGCCCACCATAATTGCAACCGGAGTTGCAAGACCAAGGGCGCAAGGACAGCTGATAACAAGTACCGAAATCCCCCGTGCGACGGCATAACCTATTGTTTGGCCGGTTAAAAGCCATATCAAAACAGTAATTACCGCAATTGAAATAACCACCGGAACAAATACACCTGAAACCTTGTCTGCCGCTTTTGAAACAGGAGCTTTTGATGCCGCCGTATCGCTGACAAGCTTTATAATCTGCGCAAGGGTTGTATCCTCTGCCGCTCTGGTAGTTTTACATTTTATAAAGCCAAGCCGGTTAACCGTTGCGCCCGTCACCTTATCACCCGACTTTTTATCAACCGGCATACTCTCTCCGGTTAATGCCGATTCGTCAACCGAGGTTGTTCCCTCAATCACAATTCCGTCCGCCGGTATACTCTCTCCCGGTCTGACAACAAATATATCGTCCGGCACAAGGTCCTTTGCCGGAATTACAACTTCTTTACCGTCACGGATAACCGTTGCCGTTTTTGGTTCTAGGTCCATAAGAGCTTTAATCGCATCAGCAGTTTTGCCCTTTGAACGAGCTTCAAGCAGCTTACCGACGGTAATCAATGCAAGTATCATCGCCGCCGACTCAAAGTAGAATTCGTGCAGATAGTGATGTGCGTTTGTTAAGTCCATCGTCATCAGAAACAAGGCATAAACGCTGTAAACAAACGCCGCTCCCGAGCCGAGTGCAACAAGAGAATCCATATTAGGTGCTTTTTTCGCGAGTGCTTTGAAACCGCTGACAAAGAACTTCTGATTAATTACCATAACAATTACGGACAAGAGCAGTTGGACTATTCCCAAAGCAATATAGTTTTCGTTTAAAAACGCAGGAAGCTTCCATCCCCACATTGTATGTCCCATAGAAACATACATAAGCACGGCGAGAAAACCTAAAGATGAAAAAAGCCTTCTCTTTAATGCTTTTATCTCTTTTTCAGCAACATTTTCCAGCTCAGCAGTTGAAGTTGAGGCTTTCGTTGTTTCTGCATTTTCCGCGCCATAGCCTGCTATAACAACAGCTTCTATAATTGCCGCATCACTTGCGCTGCCCTCTACATTCATTGAATTTGTCAAAAGATTTACCGAACAGCTTTCCACTCCCTCTACTGCCGAAACCGCTTTTTCCACCCGAGCACTGCAAGCGGCACAGCTCATACCCGTTACATTGTATTTTTTCATATTATATCACCTCGCTCCACCATTTCTTTGCACCACTCTTCTACAAACTTTGCAAATTCGCGGACAATACGCTTTTCGTCGCTTTTTTCAGGTATTGCAAGACCTATTCTCCGGAACGCCTCGGGGTAGAGCTTTTTTGTTATAACCTTGTGATTATCATTTTTCATTACAAGCTGATGGGTAATACAAATACCAAGCTCATTTTCAACCATCGAAAGCATTGCATAGTCGTCGGCTGTTTTATATTTGGTGTTAGGCTTTACCCCGTTGGACTCAAGATAAAGTCTTGCATCCCTGTCGGTGCTGTCGATTAGGCTTACCACCGACTCGTCCGAAAACAGCTTTGCTGTTATGCTTTCTTCCGATACCAATCTATGATTTTCGGGCAAAACAGCCAGAAGCTCGTCACGAACAAGTTCAACACAAGGACATCCCTCGTCAAACGGCATTGAAACAAATCCTGCATCAATTTCACCGGTACGAAGTTTTTCTTCAATTTCGGAATAATACCCGTCAAAAATTACAAAGTTTACTGCCGGATGGCTTTTGCTGAATTCCTTCATAATAGCAGGCAGCCAGTTAACAGCAATACTTTTGAACGCACCTATTCTGACGGTATTTTCGCCATAGGCATTAATCTGCGCCGCAAGTTCTTTTACTCTCGCATTATCCTCAACAACCTTTTTAACAGCATTATAAATA
>JAZQLR010000021.1:0-10122 GCA_045542775.1 Clostridia bacterium
TAGAATAACACCGTAGTTTGTAACCGGAACGCCTTGTTCGCAGAATATATCAAGTCTGCTTTGTATTGCCTTTTTATTTATCATACAGCCGCCGCACTGAATTACCAGACTATATTCCGACAAATCCTTTGGGAAATCATAGCCTGAAAGATGTGTAAAATTCAAAGTTTTCCCCGTCTTTTTCTGTAGTGCTGCAGGTATCTTTACTTTACCTATATCATCATGGGTTGTGCTGTGCGTACACGCTTCAAGCATAAGTATTTTGTCGCCGTCTTTAAGGCTCTTTATTACATTTGTTCCCTCTATAAGCTGATTTATTCTGCCCTTTTGGTTTGCCAAAAGCATAGAAAATGATGTAAGTTTTGCGTCCGGCGGGATAATAGCATTAACCTCGACAAACGCCTGAGAGTCTGTAACAATCAAATCAACCGATTTCAGCTCTGAAAGTGTTTCTTCAAGCAATTCAGGAGTTACACATACGGTTTTTATTCCGTGGTCGAGGCAATCCCTTATAGTCTGAACCTGAGGCATAATAATTCTGCCCTTGGGGGCTGCTGCATCAATCGGGATAACCAACACAACAGTACTGCCTTTTTGCAGAATATTGCCGAGCAGACTTTCATCGTCACGTTCCTGCTTTTGAAGCTCGGATATCATTTTTTCTTTAAGCGGAGCAATAGACTCTTCGGAATATTCAGAAATAAAAACTGCATCATTTTCTTTCTCTTTTACCGAATTGACAATGGCAATATCCGCAATATCGCATTTGGTATAAACACGGATAACAGGCAACTTGCCAAAATCAAAATCGCTCCCGATATTCATTATATCATTCACAAGAATAACAAGGTCGCACCGCGACAGAATATCCTTTGTTTTTTCCATTCGTTTTTCGCCAAGAACGGTTTCGTCGCCAAGACCCGCTGTATCAATCAAGGTTACAGGACCGTACGGGATAAGTTCCATAGCCTTGATAACCGGGTCGGTGGTTGTTCCGCTGACAGAGGAAACAATCGACATTTCCTGACCCAAAAGAGCGTTAAAAAGGCTGGATTTGCCTGCATTTGTATTACCGAATATTGCTATGTTTTTTCGCATTGCAAGTGGTGTTTTTTCCATAATGTCGCTCCCCTCCGTATCAGAATACAAGTGTTACAGCTTCCTTTTTCACACTTATTTCCGCATCGGACACCGAACCGCCGAATTCGCCGTCAAGTGTCCACGGAATACTTTCCTCTGATACAAATTCTATCTTTTCTGTCCGGAAAACATAGAATGAATTACCCGACAGGTCGCCTATTGCAAGCTTGGAAATTATATCATTGCTTTCAAAAACTGTTTTGGGCTGTTTAATAAGCATTACCTCAAACAAGCCGTCGTTAAGCTGGGCTTTGAGCGCTCTGCTTTTCATACCTGCAATCCGGTTGCTGTTGGCAACCATACCAAGGATAAATTCATCCTCAATTTCGTTGCCGTCATACTTTACTTTAAGCTTATATGATTTAAGGGACGAAAGCTGTTTTATGCCTTCCAGCAGATACGCTGACTGGCCAAGTATATTTTTGTTCTGTTGCGGAGTTTCGTACGAGACATTAGTAAACGCCCCAAATGCCGCAACATATACAAAGTTTTTATTGTTAAATTCACCGATATCGCACTTAAACTCTGTTCCGGAGACAATATTTTCCGCTGCCTTTTTCATATTTTTTGATATGCGAAGATTGGAGGCAAAGTCATTTACCGTCCCTGCCGGAATGTAACCGACAGTCGGGCGTTTCGCCTCGTCCAGAGTCATAAGTCCCCGTATTACCTCATTGAGAGTTCCGTCACCTCCGGAAACAACTATACGGTTATACTTTGAACCGGTTTTATGCACCGTATTAAATGCATCCTTTGCATTTTGCGTTGTCTGAACAGTAACTGTCCAGCCATTTTTCACAAAGATATCTATTATCTCCATAAGCTTATTCTTTATTTTACCCTTGCCCGAGCGCGGGTTAAGTATAAACAACAGTTTTCCGCTCATTTTCGACCCTCCGTTAGCTCAAATTAAATATCCGTTTCAGTGCAGAAGCCACTCCGACATTATCCGCATCATCTGTTACAAAATCAGAAATTTCCTTTATCTCATCAATAGCATTGCCCATTGCAACGCTCACTCCTGCAGCCTTTATCATATCAAAATCATTCAAACTATCGCCCATGGCTACACATTGCGACATCGGAATACCAAGGCTATCCGCCACAACCTGCATTGCACTTGCCTTGCTGCAATCACGCCTGATTATTTCGCCGTATGTGGGGTGCTGGATTGAGACACATTCCTTTTCCAATGCCTCGGAAATCTCTTTTGAGATTGTACCGAGAACCGTAAATTTTTCCACCGGAATATCAGGTGTAACTATATTTTTATAATTATTTTTATCAAGTCGCACCCAATTTTCACGATCAAGCTCGGCTTCACTGAAGTAGTAAATATTTTCTTCGCCCTCAATCACGCTTAAATTCGGTGAATTTGCAAACAGCTCACACGCTTTTCTCACTATATCAAAGCTCATAAGTTTTTTAAAAAGAACCTTGCCATCAAGCCGGACAATTGCACCCGCTCCCGAAACCACGCCGTCAAAATCTTTTTGCAGGTTAAGTTCCTTGGGCATATACGAGGTAGCCCGACCTGTATTGATAAGCACTTTATGTCCGAGCGAGCGAACCTTTTGAATTATGCTGATATTCTCTTCAAGCGCTTTTGGGTTTTTACCCATAAGCGTACCGTCAATATCAAGAAAAACCACCCGGAGCTGTGACTTGTTTATCATATTTGCCTCCATATTTTATGCTATAGTATAAATTTACCATATCGATTTTTATTTGTCAATGTGATTTACATTTTGTTCAAATGTTATTTTGACCTTTTTTCTAATACTTAATTCCCGTCCAAAAATAATGAACATATTTGACGGACTTGTTGCATAATAATTACCAAAAGATTTGCATTGGAACAAAACAGGGAGGAACTAAAAAATGCTTGAATACAACATTTACAGTGACATAGCCGAACGAACAGGCGGTGACTTATACCTGGGCGTTGTCGGGCCTGTCAGAACGGGCAAATCCACATTCATAAAAAACTTTATGAATATGATGGTTATACCCAACATTGAAAACGAGCACAAGCGCGAACGGGCAATGGATGAGCTTCCGCAGAGCGCCGGTGGCAGAATGATTATGACCACCGAGCCAAAATTCATTCCCAACGAGGCAGTGGAAATTCATCTCGAAGACAACCTTTCACTCAAAGTGCGGCTTATCGATTGTGTAGGCTACATTGTAGACAGCGCTCTTGGCTACATAGAAAACGATAACCCAAGAATGGTTATGACACCTTGGTCGGAAAATCCCATACCCTTTGCAGAAGCCGCAGAGACCGGCACTCGTAAGGTTATATGTGAGCACTCGACGGTAGGTATTGTTGTCACGACCGACGGCAGCATCACCGACATTGACAAGGAGGATTATGCCGAAGCCGAAGAACGGGTAATATCCGAGCTTAAAGCCTTGGGGAAACCCTTTATTGTAATATTAAACACCTTAAACCCCACTTCGGAGCGCACCGAGGAGCATCGCAGATTCCTTGAAGAAAAGTATGGTGTACCCGTACTTTCAATTAACTGTATGGAGCTTTGCACAGAGGACATAAACACCATCGTTAAAAATCTTCTGCTTGCCTTTCCCATTTCGGAAATACTTATTTCTCTTCCCGAATGGGCTGATGCCCTTGAAGATGGTCATCCGCTTAAATCAGGCTTAAGGAAATTTGTTACCGAAACAATAACTGAGCCGCTGAGACTTTCGGACGCAAAGTCGCTTTCAACAGTATTGGGCGAATATGAGTGTGTGGACTGCGTAACTGTTTCGGACATCAATATGGTTAGCGGAACAGTAGCACTTACATTAAATCTGCCAAAATCGCTGTTCTATAATGTTATTGATGAGATGACCGGCTTTAAAATTGACAACGAAGAGAGCCTTATGCATCTGCTGCGTGAGATGGCTGATGTCAAAAAGAAGTACGACAAGGTTGCCTCTGCACTTATGGAGGTTTCTCAGAAAGGCTACGGCATTGTGTCGCCGTCAATCGACGAGTTGACCCTCGAAGAACCGGAGATTGTAAAACAGGGAAGCCGCTTCGGAGTCCGGCTTAAAGCTTCTGCGCCGTCAATACATATGATTCGTGCAGATATTGAAACTGAGGTAAGTCCAATTGTTGGAACAGAAAAGCAGTCTGAGGAGCTTGTTCACTATCTGTTGAACGAATTTGAGGTTGACCCGAAGAAAATCTGGGAATCCAACATATTCGGCAAATCGCTTCACGAGCTTGTTAACGAAGGCTTACACAATAAGCTGTACCGTATGCCCGATGATGCACAGATGAAAATGCAGGAAACTCTGCAAAAGATTATTAATGAGGGCAGCGGCGGTCTTATCTGCATTATTCTTTAATCCTAGCCTCCAAAAAAAATTATATAAAAGACCCGTCAGAGCACAATGGCTCTAACGGGTCTTTTGCATTTACTTAATATAATCAAATTCCACACCGTACATATGCACGGTGTCGCCCTCATTGATACCCTTGGCTTCAAGCATATCAATTATGCCCGATTTGCGGAGAGCACGCTGGAAGTACTGAAGTGATTCGTAGTCATCAAAATTAGTTGAACCCACTATTTTGCGGACATACATACCCTCAACGATATATACGCCGTCTTCAACTGTTATTTCGATACTATCGTCCTTGCGCTCCTCGTCGAGATCCAGATATTCGTAATCGTCGTCCTCGTCTTCGGGGAGCTGAGAGAGAAGTCTTGATGTATAATTAATAACATCCTGAATTCCCATATGCGCTGCCGCCGAAATTGCCATAACGGTGTAACCCTCGTCCTCCATCGTTGCTTTGAATTTTTCGTAATTCTCAGCAAAGGACGGGATATCCATCTTGTTTGCAATAATAATCTGCGGTTTTTCGGCAAGCTTTTCGCTATATTTCACCAGCTCATTATTTATAATATGAACATCCTCTACCGGGTCCCTGCCCTCGCAGCCTGAAACATCTACAAAGTGGAGAAGAACACGGGTTCTTTCCACATGGCGGAGAAAATCGTGGCCGAGGCCTACGCCCTCGTGTGCACCCTCTATAATTCCCGGTATATCGGCAATTACAAAGGAATTACCCTCGCCGACCTTTACAACGCCAAGATTGGGGACAAGGGTTGTAAAGTGGTAGTTTGCGATTTTAGGCCTCGCATCGCTTACCACCGACAGGAATGTGGATTTACCTACATTGGGAAATCCCAAAAGGCCAACATCTGCAATAAGCTTGAGTTCAAGAGTTATTTCTCTTTCGTCGCCCGGGAGTCCGGCTTTTGCAAATTTGGGAGTCTGACGGGTTGCTGTTGCGAAGTGAGAGTTTCCCCAGCCGCCATTGCCGCCTTTGGCAATAATGAACTTATCACCGTCATTTTTAAGGTCACATATTACCTTGCCCGTTTCAGAGTCACGGATAACTGTTCCGCAGGGGAACTTAATAAGCAAATCCTCGCCGTTTTTTCCGCTTCGTCTGCCGTCACGACCGTTACCGCCGTCCTGCGCAACATATTTTTTCTTGTAACGGAAATCAAGCAGAGTGCTGACATCCTTATCCGCAACCGCAACAACATTACCGCCGTTACCGCCGTCGCCGCCATCGGGTCCGCCTGCCGCAACGTACTTTTCACGGTGAAAAGTAACGGCACCATCGCCGCCTTTACCCGCCTGTATAAATATCTTTGAAGTATCCTTAAACATAAGATTACCTCCTTTTTTTATAGAAGAAAATGCACGCGAGAAATCCGCGTGCACTTTAAGTTTATTCGGCTTTAATTACTGAACGATTTCGTAAACAGAAACCTGCTTCTTATCCTTACCCTTGCGTTCGAACTTAACCTGACCGTTTACCAAAGCAAACAGAGTATCATCGCTACCCTTGCCCACATTGATTCCGGGGTAAATCTTTGTTCCGCGCTGTCTAACGAGGATGTTACCTGCCAGAACGTGCTGACCGTCACCCTTCTTGGCGCCTAAGCGTTTGGACTCAGAGTCTCTGCCGTTTTTAGTACTGCCGACACCTTTCTTATGAGCCATTATATTCACCTCTCTTAGAAAAAATCGAATATTAAAATTTAATTAGCCATTAATCTTAGTGATTTCAAGCTTTGTGTAAGGCTGTCTGTGGCCCTGCTTTTTGTGGTAGCCCTTCTTTGCCTTGTACTTGTAAACGATAATCTTCTTGTCCTTGCCGTTCTTAACAGCAGAAGCTTCAACAGTTGCACCCTCAACAAAAGGTGTACCAACCTTGATATCGTCACCGTTTGCTACAACCAATACCTTGTCAATTGTAACTGCTGCACCTGCTTCAACATCAAGCTTCTCAACGAAAACAACATCGCCTTCTGAAACCTTGTACTGTTTTCCGCCAGTTTCGATAATTGCGTACATAATTCGTAATCCCTCCTATTACCCAAGACTCGCCAAATGAGGTGCCGAATATACGGACTTTTTAACCCTTCTCGCGCGGTTACTGCAATATAATACCACAAATCAATACGCTTGTCAATATATATTTTATATTTTTTTATGGTTAACAACCATTAGCAAAATGTTAATGATTTTTCACCTTTTGTGTAAAAAATCTCCGTTCTGTGAATTTCTACGCTTTCACCAGCACTTTCCCCTAAAAATTCACAGAGTTTTGCCACAAGAATATCGGGTTTAATATTTGACTCGCCGCCTGCTGAAAGTATCACTTCAAATTCGGCAGATTTTTCACTTAAGCTTTTAAGTTCATATAACTTGATATATTCGCGTAAGTTTATTTCCTTTTCGCCGCGTTTGGTCTTTTTAACAGCAGGAATTTCCGCTTTATCAAAAAACTCCTCCAATTTTTCCGCAGAAACTGCTTTAAGTAAGCCTAATGTTACTGTATATCTCGCTGAAACAATGTCATTTGCCTTGCACTCCGGAATTGACGCGCCAAGAAGTCTTATATCCGGCGGAAGGTTGGAATTAAGTTTTTCCACAACCTCGCATTTGTCTGTTCCATTCTCAAAGTCAATATCAACAAACTCGGTCTCGCTTGTTACGCCAAGTGCCAGCGGTAATGAGAATGTGATAAGCTGATGTGGATTGAAGCCCTGACTGTATCTTACAGGTAAGCCCGCTCGGTGAATTGCACGGGTGAATGTACGCAAAAGGTCAAGGTGTGAAATATACTTGCCCATTCCGGTTTTTGAAAATTTAAGTCGAATTTTACTCAAAGCACACACCTCCTCCAAAGCTTGCCGCACCGCAGCCCATACATTTTTCACGGCAGGACGGGGTTGTTACGCCCTCGTATGCACGGTCATGCTCTTTCATCAAATATTCTTTCTTTACACCTATATCAATATGGTCCCAAGGCAGCATCTCACTATGGTCAATTTTACGATATGCATAGAATTCAGGGTCAACACCGCAATCTTGGAACGCTTCAAGCCACTTTTCATAGCTGAAGTGCTCGTCCCAGCCATCAAACTTGCAGCCTTTCTGCTGTGCCGCAATCAGCACATCGCCAAGCCGTCTGTCGCCTTTGGCAAACACCGCCTCCAAAAAGCTGACATGGCTTTGATGCCAGTTGTAGGATATGCTTTTGGTCTTTATGCTGTCCTTTAAAAGCCTTTGCTTTTCAATCAGTGTTTCGATACGATTTTGCGGCTCCCACTGGAACGGTGTGAAAGGCTTTGGAACAAATGACGATGTACTTACCGACACTGTAACCGAGCGACCCTTGCGGATTTCCTTGGGGATTGAATAGAACACATCAATTACCTTTTGGGCAAGCTCGGCAATACCCTTTACATCCTCCTCGGTTTCTGTCGGGAGACCAATCATAAAGTAAAGCTTGATTCTGTTATATCCGCCCTCAAATGCAATGCGTGATGTTCTGAGCAAATCCTCTTCAAGAACATTTTTATTTATTACATCACGGAGTCTTTGTGTACCTGCCTCAGGTGCAAAGGTGAGACCGCTCTTTTTGACGGTTTGCACCTTTTCCATCAGTTCCATTGAAAAGTTATCTACACGGAGCGACGGCAGCGAGAGATTAATTCGCTTATCAACCGTTTTTTCAAGAAGACCGTCGATTAACTGATGCAGACAGGTAAAATCACTTGTACTTAGTGACGATAGGGACATTTCCTCATAACCTGTACTGTCAATCAGCTTTTGAGCTGTTTCAAGGAGCTTTTCGGTTGAATGTTCCCTTACCGGTCTGTAAAGATAACCTGCCTGACAGAAACGGCAGCCGCGAATACAGCCACGGAAGATTTCAAGAGTCATACGGTCGTGAACAATATCCATAAACGGAACAATCATTTTATCAAGAACATACGCATCGTCAAGGTTTTTGATTATGCGTTTTTTCACCTTTTCAGGCACGCCCTCGCGGTTTGGCTTTATGGATTTCACCGTGCAATCGCTGTTATACTCCACATCATAAAACGCAGGGACATAAACGCCCTCAATTGCGGAAATCTTTATAAGGAAGTCAAGTCTTGAGCCGTTTTCGTTTTTCCATTCCTTATAGGCATCGAGAATTTCATTGTTTACCTCTTCGCCCTCGCCAAGGATAAAGAAGTCCACAGTGTCTGCAAGGGGTTCGCCGTTATATGCACAAGGTCCACCGGCACAAACAAAGGTATCGTTCTCGCCACGGTCTGCAGATTTAAGCGGAATTTTGGCAAGGTCGAGCATATTTATCACATTGGAATAGCTCATTTCGTACTGGAGAGTAAAGCCTACAATGTCGAATTCCGACACCGGAATATGACTTTCGAGAGACAACAGCGGAATATCATTTTTCCGCAGTTCCTCCTCCATATCCACCCAGGGCGCAAAGACTCTTTCGCACACGGTATCTGGGCGTTCATTCATCATATGATAGAGAATTTTCATGCCAAGATGTGACATTCCCACCTCGTAAACATCGGGGAAGCAGAACGCAAACGACACAAGGTCAGAAAAATTCTCCTTGTGAACGCTGTTAAATTCGTTGCCTATATAGCGTGCCGGTTTTTGAACCTTTTTAAGGCACACCTCAAATTTTGTTTCAAAGCTTTTCATAAGTTCAATCCTTTTTTATACTTGAATTTTCTTGTTTGCAAAAAATTTCTATTTCTTTTTCTCATTAAAATAAATAATAAAAGCTCCCATAACAGCAATAGCGACAACAATGCCAACCTCAAAAGCCCCTGTAAATATACTCATCGTCAATAATCCAACTACTAATGTGACAAACGATGCTAAAATTGCTCTACCCATATAATTATCCTCCTTTTTTAACTCCGTTTTATCTAAGGCTTTGACTCGAAGGTTTTCTCTCCTTTACTCTTTTGGCAGTCTTTATATAAAAACTGTATAATCTGGATGCCGGTCTTTTTTAGTAGCGGTTCATATCAAGTCAAGATTATAAATTAATCTCTCTATTTTTAAAATAATATTTCTTATCTTTTTCGTTAATTTCTCTGAGAACGCGACAAGGATTACCTACTGCAACTACATTTGCCGGAATATCCCTTGTAACAACACTCCCAGCACCAATAACACTGTTATCTCCGATTTTAATTCCGGGAACTATTACAACACCAGCGCCTATCCAACAGTTCCTTCCAATCCTGACTGACGCATTATATTGATATGCCTTTTCACGAAGTTCCGGTAATATTGGATGTCCTGCAGAAGCCACAGTTACATTAGGACCAAACATCGTATAATCTCCAACATAAATGTGTGTATCATCAACTAGAGTCAAGTTAAAATTAGCATATACATTTTTACCAAAATGCACATGCTTACCACCCCAATTCGAATGAAGTGGCGGTTCAATATAACAGCCATCCCCTATCTCGGCAAACATTTCCTTAAGAAGATTATTTCTCTTATTCTGTTCGGATGGGTGCGTGTTATTAAAATCATATAGTTCTTCCAAACATTTTAGTTGTTCTTTCATTATTTCTTCATCACCGGGCAAATATAATTCACCTGAATGCATTT
>JAZQLR010000022.1:0-11463 GCA_045542775.1 Clostridia bacterium
GGTTGCAGAGGAGCTGTCCAAAGAGATTTCGGCGGTTTCCTATGATTCGTGGATAAAGCCGGTTACACCCGAGGGTATCGATGAAACAAAGATAACCCTTAAGGTGCCTTTTTCGGTAAATAAAAATATGATTATGACCAAATATTTTTCACTTATCGAAAGCTGCCTTGAGGCTGTAACCTCACATAAATTTGAAATTGAGGTTGTGGTTGATGATGAGGGAAGCAAGCATTCTGAAGTTGACCCGATTACGGTGGAAAATACCCTTAATCCCAAATACACATTTTCCTCGTTTGTCGTTGGTAACAACAACAATCTGGCGTATGTGGCATCACTTGCGGTTGCCGAAAGACCTGCCAAAACCTACAACCCGCTCTTTTTGTACGGTGGCAGCGGCCTTGGCAAAACCCATCTTATGCAGGCGATAGGTAACTATTACCGTGAGAATTATCCCAAGAAAAAGGTTCTTTACACAACAAGTGAAAAGTTTACATACGAGCTGGTTACGGCTATCCGTGAAAAGACAAACCAGGCATTCCGCAATAAGTACCGCAAGGTAGACCTTTTGCTGATTGATGATGTTCAGTTCTTTGCCAACAAGGAACTTGCTCAGGAGGAATTCTTCCATACATTTAACGCACTTTTTGAAAAGGACAAGCAGATAGTCCTGACATCAGACCGTTTGCCGTCGGAAATTCCCCAGCTTGAGGTTCGTCTTAAGACCCGTTTTAACAGCGGACTCCTTGCGGATGTTCAGCCGCCGGACTACGAAACCCGTATGGCTATCCTCAAAAGCAAAATTCAAAGTGAATATCTGTCTGTTGATGATGAAATTGTGGAGTTCATTGCGGACAGCATAAAATCCAATGTCCGTGACCTTGAGGGGGCGGTTAAGAGAATTCTGGTTTATGCCGGAATAAAAAGAACCACTGAGATTTCAATGGACCTTGCAACTGCGGCGCTTCGTGATATTCTTGCAACTCAGCCGCAAAGAGCGATTACAGCATCGCTGATTATTGGCGAGGTTGAAAAGTATTTCAGACTTACAAAAGGCTCACTTGTTTCCAAAAAGCGTTCCAAGGACATTGCACTTCCAAGGCAGGTGGGTATGTATATCTGCCGTGAACTTCTTGACGACCCGTCATTCCCCAAAATCGGTGAGGAATTTGGTGGCCGTGATCACACAACGGCAATGCACAATGTAAAAAAGATATCCGAGGATATCGAAACCGACCAGGAACTTGCCAATATCATAAGAGAAATTACGTCCAACATAAAAAAGGGATAGACTTTCCCGTTGTCCTTTAAATAAGGAAAGGAAATGTTATTAAGAATGAAAATGTTTGATACAATTGCTGCCATTGCCACACCCGTAGGCGTTGGCGGCATTGCCATTATTAGGCTTAGTGGTGAGGCTGCCGTAAACTGTGCGGAAAAGATAGTTTTCCCCAAAAATAAAAAGAGGCTTGATGAGCTTGAAAGCCATAAACTTACCCTTTCGGACATTCGTCGGGTAGCAGACGGCGCTGTTATTGACGAGGCGCTTGCGGTTGTTATGCGTGGGCCTCATTCATATACGGGTGAGGATGTGGTGGAGATAAACTGCCACGGCGGCTACCTTGTTGCAGAGTCGATTCTCGAAGAGCTACTTGTATCAGGCGCAAGGCTTGCGGAAGCGGGTGAGTTTACACGCCGCGCACTTATGAACGGCAAAACAGACTTGCTTAAAGCGGAGGCTACCATTGACCTTATCCATTCAACATCGGCTCTGGGACGCGACAATGCGGCAAGGACTCTCTCGGGGGTGCTTTCTGAAAAAGTGGAGGCAATCCGCACGGAGGCGATAGAATTTGCAGCAAATATTTCGGCAGTTGCTGATTATCCGGACGAAATTGATGAAATACCGGAATCTAGTTTAGAGGAGCGGGTCGAAAGTATTTCTGTAAAAATAGAAGAATTGCTGGCAGGCTTTGCTAAGGGTAAAATTATGCGTGACGGAATAAAAACGGTTATCGCAGGCAGACCCAATGTTGGTAAGTCATCTCTCCTTAATGCGATAAGCCGTACAGACAGAGCAATTGTCACCGATATTCCCGGAACAACCCGTGATACGGTTGAAGAATATGTAGCGGTTAATGGAATAGCTCTCAGGCTTATTGATACTGCCGGAATCCGCGAAAGTGAAAATTCGGTTGAAAGGATAGGAATTGAAAAAGCTAAAGAAAACATTGAAGAATCTGAACTTTGTCTGTTCGTGCTTGATGCGTCGGAAGGAATTTCGGACGAGGATTTAAAAATTTTTGAGTATACAAAAGGCAAAACTGTAATAGTTATATTAAATAAAACAGACAAGTCTATGGAAATGTCGGCAGAAAGTTTTGCAGCTGCATTAAAGATTAACCCCAAAGAAATTGTTGCAACAGCAACACCCTTGGGTGGGCAACCGTCAGGGATAGACGAGCTTGAAAGGAAAATAAGTGAAAAGTTCCTTGCCGGTGGAATCTCCAAGGATGATGTGTTTATTTCAAACGACAGGCAAAAAGATGCACTCATAAAAGCAAAGCAGATTGCCGAGGGAATGAAACAATGCATAAAAAATCAAATGCCGACAGACGTTCTCTATGTAGATTTAGAAGAACTGATAGCAGCATTGGGTGAAGTAACAGGTGTTACTGTTCAGGATGAAATCATAGATACGGTATTCTCCCGCTTCTGTGTAGGGAAGTAAGACTGAAAATCACCTTATACCGTCCGCCCCGCTTCCCTTGCGTACAGCGAAGTACGCGGCGGTCATTGGACGAAAAGTCTAAAATGATTTTCAGCCTTACTTGGGCGGGAAATCACCTTATACCGTCCGCCCTGCATTTGAAATGATATATGCCCGTTTCTCGGGCGAAAGGAAACGAAAAGAAAAATGTCAGAAGTATTTGAAATCAGATTTGATTTTGCAGAAAAATGGGTCAGACACGCAAAACCCGAATATCTGCAAATCTACATATATATATTGAGCCAGTATAAAAAGTCCGGGAAAATGCCAAAACCTCAAACCTTGGCAAAAAAACTGGAAAAAGAGCTTGATACCATTGAGGCAGCTCTGGAATTCTGGGTGCTTGTGGGCGAAATGGTGGAGACGGATAACGGCTTTGCTTTTGCTGATGGTACCGAGACAACAAAGCAAAAGAAAAATCTGGAAGATACAGAAAAAGACACGGCAAGTAAATTCCGTGCAAGACCGTCATACGCATCGGCAGAAATTGATGCGGCAGCGTCCGTTAATAAAGAGGTGGACTATCTTTTCCGTGAGGCGGAGAGGATTCTGGAGAAGATACTCAGCCCGTCAGATTTTGAAATGTTGTATTCCTTTGTCGATTGGCTGGGTCTTCCTGTTGAAGTTGTAATTATGCTTCTTAGGTTTGCGGCAGGTCGGGGCAAAACCGGTAAGAGGTATCTTGAAACGGTTGCCATTGACTGGGCAGATAAGGGTATTGATACCTACGAGAGTGCCGAGGAGTATATAAGAGAGATTGAACTCAAGCTTTCCAACGAGGGTAAGGTTCGGGGTATTCTTGGTATATACGACAGAGCACTTACCCAGACCGAGAAGAAGTATATTAAGCTTTGGACATTTGAGAAGAATGTTCCCACAGAGCTTGTGGCAGAGGCTTATGATCGTACGGTTGCCGCAACGGGTAAGCTCAGCTGGGCATATATGAATAAAATTCTTATGAGTTGGGTAGAAGAGGGCATTTCTACGGTGGACGGTATTCGTGAAAAGGAAGCCTTGTTCAAGCTCAAGTCCGCACCGACTAAGGAAAAGATTAGAACAAGTAAGAGTAAGTTTAATAATTATATAGACACAAATAAACCTGATTATTCAAATTTTGCAGAACAGATTTTGAAAGAAATGTTAGAGGAGTGAGGAATATATGGAATCAGCGTACATTCTTGCGAGTCGTGAACTTGAAGAAATTCGTCAGAAGAACCGTGAAAAACAGAGTATGCATCGTGCAGAGGTACTGTTAAAATCACCGGAGCTTGCAGATATTGAAGCTGAGCTTATGCGTCAGGGTTCACGGCTGCTCGGATGCGTGCTTAATAAGAGCGGCGATTTTGAGCAGGTGAAAAGCAAAATCCAAAGTCTGCAAAAGGACAAGGCGGAGCTTTTGCAGAAGAGTGGCTTTGCCGAGGATTACATTGACGAAATATATTCCTGTAAGGAATGTAAGGATACCGGATTTGTTGAGGGTCATCGTTGCAATTGCCTTAAAAATCTTATTGTTAAGCATATCGGCGCAAATGCAAACCTTACCGACAGTATGCGTGAACAACGGTTTGAAAACTTTGATCTTTCACTTTTTGTAAATCAGGGTGAGAACAGTGCAAAAACGCTTAAGGTTATGCAGGTGATATGTGACAAGGCGATTGACTTTGCAGAAAATTTTGATAAAACCAACGAAAACTTCCTTATCATGGGCAACGCAGGCACCGGTAAAACCTTTATTACCAGCTGTATCGCAAATCGTGCCCTTGAACGGGGAAAAACCGTTTATTACCAGACCGCATTCAAATTGTTTGAGTTGTTTGAAAATGCAAAATTCGGCAAAGGCGATGAAGATGCAGCCGAAACGGTTAAATATGTATACAATGTCGATTTGCTTATTATCGACGATTTGGGAACAGAATTCCAGACCCAATACACAGCAGCGGTGCTGTTTGATATAATCAACTCCAGAAGCATTGCAGGGAAGAGCACAATTATTTCGTCCAACCTAGGAGCTGAGGAACTTTCAAACAATTACAGTCAGCGTGTTGTGTCGAGAATTATGGGTGAATATAAAATATTCCAGACCATTGGCAAGGACCTGAGGGCTTTAAAACGAACAAAAAATCAGTAAAAGGAGGCAACAATGATTAACCTCAACACATTCAGAAAGTTAATGGGCAGGACGGAAATTTATACCTTCAGCGGAGGTATCCACCCTCACGATATGAAGGATGCAACAAAGGATAAACCGATAATCGACCTTGAAGCACCGGATGAACTGGTGTTTCCGCTTCAGCAGAGCCTTGGTGCTCCGGCGAACCCTTGCGTTGAAGTGGGCGAAAGAGTGCTTATGGGTCAGAAAATCGCTGAAGCAGGCGGGTTTGTTTCTGCCAATATCCATTCATCAGTTTCGGGAACGGTTAAGGCGATTGAAGACCGCATCCACCCCAACGGCGTTAAGATGAAAGCTATTGTAATCGAAAACGATCACCTCGAGGAAGTAGCGGAAACACTTGCTCCCCTGGACGAAAAAACCGTTACTCCGGCTGAGATAGTTCAGCGTGTTAAGGATGCAGGCGTTGTAGGTATGGGCGGTGCAACATTCCCTACCCACATAAAGCTCAGTCCCCCTGCGGATAAAAAAATTGAGTATGCAATTGTAAACGGTGCCGAGTGCGAGCCTTACCTCACCTCTGACCACAGAGCAATGCTTGAAACAGCAGATGAGGTAATTGCCGGCTTAAAGCTTATTATGAAGGCACTTGGACTTAATAAAGGCTATATCGCGGTTGAAACCAATAAACCCGATGCAATAGCAAAGCTTAAGGAATATGCGACAAAGGAAACAGGTGTTGAAATAAATATTGTAGGGGTAAAGACAAAGTACCCCCAAGGCTCGGAAAAACATCTTATCAAAGCCTTAACTGGCAGATGCGTTCCTCCGGGCAAGCTGCCTTTGGATGTTGGTGCGGTTGTTAATAATATAGACACCTGCGCTGCAATTGCCAGAGCGGTGCTGAAAGGTCAGCCCGTAATCAGACGAATTGTAACAGTCAGCGGTGATTGTATTGTCGAGCCTCTTAACTTCCGTGTTCCTGTTGGAACTTCGTTTAAGTATCTGACCGAAAAATGCGGCGGATTTACAAAACTTGCGGCAAAAATTATTATGGGCGGCCCGATGATGGGCATATCTCTCACGGAACTGGATGTGCCGGTGGTTAAAGGCTCATCAGGTATGCTCGCATTCAGCGAGGAGATGGCATTGCCTCAGCCTACAGCAAACTGCCTCAGATGCGGCAGTTGCGTTACCGGCTGTCCGATGAATTTACTGCCCAATGTGATTAAAGAAGCGGTTTGTGCAAATGATTTTGACAAGCTTGCCAAGTTGAATTTGAACGATTGTATTCAGTGCGGCTCGTGTACTTATGTGTGCCCTGCTGAACAGCATCCGCTCCAGTATGTAAGAACTGGTAAAGCAAAACTCAGCCGTCGGGAGGTGAAGGCATAATGGAAAATCTCAAGGAAAAACTTATAGTTACCGAATCCCCTCATGTCAGGTCGGGAAACACAACTTCGGGCATAATGCTTGATGTGATTATTGCATTGATGCCTGCACTTATTGCCGGTGTGGTTATTTTTGGCTACCGTGCGGCAACCTTGGCGGTTGTATGCGTTTCTGCAGCGGTGTTTTTTGAATGGCTCTGGTGCAAAATTGTAAAAAAACCATCATCTGTCGGTGATTACAGTGCAGCCGTTACCGGACTTCTGCTTGCTATGAATCTTCCGGTTACGATGCCATTCTGGATGGCGATAATCGGTGCATTTTTTGCGATTGTAATTGTAAAACAGTTCTTTGGTGGTATTGGTCATAACTTTATGAACCCTGCACTTGCGGCAAGAGCATTCTTGCTTACCTCGTGGGCGCAAGCGATGACCACATGGGTTGCACCTTTCTCAAAGGTGGGCGAAGATGCAGTTTCTCAGGCAACTCCGCTGGCTCAGCTTGCTCAGTCGGTAGATGCTGTTTCAACTGCTACTTCCACTACAGAGGCAGTTCAGCTCCCATCATACCTTGATTTGTTCTTTGGAACAACAGGCGGTTGTATGGGTGAAACCTGTGCCTTTGCACTTCTTATCGGTGCAATATACCTTCTTGCAAAAAAGGTAATCAGCATAAAAATTCCTGCAACCTACATAGCTACCGTTGCAATATTGACATTTGCGTTTGGCGGTAAAGACGGACTCTTTACCGGCGATGCACTTTATCACATTCTGTCGGGCGGTCTTATGCTTGGTGCGTTCTTTATGGCAACAGATTATGTAACAACGCCTTATACCCCCAAGGGTCAGATTATATTCGGTATAGGTTGCGGTGTTTTAACTGCAGTTATACGACTCTGGGGCGGCTATCCCGAGGGTGTTTCGTATTCAATTCTTCTTATGAACGTGGCATCACCGCTGATTGACAGATATACAGCCCCTAAAAGATTTGGCGCTTTTAAAGAGAATAAGGAGGGCGGAAAAAATGCTTAACAAAGAAACATTGATTACTTCCCTTAAACTCTTTATAATTACAGCGGTTGCGGCTTTTTGTCTGGCAGCAGTAAATAAAATCACAACTCCGATTATTGCGGATAACAATGCGGCAGCTGAAGTCAGAGCACAGCAGGATGTTCTTCCGTCGGCTCTGGAATTTATTGCAAGCGAAGCAAAGCAGCCCGAGGACAGCACTGTTACCATAGAAAAAATGTCAGTAGGCCTTTCGATGAACGGGGACGGCAGAGTTGCAGGCTATGTAGTAACTGCAGTTTCAAATGCAGGCTATGGCGGCAATATTAAGGTTATGGTCGGCATCAATAAGGATTTACAGGTTAACCGTATCAAGATTATGGAATCATCGGAGACTGCGGGTCTCGGTGCAAATGCGTCAAAACCAAAATTTGCTGACCAATTTATTGGCGCAAAGGAAAGACTTTCTGTTGTGAAAGGCGAAGCCGGTGAAAACGAGATTTCTGCAATTGCCAGCGCAACAGTTACCTCAAAAGCAGTTACAAGCTGTGTGAACGCAGCAATAGAGGCGGCACAGGCAAAGGCTGCGGACAATAAGGTTGAGGAAACGGTTCAGAAGCTTGAAGAAATCAAGCAGGAAACAGCTGCCCAGATTTCAGAGGAGGTGGAGAAGTAATGAAAAAAATATTTCTTAATGGTATTTTCAAAGAAAACCCCACGTTTGTTCTGTTTCTGGGAATGTGCCCGACCCTTGCGGTTACAACAAGTGCCTTTAATGCAGTAGGTATGGGCGTTTCCACAATGGTTGTTCTTATATTCTCCAATATATTTATTTCTCTGCTTCGCAAATTTATCCCCGATAAGGTTCGTATTGCGGCGTATGTTGTGGTTATCGCAAGCTTTGTTACAATTATTGAAATGGTGCTCAAGGCGTATGCTCAGGCAGTTTCTGAATCGCTTGGTATATATATTCCGCTTATTGTTGTAAACTGTATAATTCTTGGTCGTGCCGAAGCATTTGCTTCAAAGAACGGTGCCATCAAGTCGGCAGTTGACGGTTTTGGAATGGGCGTAGGCTTTACATGTGCTCTGTTTATTATTGGCAGTATCCGTGAAATCTTGGGTGCAGGAACATTCTTTGGTTTTTCACTCTTTGGTGAAGCGTTCCAGCCTGTTTCCATTATGATTTTGCCACCCGGTGCTTTTCTGACTCTCGGTCTTGTGGTTATGACAATTAACCTGATTTCAAACAGAAAAAAGAAAGGGGAGAAGGAAGTTGCTTAAGGATTTACTAATTATCAGTATCGGTGCAATTTTTATACAGAACTTTGTTTTGGTTCAGTTTTTGGGTATCTGCCCCTTTTTAGGTGTATCAAAAAAAGTTGAGACTGCTCTTGGCATGGGCTTTGCCGTTGTTTTTGTAATGGCGTGCGCTTCGGCTATAACATGGGCGGTTCAAAAGCTTTTGGTGTTATTTGGTATTGAATATTTGCAGACAATAGCATTTATTCTTGTAATTGCGGTGCTTGTTCAGTTTGTTGAAATGTTTCTGCAAAAGTCAATACCGTCCCTTTATAGCTCCCTCGGTATATACTTGCCGCTTATAACCACAAACTGTGCGGTTCTGGGTGTTGCGATTGTAAATATTACAAAGTTTGGTGCAGTTGATTTCAGCTTTATCAAGTCTGTGGTTTACGGTGCGACAGCGGGTATTGGCTTTACCTTTGCAATTGTTCTTTTTGCAGGGGTAAGAGAACGCCTCGAAAGCTCGGATATCCCCGAATTCCTTAAGGGAATGCCCATAACACTTATTACAGCAAGCCTGCTGTCTATCGCATTTATGGGATTTTCGGGACTTAGCTTTTAATTGAAAGGGAGGACAAAAATATGGAAATTTTATTCCCGGTTATTGTAATTGGCGGTATGGGTTTAATTTTTGGTGCCCTGCTTGCTGTTGCCGCAAAGATTTTTGCAGTTGAAAAGGACGAACGCATTCCTCAAATTACCGAGGTTCTGCCCGGCGCAAACTGCGGCGGTTGCGGTTATGCCGGATGCTTGGCTTACGCAGAGGCTGTATGCAAGGGCGAAGCGGCGGCAAACTGTTGTCCTGTTGGCGGCAATGATGCGGCAATTAAGATTGCGGAAATTATGGGTATTGAGGCAGGTACTGTTGAAAGACGCACAGCATTTGTGATGTGTGTCGGAAATTCGGCAGTTGCCCCGAACAGATATATAAACAACGAGAATATTGACTGTTATACAGCTCATCGTCTTGGTGGCGGAATGAAGGGTTGTCAATATGGCTGTCTTGGACTTGGCTCGTGTGTAGAAAAGTGTGTGTTTGGCGCTATAAGTATAGTTGACGGCGTTGCGGTTATTGACCGTGATAAGTGTACACATTGCGGAACTTGTATTGCAGAATGTCCGCGCGAACTTATCATAAGTCTGCCATATGACGCAAAGGTGGTTACAGCCTGCGCATCTAAGGCTCACGGCAAGGAAACCCGTGCGGTATGCGGTGTTGGCTGTATCGGTTGCGGACTTTGCGCAAGAGTCTGCGAGACCGGTGCAATTACGGTTGAAAATAATCTTGCATCAGTCGATACTGAAAAGTGTATTGGGTGCGGCAAGTGCATTGAAAAATGCCCGCGGAATGTTTTGGCTGCATTAATGCCAATGTCTAAGTTTGCTGAAAATTAAAGTTTTGAGTTTAATATGAATATGTTGGCTCTTTAAAATAAAAAGAAGGTTGATATTTTCAACCTTCTTTTTTAATTTTGCTTTCTTACCACGGCGTATTCATCGCCGTTTTGCCAGAATGAGCAGTCAAAGTCACTGCCGCTCAGGAATTTTTGCATATCGTCTTCGTCAAGGTTTATGGCGCAGACATAGCATTCAAAATATTCGTCATATTCATAGTTGGCACAGGTTTCGCAATTTGTTGCCATAATTTCACCACCCTTGTGATACTATTCTATAAAATTTTTAAGAGAAAGTCAATATAAAAGGCAGTAGATAGTGTATACAAAAGATATAATTATCTAGGAAGCTTTGTCGGTGAGGATGTAATTTCTGCAATATAATCAAGCGAAACATTATATAACTTAGCCAGTCGAATTGCGAGCTCAAAAGGAATTTCTCTCTTTCCTTGTTCATAATTTGTATATGTTGTCTTGTGCATGCCGAGAATTTTCACGAGTTGATCTTGTGTTAGATCACTGTCTTCTCTCAAATCTCTGAGCCTTCTGTAGTATGCCATAATGATCACACCCCTATAATTTTATTATTGACATAATACAACAAACGATGTATAATATGATTAAAAATACAACGAATGATGTATTTGAAGGGGAGGTAAAGGAGGAAAGTTCTTTAAAATATAAGGAGATATGATTTAGGTTATCAATTATTTTTTACGAAAGGGCGATAAAATTATGGAAAAGGTAATAGCAAAAATAGCAGGATTAGGTGTGCCGGGAATTGTATTACTTGTGGCAATGGGAGCAACAGGATATACAGGAGCAGCGGCAATTACGGCGGCTTTAGCTGCGTTAGGACCTGGTGGTATGATTGGCGGAATAGCTCTATTGGGAGTAGTTAGTATTATAAGTAGTGCAATTGCGGAATATGGTTTTGATGTAATACTGACTGGTGTTGTTAAAGAACTTTATAAGCGCGGGGAAACAAAAGGTACAATCTTATGTAAGATAAGTAAATATCCTATTTCAAAGACACTAAAGGCTAAATTAAAGGTGGAGTTAGAAAAGTTGTAAAGAGGAAAAAGAGATGGAGAATGAAAATACGGAAGTTTTAATTAAAAAGAAGAAAAAGAAGATTTTAGTATGGATTTTATTTTGTATTATCCTTGCTATATGCGTATTTATATTTTTTTCAAACTATGTGAGTAAGGATGAAATAAAAATAATTAAAACAAATGTTGTCAGTTTATATCCAAATAGCTGGATAAGAAATGATGGATATCAAAGTTTGGAAATGACAGGTGTTCTGATAGAAAACATGTCCAACTGTCCAGTTGATCTTGAAATAAAAGGAGTCTTTTATGATCAAGATAATAATTGGCTAGGAGAACAAATATACGAACAAATAGTTGCTCCAAACACAAAGAATATTTTAGAGCCTTGGATAGATATAGCAAAAAAAGGATGGGCTAAGCAGATCGCTAGAAAGTC
>JAZQLR010000023.1:0-33756 GCA_045542775.1 Clostridia bacterium
AGCCGCTAAGACCAAAAAGGCAGAAAAATCCGAAGAAGCTGCACCCGTAGCCGAGGAAAAACCGGCTAAAAAGGCAGCTAAGTCCAAAAAAGCAGAAACCACCGAGGAGACCGCTCCCGTAGCCGAGGAAAAGCCGGCTAAGAAAGCATCAAAAAAGAAGACCGACGCAAATCTTGAAGTTGCTGACGAGCTTGCACCGGAATCCGCAGAAAAGCCGGCTAAGAAAACCTCAAAAAAGGCAAAGGCACAGGCAGAAGGCGAGAAAAAAGTCGTTTCAAAGGAAGTGCAGAAGCAGGCACTTCAGGAACTTGTAGAACTTGGCAAAAAGAACGGCGAGCTTACCTATGACGATATTCAGGCAAAGCTTGAGGCGGTTGAAATGGACCCCGACCAGATTGAAAGGGTTTATGACTTCCTTGAAAAGCAGGGCATTGAAATCCTCACCAACTTTGAAGAAGATTTACCCGAGCTGGAAGAAGACTTTGAAATTTCCGAGGACGAGCTTGCAGACTTAAGCGTTCCCGACAGCGTAAGCATTGACGACCCCGTTCGTATGTACCTTAAGGAAATCGGTAAAGTTCCGCTCCTTTCCGGTGCAGAGGAAGCCGAGCTTGCACATAAAATGGCTGATGGCGACGAGGCTGCAAAGCAGAGCTTAGCTGAGGCAAACCTGCGCCTTGTTGTAAGTATTGCAAAGAGATATGTAGGCCGCGGAATGCTGTTCCTTGACCTTATTCAGGAGGGTAACCTTGGTCTTATCAAAGCAGTTGAGAAGTTCGACTACACAAAAGGCTACAAATTCAGTACTTATGCAACATGGTGGATTCGTCAGGCTATCACCCGTGCGATTGCCGACCAGGCTCGTACAATCCGAATTCCGGTTCATATGGTTGAAACAATAAACAAGCTTATCCGTGTTAACAGACAGCTTGTTCAGGAGCTGGGCCGTGACCCGCTTCCCGAAGAAATTGCAAAAGAGCTTAATATGCCCATTGACAAGGTTGGCGAGATTATGAAGATTGCGCAAGAACCCGTATCCCTTGAAACACCTATCGGTGAAGAAGAAGACAGCCACCTTGGCGACTTTATTCAGGATAACGAAACCCCTGCACCTCAGGACGCCGCAACATTCAGACTCCTTAAGGAACAGCTGGTTGATGTTTTAAGCACCCTGACCCCCAGAGAGGAAAAGGTTCTCCGCCTGAGATTTGGTCTTGACAACGGCAGAGCAAGAACTCTTGAAGAAGTTGGTAAAGAATTTAATGTTACCCGTGAGCGTATCCGCCAGATTGAGGCAAAAGCGCTCCGTAAGCTGAGACACCCCAGCAGAAGTAAGAAGTTAAAAGACTATCTCGAATAATAAGGACAAAGACAAAATGCACAGACCGCATAAAGCAGTGTGTTGTCATTCTGAGGCAACGCCGAAGAATCTTACAAGAATTTGATTAATTTGCTTTATGCTACGAACAAACTTCACCTCTCGGCGTATCAATGTACGCCTTCGGGTAACCCCTTTGGGTTCAGTTTGTCCGTTCTGCACTATTTTCTCTTCGCCCTATGCTGAACTGTTATATAAACAGCCCATCGTACATTATGTACGATGGGCTGTTTGTTATTCTGAACGAAGTGAATTTACTCTTCCTCCTCTTCACCTTCTTCCGAGGATTCATCACAAGTTTCTATGTATATATCCTCACATTCTACCTGCAATTCTTTTAACTCTTCAATCACATCAGTAACCTTGTTAAACATTTTTAAATACATCTTTTTGTAATCCGGCATATTTCGCCCTCCTATAAAATAAAAAATGCGCCAACCGAAGCTGACGCACGAAAAACGCAGCTCCAAATTGTCGCCAAACAATATTCTAACATAAACCAATAAAGCGTATGCAAAAGAACGGAGCCTGCGTTTTTACCTAAAAGATAAAACGCCACGCTTCATTGATTTTTTATTGAATATCATTTGGCTCTATCATTATATCACTATAATTTTAAAATTGCAATAGTTTTCTGTAAAATTTTGTAAATTTCCAAACAAAAAGACCCGTATTTGATTTTTCAAATACGGGTCATGAAATATTTTTCCCTTTCCACAACCAAGTCACAAAAAAATTATTTAGATTTCGTGATTTGACGAGCGCCGCTCAGACTTCTGGTCAACTGTAAAATTGATGAAGATTGTTCGTTTAGCTGACCGCCGTGTACTGTGTGTACACAAGGGCGGCGAAACGGACGATATTCGCAATTTTACTTTGACCGCGGACAGACACGCATACAGATGCCGCATACTACTCCTCGCCCTATATGTTGGTACGCTTTTTTCATATAATCACTGCAGGCTTTGGCATCAACTATGTTTTCCCTTGCCTCTCCGGCTTTCCACTCGTTACCCGTTATCGCCATTGCAGGGCATGCATCCACGCAAAGCCGACATTCTCCGCATACCGACTCTTTGGGTTGCGCCTTGATGTCAAACGGATAATCGGTCAGAATTGTTCCAAGCCTTACTCTCGGTCCAAACTTATTTGATAAAAACAAACCGCTTTTGCCAATTGTTCCGAGCCCCGACATAACTGCGGCGTACTTGTGCGAAAATATCCCCTGCAATCCATTCACCGACTGGGATGCCGGAACGCAGGCATATCTGTACCCCTCACGGGCAAGCATAAGCCCTACTTTGAGGGCAGTATTATCAATAAACGCATTAACCGTTCTGTAATGGTGAAAATATGTATGGGTCGGCTCGTTTGTGATACCGTCAATCACCGCATCCGACAGCGGAACTGCAAACGATACTGCGTATGGCAAGTTGAACGGATTTTCGGCATCAATCGGGCAGAAGCCTACCTCGCCTATTCCATTTTCGTATAAAAATTTTTCAATTTTATTCTTCATTACTTTGCTCCAACATCTTAACCTTATTTAAGTAATTCAGCGTTGAAAAGTCGCGGTCCAGCTGAGCTTTAAGGTACTCCTCGCTGACGCGGCTTAAATAACTAACCGTCTTTTCTCCGGCTTCAAACGAAAAAATCTGCCGGCTGTCGGCGGATGTGATATATTCAATCAGCTTGACCATCGTCGGTGTAACCTTTGCCACTCCGGCTTTTCCGCTGCCGCAAGCCTCACAAAATGCCGTACCTGTCGCAAACGAAAGATATGCCGCATCACCGCTTCCGCAACCCTCACACTCCGAAACCAAAGGTGCATATCCCGCCTCTGCCGCAAGCCGCCATTCAAAAACGGTCTTTATTTTTTCGTACGGACATAGTCCTTTGTCAAGCGCATACAGCGTGTTTAAAAGAAGCCGCAAGATATTCTCGTCGGGCGCGTCCTCTGTTGTTGCGGCAGTTGCCGCCTCGGCAAAATACGAGGCGTATGCCATCTTATCAAGGTCATACCGAAGCGACGAAAAGCTCTCTAAAACCGACATCTCGTTGAGGTTATAAAGACCCTTTTTACTCTTTGCCTTATACATAACAATCTCGCTGTATGCAAACAGCTGAAGCCCTGCAAGCATCTGCGACTTTTTTGTTCTTACGCTGTTTGCAATTGCGGAAATCTTGCCAAAATCCTTGGTCAGCACGGTGACAATCAGGCTTGTTTCACCGTACTTGGTGGTTTTGGTCACAATCCCCGAGGTTTTTATCAATCCCAAAATCCTCACCGGCCTCGACTTTCATTTTCTCTTCACAAAACAGCTTGAATTTGAGGTAGCTATACACACTCCCCGTATTTTCAAAAGCTGCCCACAGTATATCTTTATATTCACGCATTGATTTAATCCTCCGTTTATCTGATACTTTTAGTATTGAAAGAAGATTAAATGTATATGCTGTTACTTTTTACCACGGTCACCAAAAATTTTATTCAAAACCAATAGTGTTCATAAAGGCTTCCTTATTCCGCCAGTCCTCCTTGACCTTTACCCAAAGCTCAAGGTACACCTTTGTGCCTAAGAACCTTTCAATATCCTGCCTTGCACGGCTGCCTATATCCTTGAGCTTTTCGCCCTTTCTGCCTATAATAATCGCCTTATGGCTCTGGCGTTCGCAGTAAATAGCCGCCAAAATCTCGTATGTGCCGTTGTCACGCTTTTTCATTTTTTCAATCTCTACGGCAATTCCGTGGGGTATCTCCTGATTGAGCAAACGGAGTGCCTTTTCACGGATATATTCCGCCGCAATCTGGCGTTCCGGCTGGTCGGTTATCAAATCACCGGGGAAGAACTGCGGGCCCTCGTCAAGATGATTTTTGATTTCCTCAACAAGTGCGTCTACATTATCGCCCATCTTTGCCGAAAGGGGAACTATCCCTGCGAAGTCATATAGCTTAGTCAGCTTGTCAATCACGGGGAGAAGTGCCACCTTTTCAACCGTGTCTGCCTTGTTGACAACCAGAATTACCGGAATATCCGACTTTTTGAGTCCCTCAAGAGCAATCCGCTCCTTTTCATACTCGTTCTCGTAAAGGTTGCAGTCAACAACATACAAAAGAACATCCACATCCTGAGTTGCGGTGTAGATATATTTTTCCATTTTCTGACCCAATTTGTTATGCGGCTTGTGAATACCGGGCGTGTCGATAAGAACAATCTGACAATCCTCGGTGGTATGAACCCCCATAATTTTTGTTCGGGTGGTCTGGGGCTTGTTTGAAACAATAGCCACCTTTTCACCTATAATCCTATTCATAAGTGTTGACTTGCCGGCATTTGGTCTGCCACAAATCGCAACAAAGCCTGATTTCATATTCTTCCTCTTTTCTTATGTGAGTACTATCTCTCTAAATTCATTTCCTTTAAAATTTCCTTTTGGTAGCCGAACATTTCCTCCTCGTCATCGGGGGTCTCGTGGTCATACCCCAAAAGGTGCAGCATTGAATGAACCGTAAGGAATCCCACCTCACGCTCAAACGAATGTCCGTACTCCTCTGCCTGCTCTGCAGCACGCTCAAGGGAAATTACAATGTCACCAAGAACCATTTCGCCGTTTGGGTTAAAATCCATATACTCCTCAATCACATAGCCTTCGTCGTCATATTCAATCAAAGGAAACGACAAAACATCGGTGGCACGGTCAATACTGCGGTGTTCACGATTAAGCTCACGGATTTCCTCATTATCGGTGAACATAACGCTTATCTCCACCTTTGTTCCGAACTCCATATATTCAAGCGAAGCCTTTGCCGCACTCCGCACCAAATCCCGAAGCTCCTTTGTAACCTTGAACTTTTTCTGATTATTTCTTATCGCTATTTTCATATCTCTTTTTGCCTCTGTTATTTTTTTCGCTTATCCGTTCACGCTCAATGGTCTTTTTCTCGTATGCCTTAACAATCTGCTGTACCAGCGGATGCCTTACAACATCCTTTTCGCTTAGGTACATAAATTCAATACCCTCAACACCCTTGAGAACAATCTCTGCATCACGCAGACCCGACTTTTTGTTGGAGGGCAAATCTATCTGGGTTATGTCACCCGTAACAACTATCTTTGACGAAAATCCCATACGGGTGAGGAACATCTTCATCTGCTCGGGCGTGGTGTTCTGCGCTTCGTCTAAGATAATAAACGCATCGTCAAGAGTTCTGCCGCGCATATAGGCAAGGGGTGCAACCTCGATAAGTCCCCGTTCAATATTCTTGTGGAACGATTCGCCGCCCAGCATATCGCCAAGGGCATCATAGAGCGGTCTTAAATACGGGTCAACCTTGTCCTGCATATCCCCCGGCAGAAAGCCCAACGACTCGCCGGCCTCAACCGCAGGTCGGGTGAGAATAATCTTGTTAACCTCTTTATTTTTAAACGCCTTAACCGCCATAGCCACCGCAAGATAGGTTTTACCCGTTCCGGCAGGGCCTATACCAAAGACGATGGGGTTCTTCTCGATAGCGGTGATATAGCTCCGCTGACCAAGAGTCTTTGCACGAATGGGCATTCCCCTTGAAGTTATGCAAACGCAGTCCTGACCAAGAGTTTCAAGCTCCTTATCATTGTCCTCCTCAATCTGGGAGATTACATACCGAACCTCCTGCTCGCCAAGAGCAGTGCCGCCCCGTGCCATACCCATAAGATGCTGAATAACACGAACAGCACGGTCAACATTATCCGGCTCACCGCCAATTTTGATGTCCGAGCCACGGTTAATCACCGCAACATCGAACTCTTTCTCGATAAGTCTGATATTTTCGTCAAAGCTGCCGAAAAGGTTAATCAGAACCTCCATTTTTTCAACCTCAATGTGTCGCTCCATATACGCCTTTTTCCTTCCTTTTTCATACCCCCAACTAACCTGTTTCAGCAAAACCATTGCGTTGTTTTTGTAGGGCACAGCCTTCAGGATGTGCCGGTTTGCCGGTTCGTCAGAAATCGCCGAACCCTACAATAGCAAATTAAAATTGGGAGTGCTATCTCTTTTTAATTCCAAGCATAGTTTTCCACTATGTATTTTCACTATCCTCATTGTAATTCAAATTTTCAATTTTGTCAATTGCAGATTGCTCCGCAATGTCCTCATAGCACAGGATTTTAACCGTTACCGTCACCGAATTTTTCTCCTCCACAAAACTCATCTCGATATCCTTAATCTCGGCTGACGGCGAAATCTCCGATTTAAGCTCCTTTTCAAGCTCTTTTTTTGCCAGATTTACCGTCTGCTCTGCTGTCCGTTTCCGTTTTTCGGGGGTGTATTCTCTGTAATTCACCTTGCCTATAGCAAAGGGCGGAAGCTTATTCCCAAACAGGCTGTACTCCGTACGGGTTTCAGTCTTGTCAGAATATTCAAATGGCGACCCCGATTTAAAATAAAGCGGCAGTGCCTTGCCGAATGCCGAAACGGTGAATTTTGATTTTGCCTCGCCCGTATATATTTTTTCAACATATTCCAAAGGATATGTACCCGATTTCTGGTACTCGGTATCGGCGTACACCTCGCCAAAGGAATGTGCGTAGCGGATACCCTCCTTTGTGCTGTCTATCACGCCGCTGACAAGCAAATCGCCCTTTTCGACCATATCATTGACCTTTACCGTTGTCTGACCTGCCTTCACCTCCAGGAGCCTTATTATCCCGTCACGGCACGCAATCAGGTTGCACGGAACATCTGCGTTCTCCACCCGCTTGGTATCAAGGCGTTCACGCACCTCGATATACGCCTTTGAGCCTTTGATATTTACCCCAATCCACGCAATATCGTCAAACGCCGTCATCATTTTATTCTGCACCGATTTCGGCTCAATTCTCCGCACCGCCGCACCACGATAAACTCCGGCGTTCTTCAGCCCCTGCTCAATCTCTGCGGCAGAGAGCCTTTCGCAGCCGATTATGTCAATCCCCATAATATGTGATGAGAGATACCACAGCACAGCAATAAATAAAAACACCCCCGAAAGCGCAAACCGCCTTTTGTGAAAACGATGGAGAAAAAACGGCAAGCCGTAGCGCCTGCAGAGCCTCACCCGTGTTCGGGTTTTGCGTGCAATGGGGCGGATTTCGCGAAATCCCCGGATGCTTATACGGGCATCAATGGCATTTTCGCCGCGGCGTTTGACATCGCGGAGAAGTATGTTGCGATGCATACAAATGTTCAAAAACCGTTCAAGGAACATTCCCTCGGCACGGATTGTAACCGAGCCACGGATATAACCAATAATCTTTGAAATTGACACCGGCTACACCTCCTGTCTGAATTCCACCGACGAGAATTTGCCCGTTACATACAGCATTTCCTTTGCGATGCTTTTTATTTCAAGCTCGGCGCCGCAAATTCGTATCCGGTTGGGGTTTGCCAAAAGAATTATCTCTTTTTCGGTATATTCCACTATACTTTTATAATTTTCGACCGTCAGCTCACGGTTGCCCAGCATTTCAATCCTTGCAAAGTCGAGGATTACCTCCTTTGCGGCATTCATCGACCCTGCAAGCCGCTCACGAACAGTAGTTTTTGGGGTCTCCGCTTTTTGTTTTGCTTTTTTCATATAAATCAACGCCCTTCTCCTTTAAAATTATGCTTAAATACCGCCGTTAATGAATATATGTATTGTGAAAAGGAAGTGAAATAATGAAAGTAAGCTTTTCAAAGGTCTTAAAGCTTGTATTTTTGCTATGCGCTCTGCATATCGCCTTGTTTTTGGTTATGTTCCCAACTGCCTGTATCGAAGTCGGGCGAACAGCGGTTAACCTTTGTTTGAATTCGGTAATCCCGTCGCTTTTTCCGTTTTTAATTTGCAGTGGAATTTTCTCGGCTACCGGTGCGGCAACCGCTTGCAGCCGATATTTATCCCCCGTTGTCAGACCTCTTTTCAAAGTGCCCGGCTGCGGTGCGGCGGCGTTTGTTCTCGGCATTGTCAGCGGCTACCCCGTTGGTGCGGCTTGTGCCGCAAACCTTTACGCCACGGGTCAATGCACCAAAACAGAAGCCGAAAGGCTTTGCGCCTTTTGCAATAACTCCGGACCAATCTTTATTATTTCGGTAGTCGGCTGCGGTTTCTTAGGCAGTGCCGTTTTGGGGAAATACCTTTATATTTCCCACATTCTCTCCGCAATTCTCTCCGGCTTTGTTCTGAGCCTTTTTGAAAAGCAAAGCCAAAACCAAAGCTCCGCCTTGCCTCCAAAATCCGTGCCTAAACCAAAGGACGCCGTATTTATCCTTGGCGATGTAATGGACACCTCCATTTCCTCAATGCTGAAAATATGCGGTTTTGTGGTGTTCTTTTCGGTGTTTGCGGCGGCAATTCCAAAAAGCAATATCACCCCGTACCTCGCCGCAGCACTTGAAATCACCGGCGGTATAAAACAGCTTGCCGGACTTGAAATTCCCCTTGATACAAAGCTTTGCCTGATTTCGTTTTTTGCCGCATTTTCGGGAATTTCAATTATGCTTCAGGTAGGTGCAATAACCGCACCGCACCGCCTTTCGCTTATCCCCTACATTTTTGGCAAGCTGATTCAGGGCGGTTTTTCGGTGTTAATTATGAAAGCTCTTCTTTATTTCTTCCCCTTAAATCAAAGTACATTTCTGCAACAAAAAGACCCTGTCGCATTCGCGGCAGAGCCTTTAGGGAATCTCTTTTATTCACTTTCAGTTCTTGGTGCTGCACTTCTCGTTTTTGCAGCTATTATATCGATTATCAAGCTGTTAAAACGAGTGGTTTAATATCTGGGTGGGTTGTAGTTATTCATTCTCCGCTTCTTCCTCTTGCTCTTTTTAAGAGCACGTACAAAGCCAACTATTATCAGCGTTATAAACGCCAGTACAAGGCCGAGCACGGTGTATACCACAAACTTCACCACTCGGAAACTCCACAGCCATTCAAAAAATGTCATTACAAAGCCGAAGAAATGGCGTTTTACCTCCTGAGTAGAACACAGGTTCACGCTGCCGATTTCCTTGCCGTCATAGGTAAATTTAACCTTGCCTATTACCTGACCCGAGGTGATTGGTGCATAGACCTTTTCGGGGATTTCGGTAACAAACTCTATTTTCTCGCTGTCGCCGCCCTCAGGGAAAAGTGCCTCAAGGTTTTTTTCGGCGGAAAGCAGAATATGGTCTGTTCCGTCAGCCGCCTGCTTAACCTTTACCTCGCCGAATATATCATCGCGTTTAGCAAGGGTTTTAAGGCTGAACGCCGTTAAGCCGTACTGTAAAATCTCCTTGGACTCGTTGTGCGAAATGGCAATATCCTCGGCATTGAACACTACCGAAATTACCGATTTGCCCTTATCCTCGGCAGATGACACAAGGCAGTAGCCAGCCTCGGAGGTAGAACCGGTTTTGATGCCGGTTGCCTTGTCATAGAAGTAATACGGATAACGCATCAGGGATACAAGATTGTTTGTATTTATAAAATAACGCTGGTCGGACATATTTGTTGCCGGAAGGTAGATATGCGCGCATTCCACAATCCCCGCAAATGTCGGGTTCTGCATCGCCACTCTCGCAAGCTTTGCCATATCCTTTGCCGTGGTGTGGTGGTCCTTGTGATGCAGACCGTGGGGATTCATAAACGAGGTGTTTTCAAGACCCAATGCCTTTGCCTTTTCGTTCATACGCATAACAAATTCTTCGGCTGTTCCGCCAATGCCCTCGGCAATCACCATTGCCGCATCGTTGCCCGAAGCAATCAGAAGTCCCTGCAGAAGTCCCTCAAGAGTCATGCTCTCGCCGACCTTGAGCGCAATACTGCTGCCGTCTATATCAAGAGAATCATACGCCGCCTGACTGAGTGTCAATGGCTGGTCGAGGCTGATTTCACCGTTCTTCACCGCATCAAGTGCCACAAGTGCCGTCATCATCTTGGTGGTGCTGGCAGGGTACATTACCTTTTCCGAGTTCTTTTCAAACAGCACATTTCCGGTGTTTGCGTCTATAAGAATAACCGCCTCCGCCGTGGGACTTGGCTTAGGAGTCGCAAAAGCCGGAACTGTCGCACCCAGCATAATTATCGCCGCAAGACACAAAACCATTGCCATGCGAGTGTATGTAATCGCCTTTTTCATCTCTTTTCCTCCAATATTATTAACAGTCGATACTGCATTATTCACTACCCATTTTTTTGAGTCTGTCCTGCTCCGCCTGAGAAAGCCGCACATATTCGGGGACAAGCTCACCGTAAGCTACGGTCTCGCCAGCCTTGAACTTTTCAAGACCAAGCTCCGCAACCGCTCCCGCAAGGTTCATACGGGTTGTTTTGGGGGCAAAAAACGCACGCTCGCCCAAAGTCTTGCGGATTTCATCCTCAAACACCAACGTTCCGTCGCCCATAAATATCACATCTTTGTTGTAGCTTTTAAGCTCCTCCAAAAGCTCGGACAGAGCAAGGGCACGGTCAGGAGTCATTCGGGTGGCACTTCCCTTTTTGCAATCAAACAACGCATTGTAGACCTGATTTCGCCTTGCGTCAAGGATGGGGGCAATAATCCCGTCAAAATACCTCGAAGAATACGCCAAAGCCTCCAATGTGGACACCGCAATACAAGGCTTTTGTGCCGCCTGAGCCATCGCCTTTGCGGTTGCAACACCGATACGCACGCCCGTGAACGAGCCGGGGCCAACCGCCGCCGCAAACGCATCAACCGATTTCGGGTCAATGCCGGTAAGTTTGAACATTTCCTCAACCTGCGGCATCATCATCTGGGAATGGTTCTTGCCGTGGTTCACCACCGTCTGGGCAAGCAAAACCTTCTCATCAACCAATGCCGCTGTTGCCGCCATACAGCAGGTATCTATTCCGAATATAAGCATAATTTACTCCTCAATAATAATCTTTCTGTAATCGTTGCCCTTTTGGGGGTCTTTCTCTATCCTTACATCAATATATCCGCCGGGAAGAACGGTTTCAATATTAACCGCCCACTCGATAAGACAAATTCCGTCGCCGAAGAAGTAGTCGTCCATCCAGTCGCAGCTGTCTGCACTGACATTTTCGAGGCGGTACGCATCAAAATGATAAACCGTTAAATCACCGCTGTACTCGTTGACCATGGTGAATGTGGGGCTTGAAACCTCGTCCTCAGGAACGCCAAAAAAACCTGCCACGCCCTTTGTAAACGCAGTTTTACCTGCGCCAAGCTCACCCGAAAGTGCGATTATATCGCCGGGCTTTAAGGTTTTGGCAAATTCCTTTGCAATCTCCATTGTTTCTGCCGCGCTGCGGCTTTCGTATATCTTCATTGTTTTTCATCCAATCAAAAATGTATCTTAATTTTATTTTACCGATATTTGAGTATAAAGTCAATACAAAACTATTGAAATTTGATTTATTTTAATATATAATCAAAATATAAATTTTATCGAAAAAAGGGGAACCTTGTTATGGAAAAGAAGAGAGTTGACAAACACAACTATTATCTGGATATAGCTGAAACAGTTATTGAGCGAGGCACCTGTATCCGCCGCAACTTTGGCGCAATTATTGTTAAGAACGACGAAATCGTATCAACCGGCTACACCGGCGCACCCCGCGGCCGCGAGAACTGCTGCACAACGGGCGTTTGTATCCGTGAAAAGCTGGCTATCCCCCGTGGCGAGCGTTACGAGCTGTGCCGCAGCGTCCACGCAGAGGCAAACTGCATCATCAGCGCCGCACGCAGGGATATGATTGACGCAACACTTTACCTTGTGGGTAAGGACTACAACACCGGCGAGCTGGTGGAAAACACCTCAAGCTGTTCTATGTGCAAGCGTCTTATTATCAACGCCGGCATCAAGCGTGTTATTATCCGCAACACCCCCACCGAATACACTATTGTCAATGTCGAAAAAGAATGGGTCGAAAACGACGAATCCTTGGAGGGTATTCTGGGCTACTAATCCCGATATTTCGGGAAAACATAAAATCCCTTGCAAAATTTTGCAAGGGATTTTGTTTGTTTTTAGCGTTTCGGTGCAAATTGCAAGCTGCCGTTCTTATATACCAAGTCAGGCTCACCGGTGATAAGGGGACGAGCATATTCGCAGAACTTGTCTGTAAGTCCAAAGCCGTCTGCAGTAATCATCTCGTCGGGAATTTTCTTTTCAAAGTTTGCAATATCGCATACGGGCAGGGGAACAATCTCCATATTATAGGGACTATTTGATGTTCTCTTGAAGCCTGCCATCATTCCGGTATGGCCCGCAAGAGCAAATTCAACACCCTTAACACCTGCATTGAACGCCTCCGTCACATCGCAGAGTGATGTCCCTGCCGCAAAGCATCTCTGGAGAGTGCTCAGCTCAATACTACGTGTCTTGAAGCCAAGCTCGGATGCAATCCAACCCTCAACAGTCTTGCCGGCACCGCCAAGTGCTGCGTGACCAAACTTATCGCCTCTGGAATTGTTTTCCTTTATGTAGTTGCCGTCCTTGTCACGGATACCCTCGGAAACAGCAATCATAATTGTCTTCTTGGTCTTGCTTACTTCCTCAACCTTTTTAATGAACGAATCAGCATCAAATGCGCGTTCGGGGAGGCAGATAATATCTGCCGCAGAAAGCTCGCTGTCGTTTGCAAGAGCCGCTGCCGCTGTCAGCCAGCCGGCGTTTCTGCCCATTGCCTCAAGAACAACAACCGACTGCATCTTGTATACATCGGTGTCAAGTGCAATCTGGCGCATACAGTTTGAAACAAACTTTGCCGCAGAACCGTAACCCGGTGTATGGTCGGTAATAACCAAATCGTTATCAACTGTTTTAGGAACACCAATAACACGGATGCTCTTGCCCTTTTCAGCCGCATAAGCGCTCAGCTTATTTGTTGTATCCATTGAATCATTTCCGCCGATACAGCAAAGATAACCGATATTATATTTTTCAAGCACCTCAAAAATTCTGTCATAGAACGCATCGTCGCTGCCGAGGGGCGGAAGCTTTTTACGGCATGAACCAAGATATGATGCCGGAGTCTGCTTCAAGAGTCTGAGGTTTTCCTCATTTTTAAAGATGTCAAGTTCACGGATGGTTTCGTTTTCAACGCCCTCAATACCGTTCAGGCTGCCGTAAACCTTTCCTATTTTCCCCGGATGGTCAAAGCCGCCCTTGATTACGCCCGCAAGTGATGCATTGATAACCGCAGTAGGGCCACCGGACTGAAGTACCAGTAAATTCTCCATTATTCGTCCCTAACCTTTCGTAATTTCAGTTTTACTATCATATTTTAACACCTTTTACCTTTTTTGTAAAGAACATTTATTTAATTGACCTTTTTGAAGATTTATGCTACAATACCTCAAAGGGAGGTTGGATAAATGAAAGCACTAATTACCGGAGCAAGCTCGGGTATCGGTAGAGATATAGCACGAATTCTCCACGCGAGAGGTATTGAACTCTGGCTTGTCGCAAGGCGTGAAAACCGACTTCTTGAGCTTAAAGATACCCTAGGCGAGGGCATACACATACTAACCCTCGACCTATGCCGGGAGGAGAACTGTTATACCCTTTATAGCGAACTGAAAAATGAAGGTATTGATATAGTGATTAACAACGCAGGCTTCGGTCAGTTTGGCTTTTTCACCGATGTTGCGCTTGACTGCGAGCTTGAAATGCTTGACCTTAATATCCGTGCTCCGCATATCCTCACAAAGCTGTTTTTAAAGGATTTTGAAGAGCGTGGCAATGGGTATATACTGAATGTCGCCTCGTCTGCGGCATTTCTGCCCGGACCGCTTATGTCGGTTTATTACTCAACCAAGGCTTACCTTTACCGCCTTACCCTTGCAATTTACGAGGAGCTTCGCCGAAAAAACAGCGGCGTTTATGTAGGAGTTCTTTGCCCCGGCCCGGTGGAGACCGAATTTAACAGCCGAGCGGGTGTCAGATTCAGCATAAAAAGCCTAACCTCTGAGGCTGTGGCACGGTATGCCGTCAAAAAAATGTTCAAGAAAAAGCTTGTGATTATCCCCGGTCTTACCGTCCGGCTGGGAACAATTTTTCAGAGATTTGTCCCAACAAAGCTGTTGCTTAAAATATCATACCATATCCAACATTCAAAAGAAAAAAATTAGTCTTTGCATAAAAGACATAAAAAAGTGAGTTCGAAACCATCCTCACTTAAGCCGTGGGGAGTCGAACACCACAAGCCTTAAACTTGATTAATTTGTGCCTTTTCAACTTGTCATCCTAGAAAGGCGTCAGCCTGTCTTCGTCTTCCGCATTGAAATTGCACTAAATTTCTCTTCGTTTAAGGTCGAAGAGTTTAAAAATAAGAAATTTCGATGAAAGACAAGGAGAAATTTGCGAATAATACTGGCGTATATTTGCGGATTTTTCCGCAGTATTTCGCGAAATTTGTATTTTTAAACCTTATGGGATTCGGCTCTCCACGGCTTTAAATCAAAACTAAGGAGACAAAAACTATGAAAAAGAAAAATGGTGTACGGTTCACCGTACAAGCTGCCGCAATTGCGGCGCTTTATGTTGTGCTGACCTTTATCTCGTCAGCTTTGGGTCTGTCGAGCGGAGTTATTCAGCTTCGACTGTCGGAAGCACTTTGTGTGCTCCCCGTGTTCTTTCCTGCGGCAGTGCCGGGTCTTTTTGTCGGGTGCATAATCGCAAATTTCCTCACCGGCAGTATTTTTATTGATGTAATCTTCGGGAGTCTTGCAACCCTGATTGGTGCAATCGGCACACGGCTTTTGAAAAAACACAAATTTCTCTGCCTTGCGCCGCCGATACTTTCAAACACACTTATCATTCCGTTTGTTCTGGCGTTTGCCTATAACTTCGACGGGTCGATATTCTACTTTATGCTTACGGTAGGTCTTGGCGAGCTGCTCTCCTGCGGAGCTTTAGGCTACTGCCTTGGCTCTGCACTTAAAAAGAGAATAAATATCATATAAAAACAAATGTCATTCTTTGGCTTTGCCTAAGAATGACATTTTTGTTTACAAATTTTCTTCAAAAAACTTACGCATCGCCTGGGCAACTGCTTCTTCGTCATCGCCCTCAACGGTAACACGAATTTCATCGTCCTTTTTTGCGCCCAGACCCATAACTGCAAATATTTTTTTGGCATCGGCGGATTTTTCGCCCTTAAAGAGCTTAATATCTGCACCAAATCCGGTTGCAGCCTTTACAAGCAAGCCTGCAGGTCTGGCGTGAATACCTACCTCGTCCTTTATTTTGTATAAAAATTCTTTCATTTGCAACGCTCCTTTTAAATTAGTTATTTTTAGTATGCCCGCAAATTGCAAAAATAAATATACTATTTACAAATTACGAAAAATATGGTATTATATTGGTTGCCAGATAATTTTTTAAAACGACTATACAAACATGCTTTCTTGCCTTTTGGCAAAAACGCACTGTTTTTTTACGCATGTTTGTATGTTGTTAAAATCTTGTCTGGCGACTTGGAGCAGTGCGTTTTTCGGTGTACGGCTCTGCCGTGCACCTTTTTTATTTAATGACGTACTCGCTTTCTCTTGTCGCTAAACAAATTTCACAAACAGAAATTCCGCCGTTTTTTCGGCGGAGTTTTTGTGTATAAAATAAATATTTTTAAATAAAGTCTTGATTTTTCAAAGAAATTGTAGTATACTATTTTAGTCTCGGAGAGGTGGTCGAGATGGTTTAAGGCGCAGCATTGGAAATGCTGTGTACGTTTATAGCGTACCGTGGGTTCGAATCCCATCCTCTCCTCCAAAAATCGACAAGGTACGTTTGAACCTTGTCGATTTTACTTATTACTTTTTTCACTATTCACTTTTCACTAAAAAAGCTAACCGGTGCAAGATTGCACCGGTTTTTTCTATTCAAAATCCGAAAAGAACTTTGACAGTATCTTTTCAAACACCACGCCGTATTCAATTTTTATATCCGGATACTTCATCGTTTCGGCAATTGCCGCCTTAACAAAGTCAACCGCAAGCTGTGCCGCATCCAAAACTGACCTGCCGCGAACCAACGCTCCCGTCATAACCGCCGCAAATATGTCTCCCGTGCCATGGAACGGTCTGTTGATATATCCGCAGTCGAGCAGCTTTGCCTCATTTGTTTCTTTATCATACACACCCACGCACATATGGTTTTTATCCGTCATAACACTTGTTACCGCAATTCCCCTAGGCCCTAAATCCGATAGCCGTTTCATCATTTCAACAAGCTCGGCTTCGCTCAGATAATCCTTTGGGAATTCCTCGCCCAGAAGCAGGCACGCCTCGGTGAGGTTAGGTGTTATAACATCAGCAAGTCCCACAAACTTTTGCATAGATACAAGCAGGTCACTCATTCTGTCATAATACACCGTCTCAACATCCGAAAGCTCGTTGTCGCCCAAAACGGGGTCAATTACCGCAATCGCACCCTCTGCCTTTTTCTCTTTTACAAAGTCGGTCAGAATCTCAATCTGCCGTGCCGACGCCATATATCCGGTACACACCCCGTCAAAACCTATGTCGATATTCTTCCAATGCTCCAGAATTTTTTCCATCTGGTCGGTCATATCACAAAAGGTGTAATCCTCAAACTTGTATGTATGAGTCGAAAGCACCGCCGTGGGAAGCGGACACGCCTCCACCCCCATTGCCGAAAGAATTGGGCACGCCTCGGTAAGCGAAACCTTGCCGAACCCCGACAAATCGTTCACCGCCGCAACTCTTGGTATAAAGCTTTTTATCATCTAAATCGTCTCCTAATTTCACACACTTTTTAAATCCTCAATCTCCGCATCGGTAAGCTCACGCATTTCGCCCAAAGCTAAATCCTCGTCAAGGACAAGGTTTTTCATTCTCACACGCTGAAGAAAAACCACCTTGTTCCCAACCGCCTCGAACATCCGCTTTACCTGATGGAACTTGCCCTCGCAGATTGTAATTTCCGCCCAAGGCTCGCCGTCTGCCTCAAATCCCTCAAGCTCCGCCGGCAGAGTCTTGTAACCATCGTCCAAGGTTACACCGTTTTTGAATTTCTCAATATCCTCGTCCAAAGCCGCCCGTTCAAGCTGAGCCAGATAGGTTTTGGGGATATGATGCTTTGGCGAAAGCAGACGGTGTGCCAGCTCGCCATCATTGGTCAGAAGCAGCAAGCCCTCAGTGTCAATATCAAGCCGACCTACGGGGAACGGCTCGAAATGTGCGTATTCGTCAGGCAGCAAATCTATAACCGTAGGCAGCTTTTTGTCCCAGGTCGCCGAAACATAGCCATCCGGCTTGTTCAGCATAAGATAGATGAACTCACGATACCGGACAACCACCCCGTCAACCCTGACCTCTGCAGTTTCGGGGTCGATATGGCTCTCGGCTTTTACTGCCGGCTTGCCGTCAAGTGTGACCTTGCCCTGCTTTATTAACTTTTTAACTTCTGTCCTTGTGCCGAATCCCGTTTCGGCAAGAAATCTGTCAAGACGCACGCGGCTCACACCCCCCCTGCATAAATTTTTATATTTAAACATATATTAGAAATAATACCCAAATTATAAAAGGACTGATAAATATGAAACGAGTCGTTCGCCGCAACCGCTATATCCTTGCAACGCTATGCTTTGCCGCCATACTTTTTGTCCTGATTTGCGGCGTTTTCAGCATAGACAACGCAACAAACAAAATGATTGTGGATTATGTCAAAACCCTTGGCTGGGAGGTAAACCCCACCCCGTGCGAAATCACGCACCTGACCGTACCCTACGAATTTGATGCCGTGTTCGAGACCTACAACGCCGTACAGAAAAATTCCGGTTTTGATTTGACCGGATTCCGCGGCAAGCCTGTTACCCGTTACACTTACCGGTTGCTCAACCACAAGGAGTCTGCCTCGGTAAATGTTATGCTGGGCGTGCTTGTTTATGAGAACCGGATTGTTGCCGGCGACATCTCGTCAACCGACAAAAACGGCTTTATGCACGCCATAACCGAGACGCACTACATCAACACAAATGACGGTCAATAACAAGTATACCACAAACCTTTTGAGAATACCATAGTTTTTCTTGACTTTTTTGCAGGCAAAGAGTAAAATGATACTATACTTACTTAGGAGGTTTTTTATAGATGCGAATAGAAACCAAATGTATTCACGAAGGCTACAAGCCTGCAAAGGGCGAGCCGAGACAGCTGCCCGTATACCAGAGCACCACTTTTAAGTACGACACCAGCGACGAAATGGGCAAGCTTTTCGACCTTGAGGCTTCGGGATACTTTTATACAAGACTTCAGAACCCCACAAACGACAGTGTTGCCGCAAAAATCTGCGCGCTTGAGGGCGGTGTTGCAGCAATGCTCACCTCATCAGGTCAGGCGGCAAACTTCTATGCCATTTTCAATATTTGCGAATCGGGCGACCATTTTATAGCGTCTTCTGCGATTTATGGCGGAACATACAACCTGTTTTCTGTTACAATGAAGAAGATGGGTATCGAATGCACATTTGTTGACCAGACCCTGCCCGAGGAGGAGCTTGCAAAATACTTTAAGCCCAACACCAAGGCAGTATTTGGCGAAACCATTACCAACCCCACGGTAACTGTACTTGATTTTGAGAAATTTGCACGCCTTGCACATTCCCACGGTGTACCGCTTATCGTTGACAACACCTTTGCAACTCCCATAAACTGCCGTCCCTTTGAATGGGGTGCAGATATAGTTACCCATTCCACAACAAAGTATATGGACGGACAGGGCGTTGGCGTTGGCGGTGCTATTGTTGACAGCGGCAACTTCGACTGGATGAAATATGCCGATAAGTTCCCCGGTCTTACAACTCCCGACGATTCCTACCACGGAATTACATACGCCGAAAGATTTGGTAAGGGTGCATATATCACAAAGGCAACAGCACAGCTGATGAGAGATTTAGGCTCAATCCAGTCTCCTCAGAACGCATTTTACCTGAATCTAGGCCTTGAAACACTTCATGTAAGAATGGAAAGACATTGTCAGAACGCTCTGGCAGTTGCAAAGTTCTTAAAGTCAAGCGACAAGGTTGCGTGGGTACACTATGCAGACCTCGAGGGCGACGAATACTATGACCTTGCAAAGAAGTATATGCCAAACGGCACCTGCGGCGTTCTTGCCTTTGGAATAAAGGGCGGCAGAGAAGCCTCCATCAAGTTTATGGATAGCTTAAAGCTTGCAAACATCGTAACACATGTTGCTGATGCAAAGACCTGTCTGCTGCATCCGGCGAGCCATACACACAGACAGCTCACCGAGGAGCAGCTTATTGAAGCAGGCGTTGCACCTGACCTTATCCGTCTTTCTGTTGGTATCGAAAATGCCGACGACCTGATTGACGATTTGAAACAGGCACTTGCAACAATAGACTAATACACGGCTTGATAAAATCACCGACTACATAAACAATAAAACAGACATTAGTCCTTGGGCAAATGTCTGTTTTTTCTGTTCTAACCCTATTTGTCATCCCGAGTGAAACGAAGAATCTTAAAGCTGTCCAAGATGCTCGACAAGCAAGACCCTTCGACAAGCTCAGGGTGACATCACGGGTGGCTTTGTATCCGGAATTGTCATTCTGAACGCAGTGAAGAATCTTTCTTGTCATCACGCAAAATATATAAAACACCTTGATTTTTTTATCAAACCTGTGGTATACTATATTTGCCAAATCAAATTAATACTTGCTTTATGTGATCAGCTTTTTTGTCTTTCGGCAAAAATGTACTGCTTATTTAAGCTTGATTGTGTAAAGCATTAGGTTTAATTTGGTTTGGCGACTGAGGGCAGTACATTTTTCGGTGTACGGTTCTGCCGTACACCTTTTTTTGTGCTTCTCTCGGAGGTTACCACACACTTGCATCCGGCAAAACACCCCGACCATATTGGTCGGGGTGTTTGCCTTTCAATTTTAAACAGCCACTTTCCCTAGGGGATAGGAAAAATAGGTTCAGAATGAATAAACTGAGCCAAAGCTATGCTTTGGGTTACCCGACGGCGTACTGTGGTGTACGCCGAGCGGCGAAGTTTATTTATAGCAAAAGGCACAGTTTGCCTTTTGCGCTCTGGACTATTTTAACATCCCCTTTATTTTTCTCTTAATATTACCAGCTTTGCCACGCAGTCTTACCCAAATTCTCCAAATTGGTAGGACAACTTTTACGTACCGAGCGTAGCTTTTGCCACTGCAATCAAGCACCTTGTTTTTCCGGCTGACCGCCGTTAAAATACCGATTATCCATTCGGGCTTTACGCCGTGTTCAAGAATTCTCTGATTGTCGCCGCATAGAATATAGCCGTTTTTATCCTCGCCCACAATTCGGTGCAGAACAAACTGACCGTCGGGTCGGCGATAGAAAATCACCTCGCCCACCTGAGGGGTTTTATCCAATGCTCCAACCGTAACGCTGTCCTTACCCTGACGGATAAGAGGCCGCATACTTATGCCGTGGGGACGAAATGTAACGCTGCCGCCCAGCCTTAGCTTTTCCTCAATAATCGGGAACAGCTCTTCAAGCCGGACTCCCTTTTTGCCTTGCAAACTACTCATCTATCAGATTAGCCTCTTTCATTTTATTGATAAATGCCTTAACATCTCTAAGCGCAATATCCTCGGGAGCATCATATTCCGTAAGCAATGCCGAAACAAGCTCTGCCTCGGTTGCACCGCCCTCCAGAGTCTTCCACAAAAACGCACCGCTCTCGTTAAGATTAATCATTCCGTTGAAGTCAATCGCAGCACTTCCAACAGGCACAACAACATTCTGACCTGCCACGCTGCGAAGCATAAATCCTGCCTTGATTTTCATAAAATCTAAATCCTCTCCGGGCTTCTTATCTGTTCATTCCATTATATGCGGTATACGCCGCATCATCGTCCATATTACAGCCCATTCTGTATACCGTTGTTTGTTGCAAAAGCCGGTCAAGCAAATCAAGGAGCTTTGACATATTTCTGTTATCCACCGGACGAATTGTCTGATTGAGTATCCCAAACGCCGCATCCTTTGCCAAAATCGGCTCTATCCAGTTTTCCGCTGACCGTTCAAGGAAGCATATCCCCTGTAAGGGAACACCAATATTCTTATTCTGGTCGGTCTTGCCGCTCCACGGCGTGCCGTAAACCGTAACCTTGCCGTCCTTAATACGGATAACCGGCTTGTCATCGTTGAGAATATATGTGTTGTCCTCGCCAAACACCTTGCGCCAAAGCGTGGTGTGGGTTGACTTGCCCGTTCCGCTGGGAGCAGAAAAAAGGTATGCCTTGTTCTCATACACAACCGCAGATGCGTGGAGCATAAATCCGTCAAACTCTAAAAGCTTGCTGCAGAACTGCTCGCCCGTCCACATATACTCACATTCCAGAGTGGAAAGATGCGGAGCAAATTTCTGCTTTGCCAGAAGGAACTCGTCATCAAGCCCCACCACAATTTCGGGCGTGCCATCAAATTCGCAAAGGTACTCCTTTGCCTGCTTTTCAATTATTCCGCCTGAGCGGAGAATCATTCCCACATTAACATCGGCAATGGAATACTTACGCTTGCTGATACCGTCTGCAGAATTCATTATTCAGCCGCTCCTGGAAGCATAATGATTGTAGGAATTTCAAAGCTGCTGCCATCGCAGGAGTAAATCTTGCTTATATTAGCAACATCTCCCGAAACAACAATACCGGGAACAACAGTTGCAATCTCAGTAAATACACCATCAACCGAAACCTTTGTTCCTGCTCTTACAACCAGTTTATTGAGGATTTCGGCATTCTTCACTTCAATGTTGCCTTCACCTACACCATCACCGATAACAACCATTTTCTCGGTCACTATATTATTAAGATTCACGCCCGGAACTCTTATCATAACATTGCCATCGGTGGGAATTTCTGTCTCGGTATCATCAATATAGTACTTGATGAGTCTGTCCATAACAACCGCAAACTCTGCACGGGAAATGTTGTTGAGGGGATTGATGTAACCGTCATTGCCTGCAACATAGCCGCTTGCGACAATTGCAGCAACGCCGTTCTTTGCCCAATCATCAACCTTGTCGCCATCCTTGAACTGGTCAAGAATTGTTGTGTCAACATTGAATGTTGCAAGACCGAAAACTCTTGAAAGAACAAGGAATGCTTCCTGTCTTGTGATGGGGTTGTTGGGGTTAAGCTTATTGTCAGAACCGGTGAATGCGCCCATTGCAACAGCCTTTGCCATTGACGCATAGAACCAGTCGTCAGGATTAACATCTGTAAAACCGGTAATTACCGCTTCCTTAGTTGCGCCGCAGGCACGAGCCATAATTGTTGCCATTTCGGCACGGGTCATATTATCTGACGGCTTGATATATCCACCGCTGCCGCCCAAAAGTCCGTTTTCAACTGCTGCGGTAAGTGCCGCTGTTGACCAGTCGTCGGGCATATCCTTGAAGTCAGCTGCAAATGCAACTGTTCCGAGTGAAAGCATAAATACCAAAACCAATGCGAGTATCTTTTTCATAATAAAAATCTTCCTTTCTTTATGTGAATTCATAGATAACTCCAGTATATATTGATTATACTGTATTTTACGAGGTTTTTCAATCCTCTTTTTGAAAAATAATAAATTTGTAAGTTTGTACAAAAAATAACAGGATTAGTGGTCAATTTGACCGCTAATCCTCATTTTTAAAGCAAAATTTGTTATTTTTGATTTTTTAAATTAAGTGTAAATTTCTTAAAACTGTTAATACTAAATATGTAAACTTTCTCTGGAGGTGAATTTTTTTATGGAAAACAGCGGCGTTAAATGCAATGTTAACGAATGTATGTATCATGCAGAGGGAAACAAGTGTTCTCTTGACACAATCGAAGTAAGCCACGAAAAAACAAGTGCTGATTCAATCGCAATTCCCCATTTCTGCAAGAGCTACGAGAAGAAATAACTTCCAAATTAAGAGGCTGTTTAAACAGCCTCTTTTTTCTTATATAACGAAATCCAAGGGATAGTAAAAATAGATTCAGAATGAATAAACCGAGCCAAAGCTTGTGCTTTGGGTTACCCGAAGCTGTACTAGGTGTACAGCGAGCGGCGAGGTTTATTTATAGCAAATTTTTTTGCGGTCTGGACTATTTTTACATCCCTCTTTTTAAATTCTTGAAATTAGCCGCATTATATCATTCCATGTCGCAAACACCATAACACCCAGCAAAAGAACCAAACCGATAAAGTGAACAATACCCTCTTTTTCGGGCGGAATGGGTTTTCTGCGGATTGCCTCAATAATCACAAAGAATATTCTGCCGCCGTCAAGCGCCGGAATGGGCAAAAGATTCATAATTCCTATATTAACCGAAATAAATGACGCAAGCGACAAAAGCGCAAGGAGACCTGCAAGCATTCCCTTACCCTCTGGCGCAGAGCTTGCCGCATCGTTCACCGCCGAATTCATCGCATCAACCACGCCGACAGGTCCGGACATCTCGCCGACACCTACCTCGCCGCTTATCAGCATCCCGAGCGATACAAACACAACCTTTCCCATCCACACTGTCTGGTAAAAGGATTCCCGTATTACGCTCACTGCACCAGCCTTTTGCATGGTTGTGGTGATGCCCAGCAGATACGCGGGGCTTCCGTCGGTGTACTTTGCCTCAATCGGTTTAAAGGGAAAGCTCAGCTTTTCGCCGTCACGCTTTACCGTAACCGTACACTCGCCACCATCGTATCTTTGCATTGCAAAGTCAATATCACGCTTGATATTAATTTTGCTATCGTTTATGGCAACAATTCTGTCACCGGGTTGCAGCTCGCCGTAAAGTGCCGATTGCTCAATGACAGTATCCACGGTGGTTGTGGGAATTCCGCTGCCCTGATAGAACACCGAAACAAAGATTGTAAAAATCAAAAAGCCTAAGATTATATTCATCGCCGAGCCGGCAGCAAGGATTATAAGCTTCTGCCACCACGGCTTTGCGGAGAATGAGCCGGCATCGTCGGATTGTTCGTCCTCGCCCTCCATACTGCAAAAACCGCCCACGGGGATTGCCCTTATGGAGTACTTGGTATCACCTTTTCCCTGCCGTGAATAAATCTGAGGACCCATACCGATAGCAAACTCGTGAACCTTAACACGAAACAGCCGTGCCGTGAGAAAGTGACCCAGCTCGTGAACAAATATTATAAGCGAGAATAAAAGAATTGCAAATACTATTGTCCAAATCATATTTTATGCTCCAATCTTACCGACCTGTCAATTTCTATTATATCCTCAATTGTGAAATTTAATTTGTTTTCATATTTACTCAAAACCGACTCTACATATTCCCCAATTTCTAAAAAGCCGATTTTATCACGGAGAAACGCCGCAACCGCAACCTCATTGGCAGCATTCAGTACGGTTGGCATAATTCCGCCCATCTTTCCGGCTTTTTTTGCAAGAGCAAGACAGCGGAATGTCTCCTCGTCGGGTTTTGCAAAGGTAAGCGTCGCAAGCTCTGCAAAATTTACCGATCTGTCGGGGGACGGGAGTCTTTCGGGATAGGTGAACGCATACTGGATAGGATGCTTCATTGACGGCAGGCTAAGCTGTGCAATAACGCTTCTGTCGCAGAATTCCACCATCGAGTGAATGATACTCTCACGATGAACAACTACCTCAATATCATCAAGTTCCACATCAAAGAGCCACTTTGCCTCGATTATTTCAAGGCCCTTGTTCATAAGGGTCGCACTGTCGATTGTGATTTTTGCACCCATCGACCAGTTGGGATGTTTGAGTGCCTGTTCCTTTTTTATGTCTTTCAGTTCGTCCCTTGTTTTACCAAAGAACGGACCCCCCGAAGCCGTGAGCAGAATTTTTTTAAGCTCGCCACGGTTTCCGCCGTGGAGAGATTGAAAGATTGCCGAATGCTCGCTGTCAACCGGCAGAAGTCTTACATTATGCCGCTTTACCGCATCGGTAAAAAGACCGCCAGCCGTAACAAGGGTCTCCTTATTGGCAAGGGCAATATCCTTGCCTGCCTCGATTGCCCTCATTGTAGGGACAAGTCCCGCAAAGCCAACGATTGACGAAAGCACCATTTCGCATTTGTCCAAGGTTGCCGCCTCGCAAAGACCCGCCTCGCCTGCGCTGACCTTAACGCTCGTGTCGGCAAGCCGACACTTTAAGTCACTATACTTTGTCTCGTCTGCAATCACCACAAGTTGCGGCTTATACCGCCGTGCCTGAGCCTCTAAAAGCTCAACATTGGAGTTCCCCGTAATTGCAAGAACAGAGATGTCCTTTATTCCCTTTAAATCGTCAACAACCTCCAAGGCTTGTGCGCCGATAGAACCTGTTGAACCAAGTATTGAAATATTCATAACTTATATACCCACCGTATTAAGATAAATATAAACCAACGGAGCAACGGCAATTACGCTGTCGAGTCGGTCTAAAATTCCGCCGTGGCCGGGGAACAGACTTCCGTAGTCCTTAACACCATATTTACGCTTGATAATGGACGCAGTAAGGTCGCCAATCTGAGAAACGGGCGAAACAATCACGCCCAAAACCGCAAGCTTTATATAGTTTATATCCATATTAAATGCCTTGTTAAGAAGCAATCCGTAAAGGAGCATAAATACTATACAGCCTGCAGTTCCACCGATTGAGCCTTCAATTGTCTTTTTGGGGCTGATTTCAGGGCAAAGCTTGTGCTTGCCGAGGAAAACGCCCGTAAAATACGCAAAAGTGTCAGTCGCAAAAGCACCAATGAACACAATCCACAAAAGGAGTGTACCGTACTGCAGACCCTTTATATCAATCAAAGTGGAAAGCAGAAACGGGATATACACAAGGCTGAAAATCAAAAGGCCTGCCTCGCTGACGCTAACCGTTTTGTGGCATTTGAGCATTATACCAAAAACCGTAATCAGACCGATATAGAAAAGCGGCATATAAAGCAAAACCGGAATGTAGGTTCTGAGGCAAATAGCAATTGCCGTCACAAAGCCAACCACGCAGAGACCACAATGCTCCTTTAATCCGGTAGCCTTAAAGAATTCGTAAAGACCCATAACCGAAATGACCGTTACCGCCGCCGAAACAATATAAATGTTTGAAAGCAGAACCCAGGCCAGAAGCGGAATCAGCACAAGAGCTGTTATAATCCTCGTTTTCATTTGTATTCCTCCAATTTGCAAAATAGGCGGATTAAAAAATCCGCCCAACATTTTCATAAAACCATCTGTCTTTTTTATCTCACGGTACAATGAAGTTAAACGCTATACGCCCTGCCGCCTTTAAATTTAAATCGTAGGGTTCGGCGATTTTCGACGAACCCCTTACGGCACATCCTAAAGGCTGTGCCCTACATAAAACGGCTGTAAAGTTGTGGTTTTTACCAGATACTATACTTTTCCAAATCTACGGTTTCTCTTCTGATAGTCAAGCACCGCACGCTCCATATCCTTTTCGGAAAAGTCCGGCCAGTTGATACTGTCAAACCAGAACTCCGCGTATGCCGCCTGCCATAAAAGGAAGTTGGAGAGCCGCACCTCGCCGCTGGGACGGATTATCAAATCAAGCTCGGGCACATCCTTGGTATACATCAGGCTTGACATATACTCCTCGGTGATGTCCTCCGCTTTTATCTCGCCGCTTAATGCAGCCTCTGCCGCAAGACGGGTTGCACGGCAGATTTCATCTCTGCCGCCATAGTTAAGCGCAACATTCAGCACAAGACCCGTATTGGTTGATGTATAACTTTCGGCATAGTCAATCGCCTTGTTTATTTTATCGGAAAGCGCACTGCGGTCGCCAATTACACGCAAGATTACATTTGTTCCGGCAAACTGCTCCTCCACCTGCTGAAGATACATATAAAGCAGCTCCATAAGCGCATCAACCTCAGCCTGAGGTCTGTTCCAGTTCTCGGTGGAAAATGCATAAGCCGTGACGCTTTTAACCCCGATTTTGTTGCAGTATACAACAATCTTTTTAAGGGTTTCCGCTCCGGCACGGTGCCCCGCACTTCTTGGCAGACCACGCTTTTTTGCCCATCTGCCGTTGCCGTCCATAATTATCCCTATATGCTGCGGAATATTGGACATATCTAAGCTTTCCGAAATTTTATGTTTTTTAAAAAAGAACATAAATTATACCTCTAAGATTTCCTTTTCCTTTGCAGCCACGATTTCGTCAATCTGTGCTACAAACTTATCGGTAAGCTTCTGAATTTTGGTTTCAAGATTTTTGAGGTCGTCCTCGGTAATCTCGCCGTCCTTCTTCTGCTTTTTGAAAGCTTCAAGTGAATCTCTGCGGACATTGCGGACTGCAACTTTGCATTCCTCGCCACGCTTTGAAATGCCCTTTACCAGCTCTTTTCTTCTCTCCTCAGTAAGCGGGGGGAAGTTAAGACGAATCATCTTACCGTCGTTGTTGGGGGTAAGACCGATATCGGATTTCAGAATTGCCTTTTCAATCTCGCCAAGGATTGATGCATCCCAGGGCTGAATTGTGATTGTTCTCGGCTCGGGAACTGCAACAGTGCCTACCTGCTGAACAGGTGTTGCAACACCGTAGTATTCAACTGTTACTTTGTCTAAAATTGCAGGGTTTGCTCTGCCTGCTCTGATTGCCGCCAAATCGTTCTGGAGTGCGGCGATTGCCTTGTTCATTCTTTCTTCTGCGTTTTGCATAACTTAAATCCACCTTTCAGATTATTTTACTATTGTTCCGATTGTCTCGCCCTCTACGGCACGCTTGATGTTTTCGGGGTCGCTGAGACCAAATACAAGAATCGGGATATTGTTGTCCATACAAAGTGATGTTGCGGTTGAGTCCATAACGCCAAGACCGCGGTTGAGAACATCAATATAGCTGAGTGAATCGAATTTTACAGCATTGGGGTTGAGATTGGGGTCGCTGTCATAAACTGCGTCAACCTTCTTTGCAAGGAGAATAATCTCTGCATCAATTTCCGCCGCACGGAGTGCCGCAGTTGTGTCGGTTGAGAAGAACGGGTTGCCCGTTCCGCAGGCAAAAATAACAACTCTGCCCTTTTCCAGATGACGCATAGCCTTGAGTCTGATATAAGGCTCTGCAATCTGGCGCATTTCAATCGCTGTCTGAACACGGGTGGGAACGCCCTGCTGTTCGAGCGCGTCCAGAAGTGCCAGAGAATTGATAACTGTTGCAAGCATACCCATATGGTCGGCACGGGTTCTGTCCATGCCCTCGCCTGTTCTGCCGCGCCAGAAGTTACCGCCGCCTACAACGATTGCGATTTCGCAGCCCATCTCTGAGCATTCCTTAATTTTTGAAGCAATGGTGGTGATGGTTTTGTTGTCAAGGCCAAAGCCCTTGTCGCCTGCCAGTGCTTCACCGCTGATTTTCAGCATAACTCTTTTGTACTTGAGTGCCATATTGATTTCTCCATTCCGCCGAAAACGCATATTCCGGCAAATATATTAATTTAGCATATTTACATTTATTCCGAAATATCGATTACCGTAACGGGAGCATCTACATCCTCGGGGGTTTCCTCCCCGGTGCTGGTCTCGGTCTCGGGAGCAAAGTCGCCGCTTGCCTCGTTTGTCTCCGGCTCAGGTGTAGCTTCCTCGCTACTCTCAGGTGTCTGGGTCGCAGGGGTCTGTGGCTTTTTATCCGGCTGAGTCTCAGTGCTTGGTGTTGTTACAGCAGGTGTTGTAACCGCCGGTTGGCTTGTTGCCGAATTCTTATACTTATCGACCTTTGCCTGAAGAACATCATTTTCGTCCTCAAGGGTCTGTACCTGCTCTTTGAGCTTTTCGTTTTCCTCCACCGTATCAGCATCGCTGACGGTCATAAAGTTGATGGGATTTACAATGAGCGTAAACGCCAGTATAAACGAAATCAAAAATGCCATAACTGTTCCAAAGGCGATGCCTATGCCCACCAGTATTTTTTTTGTCTTAGGTGACATTTGCGATTTTTCTTTCAATATAATCAAACCTTTCATATGGTTTCAAGCCATAAATTCACTTACTAAAGAGTATACCATACATTTGTCAACTATTCAAGACTTAATAGAAAATTTACAAACAAAAAACGGTCACCGAAATGACCGTTTATATTCAATTCATTATGGCAAAGATAAAATAGTGCAAAACGGATAAGCCAAACCCGCAGGGGCACCCGATGGCGTACAAAGGTACGCCGAGCGGTGACGGATTGTCCGTTTGGTGCATTTTATCAAAGCCATTACTCTTTCCACAATCTGATTTTTCCTGCCTTATGCAAGCCAACTAAAATAGTGGTAAGAATGGGTATACCTATCATTCCGGCAACGCCGAAGAGACGGTAGCCGAGGTAGATTGCGATTAATGTTACCACGGGGTTTAACCCTAGCTGGTCGCCCACGATTTTCGGCTCGGTGAAGTTTCGCACAACCATTATCACGACATAAAGTATTACAAGACCGAGTGCAAGAACAAAGTTTCGGGTCAGAAGTCCCCAGATTGCCCAGGGGATAAGCACGCCGCCCGTGCCGATTACCGGAAGAACATCGGCTACTGCAATTATTGCCGCAAGGCCGATAGAGTTTTCTATGCCGAGGATTGACAAACCGATTGAAAGCTCGGTAAATGTCATAAGGAATATTATCAGATACGCACGCAGATAACGGAGTACGGTTTTGCCTATCTGCTGCTTTGCATCACTGAGGAATACTGCCGTTTTGGGCGGAAGCTGCTTTTTGAGAAAGTCCATAATTCCATTGTAATCCATTGCAATAAATACCGACGCAAGAATGGTGAACACAAACGAAATCAAGAAGAACGGAACCGACTTTGTCATACCCGCAAGGCTTGACACCATCCCTGTCGAAAGGCTTATTACAAAGCCACGGGCGTTATCCGCAAAGCTTTCGAGCATAGAATAGACTTGCTGCAGAGTCTCGGGCGAAATGCGAGCCGCAAGGCTCTCCATCGACAAAGCTATCGAGTTGATAAACGGCAGAATACTGCTGTCGTAGTACCCGGGCAATTTTACAAAGAGGTCTCGAATCGACTCGTAAATTCTTGAGCCGAGTGCCCAGATAACAAAAACCAATAGCGCATATTCCAGAATAATAACCAAAAAGCCGCAAAGTTTTTTATTCAGCCGCGTCACCTTATGAACAGCGGCAATCGCAGGTCGCGCAGCAAAGGCAATTATAAAGCCGATAATAAACGGCATTATCCACTTTGCAACATATTTAAAGCACGCAACAACAAGCAGTGCAATTATCGCAATATACACCGCATTTATGATAAATTCTCTGCGTTTTTCAACTTTTTCGTTTTGCACATTCTTCACCCTCTCGGCAAAAAATAATTTTTATATATTATCCCACACAAGCCGCCGTTTGTCAAGGGTTGGGAAAGGGCCTATTTCCAAAGATTCTTCACTTCGTTCAGAATGACACTTCATTCTGATTCACTTATTGTCATTCTGAGGCATAGCCGAAGAATCTAAAAAAATTATCACAATTTGAGATAACTCATTGACAAGTATTTAGACAAGAATTATAATAGCTTTGCGCTGCTCCGATTGTCGCCAGCAAATCCATAGGCACACAAAAACACCCGGACAAATTGTCCGGGTGTTTGCTTTTAAGTTATGCGGCAGACCTGTAAGCCGAGTTCTGTCTTTTAAGACGGTCATCTATCTAAACCGCATATCACTATGCGGCTCAAGCCACCTTCTCGAAAGATGCCGGGCCAGCTTAGCCTTTCATTCAGGTGTTGCTCCGGATGGGGTTTACAGCAAGGGTCAGTCGCCAGACCCCGAGTGAGCTCTTACCTCACTTTTCCACCCTTACCTGCAAAAAATACAGGCGGTATATTTCTGTTGCACTTTCCTTAAAGTTGCCTTCACAAGGTGTTACCTTGCACCCTGCCCTGTGGAGCTCGGACTTTCCTCACGCACAGGATTACTCCTTGTACCCGCGACCGTCCAGTCTGCCGAGGATGACCTGCGAAAAAAGTGCAGGCCATCTATGCGCCTATTCGCATTTACTTTTCCCGAGATGCTTTAAAAAATGTTGCAGGGTGGTTAAACACAGCCCGACGCTGTACTTTGTGTACTGCGAGTGGCGTGGTTTGACCGCCTATGCGCATTTTTTATGCATCCTTTACGCCTCTTTGTAAAGACTTACCTTTATTACTCCATCGATACTCTTAATATCAGCAAGCATTGTATCTGTAACATCAGTGTGAGTATCAATCATTGTGTAAGCCAGCTCGCCACGGCTCTTATTTGTGAGATTTTCAATGTTGATGCCGTCTTTGGTGAACACATCTGTAATCTGGTTGAGCATTGCAGGAATGTTCTTGTGTGCGATTGTCACACGAGAGCCTGAGACCTTGCCCATATCGCAGTTGGGGAAGTTAACTGAGTTAACGATGTTACCATTCTCCAAAAAGTCCTTAAGCTCCTGAGCTGCCATAACCGCACAGTTATCCTCACTCTCGGGTGTTGATGCGCCGAGGTGGGGCAGGCAAACAACTCTATCTGACTTGAGAAGCTCTTCGGTTGCAAAGTCTGTTACATACTCTGCAACTGTTCCGTCCTCGAGTGCTGCAAGAACTGCGTCTGTGTCAACCAGCTCTGCTCTTGAGAAGTTGAGGAGTCTTACACCCTTTTTAACCTTTTTGAAGAGCTCCGCATTGAACATACCCTTTGTGTCCTTTGTTGCAGGAACATGGATTGAGATGTAATCACTCTTTGCAAGAACATCATCAACTGTCTTTGCGTGCTCTGCAGCACGGGTCATACGCCAAGCAGCATCTACTGAAAGGTAAGGGTCGTAACCGATAACATTCATACCAAGTGCGTGAGCCGCATTGGCAACACGGATACCGATAGCACCAAGACCGATAATACCAAGGGTCTTGCCCTGAATTTCGGGACCTGCGAAGTTGGACTTGCCCTTTTCAACCAGCTTTGAAACCTGGTCACCCTCGCCAATTAATGTCTTTGCCCAGTTGATACCCTGAACAACCTTTCTTGACGCAAGCAGAAGACCTGCAATAACAAGCTCCTTAACCGCATTTGCGTTTGCACCGGGTGTGTTGAACACAACGATACCCTTTTCGCTGCACTTTTCAATCGGAATATTGTTTACACCGGCACCGGCACGGGCAACAGCTGCGAGTGATTCAGGCAGTTCCATCTCGTGCATATTGAAGCTTCTGAGGATTATACCATCAGGATTTTCAACTTCGTCACCGTATGTATACTTGTCGTCAAATACATCAAGACCGATTTTTGCAATCTTGTTTAATGTCTGTACCTTATACATTTATATCAAACTCCTTTTTTGCCTTGCGGCAATATAAATTAAAGATTTTCAGCTTCGAACTTCTTCATAAATTCAACGAGCTTTTCAACACCCTCGTAAGGCATAGCGTTGTAGATGCTTGCACGCATACCGCCAACCGATCTGTGACCCTTGAGGTTTTCAAAGCCTGCTGCAGCTGCTTCCTTGCAGAACTTCTTGTCAAGGTCAGCATCGCCTGTAACGAAGCAAACATTCATCATTGAACGATACTTCTTTTCAGCGGTGGGCTTGAAGAGCTTTGAAGAATCAAGGTAATCGTAAAGAAGGTTTGCCTTCTTCTCGTTTCTCTCTTTCATTGCTTCAAGACCGCCATTCTTAAGCGCCCATTTGTAAACCAGACCTGCAACATAGATTGCATAGCAGGGAGGTGTGTTATACATTGAATCGTTGTCTGCCATTGTCTTGTAGTCGAGCATTGTGGGGATATCCTCACGGGCATTACCCATAAGATCCTCACGGATAATAACAACAGTAAGACCAGCTGGCGCCATATTCTTCTGTGCGCCGGCATAGATAACGCCGAACTTGGTAACATCAACAGGCTCACTTGTGATGCAGGAAGACATATCAGCAACTAAAACCTTGTCACCAACCTTGGGAACTTCGGGGAACTTAGTACCGAAAATGGTGTTGTTGTAGCAAACATGAACATAGTCAGCATCTGCGCGAACCATATCGGGGGTAATTTCGGGGATATAGCTGAATGTCTTGTCCTCGGAGGTTGCAATACATTTTGCATCGCCGTACTTCTTAGCTTCCTTGAAAGCCTTGCCTGAGAACTGACCTGACACAACATAGTCAGCCTTGCCGTTCTTCATCAGGTTAAGGGGAACTGCCGCAAACTGTGTTGAAGCACCGCCCTGAAGGAAAAGAACCTTGTAGTTATCAGGGATATTCATAAGTTCTCTGAAATCCGCCTCGGTCTGCTTGATTATTGCATCATAAACAGGGGAACGGTGGCTCATCTCCATAACGGACATACCTGAACCGTTGTAGTCTATCATTTCAGCCGCTGCCTGCTCCAGAACCTCAAGAGGAAGCATTGACGGACCTGCCGAAAAGTTGTAAATTCTGCT
>JAZQLR010000024.1:0-9585 GCA_045542775.1 Clostridia bacterium
CCCACCGACAACTGGCTTACATTCTCGTATTCGCTGTGGTACTGGATAAACAACCGTGTGGCGCAGCTGTCACGCGGAAATTTAGGGCTTGGCTGCCGTCTGGGCGGTACAGGCTTTGCTGTTTCGTCAAAGCTTATCCGCGAATACGGCTGGGGTGCAACCTGTCTTGCCGAGGACACCGAGTTTACATTAAAGCTTGCACTCAGTAACATTAAGGTAGGCTGGTCGCACGATGCGGTGGTTTTCGACGAAAAACCCCGTCAGCTGGGCACATCAATCCATCAGAGACAGCGTTGGATGCAGGGACTTTCCGAGGTTGCTACAAGATTTGTTAAACCCCTTTTTGAAAAGGGAATAAAAGAGCGGTCGGCATTCGCCATTCATATGCTGATGAACTTCTGGAGTGATACGCTGTATCCGCTTTCAGCAATATTCTTCTGGGCAGTGTATATCCTTTCGATATTTGCCGATAAAAAGTCGATGCTTTTCACTCTGCTTTGCGGAATGTGGTCCGGACCTTTGGCAATTCTCCTGCTTTCGGTTTTTGTCTGGGGAAATCTGTTTATCCTTATTGCAGGTCTTTACAATGACCGCAAGCTCGACAGAAACATAATGAAAAATTCGCTTGGCTTTGCAATTTATATTATATCGTGGATTCCTATCGGGATAATGGGTTTTTTAAAGCGAGACCAGAAAGAATGGTTCCATACCCCTCATTCGGGAAAAGACAGAAAATAGGTATCCCAAAAGAAAGGACTAAAGAAAATGGAAATATTTATTGAAGAAATGGTAAAGAAAAGTAAGAACGGTGCATATTATGCAAGACTTTTAGGCATTGGTGCACTTTGTGCATTTTTTGTAGTTTTATTTATGGGTGTGCTTATGCCGTTATTCCCAAGCCTTGCCCCGATAATTTTTCTGGCCACTGTAGGCACCCTTTACGGCACATACCATATTGCGGCATCAGGGAAACTGGAATTTGAGTATTCGCTGGTTAATAACGAAATTGATGTTGATAAGATTGTGAACAGAAAAAAGAGAAAGCGTATAACAACTGCAAATCTTCGTGCTCTTGACAGCTTTGGAACTGTAAAAAATCCGGAATTTGCAGGATATCTTCGTGATGCAGGTGTAAAAAAACTTTATGCGTGCCGTGATAAAAATGCAGAGGATGTATTCTTTTTGGTGTATTCTGAGAATACAGTTAAGAAGATGCTTATTTTCTCGCCTTCTGAAAAAATGATAGATATAATCGCAAAGTATAACCCTAAAAAGGTGTTGATATAGTATGATAAATTGCGGCACCGATATAGTCGAGATTGACCGTATAAAAAAAGCTGTTCTTGAAACCAAAGGATTTCTCGAAAAGGTTTTTGCCGATTGCGAGATAGAATATTTCCAAAAAAACGGCGAAAGATACGAAGTTCTTGCCGGTTTTTATGCGGCAAAGGAAGCGTTTTCCAAGTATCTTAAGACGGGCATTCGGGGTTTTTCACTCCGTGATGTTGCGGTTGACCACGAGGCATCAGGTGCGCCGTTTATCAGGTTCTTTGACGACAGACAGCCTGTTTCGCTGAGTATCTCCCACAACAAGACAACGGCTGTAGCGATGGTCTGTGGCAATAGCCTTGGCGGAGTTGACCGGGATGCGGCAAAACAGATGTCAGCACTTTTACCGGTGCGCAAAAGTGACGGTAACAAGGGCGATTTCGGAAGAATTTGCGTGGTTGCCGGCTCAAAGGGAATGACGGGTGCGGCGGTGCTTTCGGCATACTCGGCACTTCGTACGGGGAGCGGACTTGTGACGCTCTTAACAGCAGAGCCAGAGCGTGCGGTTGCGGCAACTTACCATCCGGAGATAATGACCAAAGGTTTAGTTAGCGAAAACGGGATAATTTCTGTGGATGCGTCGGCGCAAATAATTGAATTTGCCAATAAATCCGATGTGGTTGTTTTTGGCCCGGGACTCGGCCAGGGCGACGGTATTTTTGAAATACTGAAGCAACTTATAAAAAGCTACGATAAAACTTTAGTGATTGATGCCGATGGCCTTAATGCCCTGAGCAGAAATCCCGAAATTCTGAAAAATAAAAACTGCAACATAATTCTCACCCCCCATCCGGGCGAAATGTCCCGGCTGACGGGTCTGAATATCGCAGACATACAAAGCAATCGAAAAGGTTGTGCCGAGCGGTTTGTGGCAGAGTATGATGTTACGGTGGTTTTAAAAGGCGAGGGAACGGTTGTCGCCGCCTTGGATAAGGAAAGCTATATTAACAAAACCGGCAATGTGGGTATGGCAACGGCAGGTTCGGGGGATGTGCTTTCGGGCGTGATTGGCTCTCTTTCGGGTCAGGGTCTTTGTCCCTTTGATGCGGCGATTTTAGGTGTTTACCTCCACGGCCTTGCCGGAGATATAGCAGCAGACGAAAAAACGGTCTATGGCATGGTTGCCGGAGATATTACCGATAAATTACCTGATGCATTCAAATTGATTTCAGCTAAATAATAAAAGAGGGGCGAAAAAGTGAAAAAAAGTATAACCGCGGTGCTTGCCGCAGCTATACTCATGACGAGCCTTTGTGCGTGCGGACGAAAGACGGAGCACGACCATTACAAGGAAATCTACAAAAGATACAACGATTTGCAGAGCTTTTCTGCAACGGTTGAAGTTACTGTCCAAACCGGTCAGGGAAAGAGTGTATATACAGCGGAGCAGAAATACAAAGCGTCTGATTGGCTTGAAGTAACATTCACACAGCCGCAGAGCCTTTCAGGGAGTGGCTATGTATTTGACGGAGAGACGATTCTGTTAAAATCGGGATTTGGACATACCGAGGAAATTCAAAATGCAGCATTGTCGGCAGGGTCTTCGGTGTCGGTTGCAGATTTCTTTGAAGAATTCTATAAAAGTGAGGAAACAGCGGTAAAGAGCGAAGCCTCGGCTTCGGGCAGACAGACCTGTCTCAGTTGTTTTTTGCCGGGTAAAAATAAAAACCGGTTTCGTCAGAGCCTCTGGATAGATAACGGAACATATCTGCCGGTTCGGCTCGAAACCTACGGGATTGACGAAAAGCCAACGGTCACGGTAGAATTTTGTGAATTTATAAGAAATATGAAGATTTAAAATAAGTATACAGGAGAGAAGTTATGGAGGATATGCAAAGAGCCTGGGCGGAAGTCGACCTGGACGCAATAAGCCATAATGTAAAGGGAATAAAAAATATTATCCGCCCCGATGTAAAGCTTATGGCGGTTGTCAAGGCTGATGCATACGGGCACGGGGCTTTTGAGGTTGCAAAGACTTGCCTTGAAAGCGGAGCGGAGCGTCTTGCCGTTGCGTTTGTGGACGAGGCAGTGGAGCTGAGAAAAGGCGGGATTGATGTTCCCATTCTGCTACTCGGCGTTTCAATGCCGGATGCGATTGAAAGTATAATCAGATATGATATAACCCCTGCAGTTGCAAGTGTTGAGTTTGCAAAACAGCTGTCAAAGGCGGCAGTAGCCGCACAGAAGACGGTTAAAGTTCATATCAAAGCCGACACGGGAATGTTCCGTGTAGGTTTTCAGTTTACCGGTGATAGCGAGCAAAGGCTTGAAACTGTTGAAAAAATTGTGGAGATTTCAAAACTCCCGAATATTGAGATTGAGGGTATGTTCACCCACCTCTCCACAGCGGACGAGACGGGTAGGGACTACACAAAGCAGCAGTTTCAAAACTATATGGAGCTTGATGAAAAACTCAAAGCAAGGGGAATCCAAATTCCTATACGACATATTGCCAACAGCGCAGGGCAGATACGGTATCCCGAGCTTCAGCTCGATATGGTCAGGGCAGGGATTATTCTTTATGGTCTGTATCCCTCCGCTGAGGTATCGTACGAGCCGCTTGACCTGAAGCCTGCGATGAAGTTTAAAGCACGAATTGTTAATATAAAAAATATTGAAAAAGGCGATTCAATCAGCTATGGCAGAAGCTTTACAGCCGAGAAAGAAACAAAGCTTGCCACAATATCCGTGGGTTATGCCGATGGGTATTCGAGGATAATGTCGGGGCGTGCCGAGGTTTCGGTAAACGGCAAAAAAGTTCCTCAGGTGGGAAGAATTTGTATGGACCAATGTATGATTGATGTTTCTGGTGTTAATAATATAGATATCGGTGACGAAGTTACCTTGTTTGGCGACGAAGCAGTTTCTGCCGAGTCGGTTGCTGCAAACCTTGGCACCATCAATTACGAGGTGGTGTGTATGGTAGGTCGGCGTGTTCCCCGTATCTATATAAAAAATCAGAGGATAGAAAAAGGCCTTAACTATCTTTTGGAAAACGACGGACAGTAAATTTTTACATAAGGCAGATTTACAATGTCCGAAACAAGTTATACTGCGTATAGTGTAATAGATTGATAAAGGGGGAAGCTTCAATTGATGTGCAGCAACTGTGAAGTGGTCACGCGCGAATGTGATGAAAAAGAGCGTTTGGAATGTGCGTTGATTGCCGGCTACAAGGAAATGTCCCGTATCAATCTGAGTTTGGCAGAGGAAGCGGTTACCTCGGACAACGAGGCGACGCTGCTCTCCGAACAATGCATACGGAGTGTGAATGAATGTGATAGTTAAACGAGGCGATATTTATTACGCGGATTTAAGCCCTGTGGTTGGTTCTGAGCAGGGCGGGGTAAGACCTGTGCTGATTATCCAGAACGATATCGGCAACAAGTACAGCCCTACGGTGATTGCAACGGCGATTACCTCTCAGATTAACAAGGCAAAAATGCCCACGCATATCGAGCTTGACGCTAACGAATACGGGCTATCCAAGGACTCTGTTGTCCTTGCCGAGCAAATCAGAACCATTGACAAAAAAAGATTAAAGGAGAAAATAGGGCATCTCGACGAAGAATTGATGACCAGAGTAAACGAGGCTCTCGAAATCAGTTTTGGTCTAATATAGCCACGCGATGCTCACATAATTTGCGAGGTGGAAGTTATGAAAACAAAAAAATTTAAGGTAGCAACAATTATTTTGTGTCTGGCACTGTGCTTTTCAGCGGTGCTTGCCGAGCCGGGCGGAAACGATGACCCGTTAATCTCAAAGGCATATATCGAGAATGTTCTTATGCCGTCAATCAAGCAGTATGTGGAGAGTCGCATAGCCGAAGTGAATTCGGGTACAGGCGCAGGAACTGCTGAAAGCTTCAAAGTGGTTGAGGTAAAAAAGGACCAGCAGCTTATCTGCTCTGCAGGAACAGAATTGATTTTAAGAATGGGCACGGCAACGATAATTGCAACCGAAAAAGGTGGCCTTGCCGACACAACAGCAGGCTTTGACCTTGCAAATAATGCCACAATGCCGGCGAACCATCTGCTAATAGTCCCCGTTGCGGACGGCAGAGGTATTAAAGCGACGGCAGATGTCTTGGTAATGGTAAAAGGTGGGTACACTATTAAATAAAAATATGCGTGAACGAAAGTTCACGCATATTTTTATGCTATATATACTTGTTTTGTCAACTTTTTAAATTTATCAAGAGCTTTTTTTGCTTTTTCGGGGTCGTCATATACGCCGAAGACTGCCGAGCCGCTTCCGCTCATTAAAGAGTAAATAGCGCCACCTTTTGCCATAAGCTCCTTATACCGGCTGATTTCGGGATACTGTTTAAGCGTTACAAGTTCAAGGGTGTTCCCTGCATACTTCGCAAGAGCAGAAAGGTCATTTCTCTTTATTGCCTCTATAACTTCTTGGGTATTCGGGTGCGGAGTGGTGTTATCAAGAACCAGATTTTTGTATACCCACGGTGTTGAAACACCAAAATTTGGCTTTGCAATCAAAAAGGTTGCATTTTCAAGCTGCGGCAGTGGAGTGAGTATTTCGCCAATGCCCTCGGCAAGCATACATCCGCCATAAATAAAGAACGGTACATCTGCACCAATACCCGTTGATATTGAAGCAAGCCTGTCCTGTGACAGGGGATTTCCCATAAGCTTATTAAGTGCGACAAGTGTTCCTGCTGCATCGGACGAGCCGCCGCCAAGACCTGCCCCCACGGGGATTTTTTTGTTTGCGTCGATATGAATCTTTGCAGAAAGTCCGGTTTCGTCGAAGAATAGATGTGCCGCCTTGTAGCAGAGATTTCTCTCATCATTTGGCACATAGCTCAAGTTGCTTGAAACGGAGATTTTGGTTGTTTCTGAGTCTTCACATGTTACGGTAAGTGTGTCAAACAGCTTAATCGTATGCATTATCATCTCAAGATTATGGTATCCGTCCTCGCGCCTGCTTGTAACATCAAGCGAGAGGTTGACCTTTGCCGGACATTTTACGGTAAGTTCTTTCTTCATTTTAGTCCGTCCCCTTTGCCGAGTTTTTTAAGTGCGATACATGCACAACTGATTGAGATTATTGCTGAAATCAGGTCGGATACCGGTTGTGCGTAGAAGATGCCGCTTAGGCTGAATATCCGTGGCATAATGAAAAGTGCAGGGATAAGAAACAGACATTGTCTCGAAAGGCTGAAGAATGTAGCCGACTTTGGCTTGTTGATATACTGGAAGTAGTTGGAGCAGATAATCTGCGCACCAACCAACGGCAGACCCATTGTGTTGGTAATAAGAGCCTGCTTGCCCAGCCGAATAAGCTGAGGGCTTGAATTAAATGCCTTGACAATCTGTTCGGGGAACAGATGTATAACCGCGAAACCAAGAATAACAAAAATTGTTGCAGCGCTAACGCCGTACAGCATTGCCTTTCGAACACGGTCGTATTTTTTTGCGCCGTAATTGTAGCCTACAATCGGCTGAACACCCTGATTAAACCCGAAAATAGGCATAATGGCAAGGGTCATTGCGCTATTGTATACAGCAAATGCCGAAACTGCAATATCACCGTTGCCTGCGCCAAGCTCCAGATTGCCATATCTGATAAGCTGATTGTTGTAGACTATGTTTACGGCTGCCATTGCAAACTGAACAAGCGCCGGCGAAAGGCCAAGGAACATTGTCTTTGAGATAAGCTGGAAGTCGGGGCGAAATCCTTTGAGGTTAAGACGGAGCGAGCTCTTCTTTGTAAAGTAGAAAAGCACCCAAAGCATTGTTGCAAGCTGACCTAAAATTGTTGCGATTGCCGCGCCGACAACACCCATACGGATTACCATAGTCAAAAGCCAATCGAATATAATGTTTGTTATTGCGCCGGCAAGCATTGATACCATCGCCATCTTAGGATTACCCTCGGAACGGATAATTGCATTGAGCGCAAAACCTACACCCTGAAAGACCGACCCTGCAAGGATAATGTTCATATAATCGCAGGCATAGTCCATAATAACGCCCTCGGGCGTTCCAAACATTCTGAGAAGCGGTTTTAAAAATGTGTATCCTAGAATAGCGACTATTAGTTCCAGAATAAAAGCAAATACGCATACATTGTTTATGATTTTCTCAGCCTTTTCGCGGTTGCCCTCGCCAAGATTGATTGCAACAAGTGCCGTTCCGCCAAGACCCACAAGCATACCTGCCGCCATTATTGCGGTCATAAAGGGATAAACAAACGATAGTGCGGCAAGTGCCTTGTCGCCCACGGCTTGTCCCACGAATATGCGGTCAACCACATTGTAGATTGCGTTTACAATCATACCTACAATTGCCGGAGCGGAAAAACTCCAAAGCAGCTTTAAAACCGGCTCTTCACCAAGCTTTTTTGAATTGTTTTTCATATTTGTCACCTCACGTAAAGCAGTCGTTGAGAAACGAAGTGTATATTTTGTGAAATCGTTTTCGTCGGCGTTTTCTCAGGGCTCCCAAAAAGGCGTGACTTTTTGGGAAGAGGAGCAGTCGCCAAAAGGACAGCGGTCGGCTTTTTTTGACGACCCTGTAAAATGTGGCGAGCTGTGACGAACGGTAGAGAACGATTTCGCAAAAAGCAAATGGCGGTGCGGTTTTCTCGATGAGAACCGCACCGCTTTTATGCCTCGGTATGTCATAAATGCCATACCCTACATTTATTTTGTTTGAATTTATTTGCGGTAGACCGAGTTTGTCAGCGATCTGCACAAATGTGTATAAGGGGAGAGCCTTATACACATTGTAGGGGAATTATTCTTGTGTTTCAGAAACACCGTCGGCGGTTTCTTCGATATCTGTTGCCACGGTTTCGCAAGCCTCGTCAACAGGTTTGGTTTCGTCAACCTTTTCTTCAAAAAGTGCCTCGAATTCGTCAGCGTCAACCTTTTCCTTTTCAAGCAGCATTTCGGCGGTTGCCTTAACCTTGTCAGCCTGCTCGGAGAGGATTTCGGAGCAACGGGCATAGCACTCGTCAATAATTCTCTTGATTTCAGCATCAATCTTTGCCGCAACATCCTCGCTGTAATCCTGAGTATGGCCAAAGTCACGGCCAATAAATACTTCGTTGTTACTGCTGCCGAATGAGCGTGTGCCGAGAGCCTCGCTCATACCGTACTTCACAACCATGTTCTTTGCAATTGCGGTTGCGCGCTCAATATCGTTTGAAGCGCCTGTGCAGATGTCCTCAAGGAACAGCTGTTCCGATACGCGACCGCCGAGGAGAGTGATGATTTCTTCAATCATTTCTGTCCTGGACATATGCGTGTTATCGTCCTTGGGAAGCGATAAGGTATAGCCTGCTGCCTGACCGCGCGGAATAATGGAAATCTGATGAACTCTGTCTTGAGTGGGCAGCATCTTTGCAACAACTGCGTGACCTGCCTCGTGGAATGCTGTGATTTTCTTATCACGCTCGGTGATAACTCTGGTCTTCTTTTCCGGACCGGCAACAACTTTCATAATGGATTCTTCAAGGTCCTCCATTGTGATTTGCTTTGCGTTATGCTTTGCTGCACGGAGTGCCGCCTCGTTCATAAGGTTTTCAAGGTCAGCACCGGTAAAACCAACGGTTGTCTTTGCAAGAACATCAAGCTTAACATCCTCTGCAAGCGGCTTGCCCTTTGAGTGAACCTTAAGGATTGCCTCTCTGCCCTTAACATCGGGGGCATCAACTAAAACCTGACGGTCAAAGCGTCCGGGACGGAGAAGTGCGCTGTCGAGGATATCGGGGCGGTTTGTTGCCGCAATAACAATTACACCCTCGTTAAGTGTAAAGCCGTCCATCTCAACCAAAAGCTGGTTAAGTGTCTGTTCTCTTTCGTCATGACCGCCGCCGAGACCTGCGCCTCTCTGGCGACCAACAGCGTCAATTTCGTCAATAAAGATAATGCAGGGAGCTGCCTTTTTTGCGTGGTCAAAAAGGTCACGAACACGGGAAGCACCCACGCCGACAAACATCTCAACAAAGTCCGAACCGGAGATGGAGAAGAAGGGCACGCCTGCCTCGCCTGCAACAGCCTTTGCAAGAAGAGTCTTACCTGTTCCCGGAGGGCCTACAAGCAGAAAGCCCTTGGGGATTCGTGCACCCAAATCACGGAACTTCTGAGGATTCTTAAGAAATTCAACAATTTCCTGAAGTTCCTCTTTTTCCTCGTCCTCGCCTGCAACATCGGCAAAGGTCTTTTTGTTCTTATCGTCAAAAAGTTTTGCACGGCTCTTGCCAAATGACATTGCGCCGCCTGGGCC
>JAZQLR010000025.1:0-10980 GCA_045542775.1 Clostridia bacterium
TAAACGGCGGCGGTGTTTTTGACCACCAAACCGAAAAACTTCTTTGGATGGCATCTGTTGACCGCTGTGCACTTGAAGTTGTTGAAGCAGTTGATAAAAATATGCCACAGATTGGCATTCAGGTAAATACCGCAAAAAAAGTTTACTTCTGCAAATACAATCAGGCAATGGTTAATTTCCGCAAGGAAATTAATATGCCCGACCTGAGATGTCATTATACGGAAATTAATGAGCCTATTGCCAAAATAATTTTTACCGAGGATGACGAAAAGGTTCTTTTTGAGCTGATTGAATTGCTGAACAATCATCCAAAATCCAAGAATTATGACTTTATCCGTTCACAACGGACAATGTATGAGCTTTTGCCAAAGGGTGTAACCAAGGGAACAAGCCTTGCAAAGCTGACCGAGATTTTAGGCGTAGACATTAAAAAGACAGTTGCAATAGGCGACTTCGATAACGATGTTGAGCTTATACGCTGTGCCGGAGTCGGTTACGCTGTTTCCAACGCCTGCGATGCGGCAAAGGCTGTTGCCGACCGCATTACCGTAAGCAACGAGGAACACGCTATCGCAAAAGTTATTGATGATATTGACAGCGGAAAATTAGTATTTTAGAATATACATATAAACAGGAGGTGGCCTCTTATGCCGATTAAAGTTTCAGATTCATTGCCGGCAATCGAAATACTTAACAAAGAAAATATATTTGTCATTACCGAAACAAGAGCTCTTACGCAGGATATCCGACCCCTTGAAATTGCCGTACTGAATCTTATGCCAACAAAAGTCGAGACCGAAACCCAACTTCTCAGAGTGTTGGGAAATACTCCACTTCAGATAAATGTTCAGTTTATACACACAAAAACCCACATTTCAAAAAACACTTCAAAAAGTCACATTGAGACATTCTACAAGACCTTTGACGACATAAGGGACAGCAAGTTTGACGGACTTATCATCACCGGTGCGCCCGTTGAGACCATGAAATTTGAAGATGTTGACTACTGGGACGAACTTTGTCAGATCATGGAATGGTCAAAGGAGAATGTAACCTCCACCTTCCATATCTGTTGGGGGGCACAAGCGGCACTTTACTACCATTACGGAGTTCCGAAGCACGAAGTTCCCGAAAAAGTGTTTGGGGTGTTTGAACACACCATTCCTGCCGAAAAGAAGCACAAAATTTTGCTTCGCGGCTTTGACGACACATTTTATGCTCCGCATTCACGGCACACCTGTGTTGAAAAGGAAGATATCCTCAAGGTTCCGTCCCTTGAAATTCTTGCAGACTCAGACGAGGCAGGGGTATACATCATTACCGACAAAAACGAACGCCGGTTTTTCATTACCGGTCACTCGGAATATGATGCCGACACCCTGCAAAAGGAATATATGCGTGATGTAAACAAGGGTCTTGACATCAAAGTTCCCAAAAACTACTTCCCTGATGATGACCCGACCAAGGACCCGATTGTAAAGTGGCGGTCACATGCAAATCTGCTTTATTCCAACTGGCTTAACTACTTTGTATACCAAACCACACCTTACGATATAAAAACTATTAAATAGATTTGAGAGGCACAAAAATGACACAGTGGAACAAAACAACCGTGGGCTGCCCTGCCTGCTTTGAAGAGGGCGAATTCAGAATTTGCAGTTTTGTTGATGTAAAAGAAAGCCCTGAGCTTGCTGAAAATATTTTTGACCGCAGTCTGTTCAGATACACCTGTCCCGAATGCGGGGAGGAAATTCTGGTTTCATATCCCTGCACATACTTTGACGAGGATAAAAGCTTTACCGTAGCTCTTCTCCCCGAAAAAGACAGCACCACCGCTCAGACAAAGGACTGTACTTTGAGAATTGTGCGTTCGATCAACGAGTTTGTTGAAAAAATTGCACTTATGGAGGACGGTGTTGACGACCGAATCATCGAGCTTTACAAAATAATGCTTGAAGACCAGTTTGAAGAGGAACGGCAAGGCTCGGAAATCCTTGGAATTTATTATGGCGGGCAGAATCCCGAAACAAAGGCACTTTTATTCTATATAATAACCGGAAATGCTGAAAACTGCCGTGCAGAGCTTTCCTTCGACACATACAATGCGATTGCAAAGCAGTTTGAAGAGTCCTCAAAATCCGATGCAGATTGCACGGAAATCAACAGACTTTGGGCAATAAGTGCATTGCAAAAAGGCTTTACCGACGAAAACGAATAACAAAAAGAGCATATTTCAAAACCCTCACCCATACAATGTATCGGTGAGGGTTTTTTATGTTTATTTCATTCAAGTTAAACCGAACTGTTATTTTGATTTGTTCAGGAATATTATTTTTTACCTTGATTTTTGTCGGGGTTATCAACCATTATTCGGGCAAGGCGGCAAACAGCTCCTCGGTCGAGAAAAACTACATCAAATGGGTTGACTTTAAAGTGACCTCAACTGCAATGAGCAAGGCTATGAAACAGGATATCCAAAGCCGGGAAACCGACACGCCGCTTAACTGGATTGAGCTTTTAGCGGTGCTTGGCTCAAAATACGGCGGAGACTTTTCAAAATTCAAAGAGTCTGACCTGACAAATCTCACAAAAAGGCTTGAAAGTGGCGAAAAAATTGAGGACATAACCAAAGATATGAAGTATTACCCATACTTTTTTGAGGCATACTCTGCAGTTTTGGGTGAATTTGTAGGTGAATACGAAATTCAGGTAAATGACAAGGACAAAAATGAGGTTTCGTATAAAAAGCAGTATGGTCTTAAAGCTTTTTTGCCCATTGCAAAGGGTTGCGGCTACTCTCACTCGGATGATTTCGGCAACAGCCGTTCCTACGGCTATAAACGCAAGCATCTGGGTCACGATATGATGGGTAGCGTCGGCACGCCCATAATAGCTGTTGAAAGCGGAACCGTTGAGGCACTTGGCTGGAATCAATACGGGGGTTGGCGAATAGGCATACGAAGCTTTGACAAAAAACGGTATTACTACTATGCTCACCTACGCAAAAACCACCCCTATCCCGTTGACTTAGCGATAGGACACACCGTCAAGGCGGGAGATGTTATCGGGTATCTCGGTATGACAGGTTACAGCACCAAAGAGAATACCAACAACATCGAGATTCCGCATCTGCATTTTGGAATTCAACTTATATTTGACGAGTCACAAAAGGACGGCAACAACGAAATCTGGATTGACTGCTATGAGATTGTTAAGTTCCTTAACCAGAACACCTCTGCAGTTACAAAGGATGAACTGACGAATGAATTTCGCCGAAAATATGAATTTATGGAAGCATCAACAGAAAACACCGAATAGAAAAGGAGAAACGCTATGTATGTTATCAAAATGAGAACTCTTATATGTTATTTCGCAGTATTTGCCATAACTCTTGCAAGTCTTGGTATTATAAAGCTCCACACCGAATCGCAGGCTGTTTCTTCGGTTACAGAAACAAAAGCCGCGGCGGAACCGGAAGACGATGCTCTACCCTCTGCCTTAGGCGAGAAAAAGATTGATGTCCCCATTCTTATGTATCACAGCATTTTACGCAGCAGTGGCGGTCACAGTAATTACATAATTGCAGAGACTTCATTTGAAAACGACCTGAAGTTTTTGAAAGACAACGGCTACACCACCGTAGTTATACAAGACCTGATAGACTATGTATATGACGGAAAGGCTCTGCCCGAAAAACCGGTTGTACTAACCTTTGACGACGGGTATTCAAACAACTTTCTTTACGCATATCCGCTCCTTGAAAAGTATAATGCAAAAGCAGTTTTGTCAATCATCGGCTACTATACCGACCTTTATACCAAATCCCCCGATGAAAACCCAAGCTATTCGCATGTAACATGGGACAATGTAAAAGCTATGATGAAGTCCGGTTTAGTGGAATTTCAAAACCATTCCTACAACCTCCACACAACCGATAAGGGCAGAAACGGCACAAAAAAGAAACGGGGCGAAAGCGATGCCGACTACAAAAAGATTCTGACCGAGGATTTAGGCAAGCTGCAGCAGGAATTTAAGAATAACACCAATTACACGCCAAACACCTTTACCTACCCGTTTGGGAGTGTCAGCAACGCATCATTTGAAATTATTAGGGAACTGGGTTTTAAAGCCTCCCTCTCCTGCGAGAGCGGTATGAACAAGATAAGCCGCGACCCCGAATGCCTTTATATGCTGAAAAGATATCTCCGCACTCCTAAAAAATCTGCAGAAGCTCTGCTGAAATAGAAAAAGACGGCAAATTAATTTGCCGTCTTTTTTCTTCTCTTTCGCATATATGAAATTGTCAATACTATATCCGTTAAAGTCCACGATATGGCATAAGAATAATACAGCATCGTAAATGTGGGATTGAGTGGCCAGATAAAAAGTATCCACATAACACGAAATCCGCACACGCAGACCAAATTTGATATTGCCGGAGTAACCGCATCTCCCATTCCCTGAAGCGTTCCTCCAAATATCTTTAACGGAGCAACAAGAACACGGGGAACTACGGTAATCCAGAAAAATATCATTCCGGTTCTTATCACAATATCATCCTTTGAAAATAGTCCCATAAGATTTTTGCCCTGCCAAACAATAAACGCCGAACACACTATAAGCACCGCACTTATGCACAAAAGTCCCGTTCTGACAGTATGGTCAATCCTCTTATACTTCTTTGCACCCATACACTAACCGGCAAAGCCCACCGCGGCCTGCTCGCCCGAAGCCGCAACAATGTTTATGTAACCGCTTATACTGCTTGCCGCCGTGTCTGCCGCAATAACCAGCCTACCAAAGGTGTTGATGGCGCGCTGAAGTATAACATCCGAGAATGAAAATGCCGCCGTACTTATCCCTGCCGGGAGGCCTATCCTCAGCATCTGGATAACCTCATTTTTGCTGAATTTAAGTTTTGAGATACTAAGCTTAAACTCCGCTTCCATTCTTGAAAATATCAATATCGCCAATACCGCCGATATATACTGAGAAACCACGGTTCCAAGTGCAACACCTGCAATGCCGAGTTTAAAAACAAGTACAAACACCAGATTCAACGCAAGATTTAAAAGTCCCGTAACTGCAAGTATATAAAGCGGACGCTTTGTGTCGCCCATAGCTCTGAGCGCGCCTGCGCCGTAGTTGTAGACCAATACCGCCGGCGCCCCCAGAAATGTAATTCTGACATAAGTTCTTGCACCGCCAATTACATCATCGGGAATCTTCAAGAATGCAAGCAGATTGTTAGCCGCAAAATATCCGGTCGTCGCAACAGCCGTACCCAAAAACGCACCAAGCAGAATTGCAGAGTGCAGAGCCTTGCTAAACCCCGACTTATCGCCTGCACCAAAATATCCGGCACACACCACATTTGCACCTACTGAAAGGCCTATCAGCGAATTTAGTATCAACGAAACAAACGTAACTGTTGACCCAACCGCCGCAAGCGCCGCATCACCTACATATCTGCCCACCACTAAAGTATCGGCAAGGCTATACATATACTGAAGAAGCCCCGAAAGAATTATGGGCACAACAAATGCAATAAACTTTTTTAAAACCGAGCCTTCGGTTAAATCCACTCCAGCCTTCACTGTTTGCCTGCTCCTTTCAATCTTTCTGTTAAAATAACATACTATAAGCCATTACTTCGGTTCATAATAAATCATCTTTGTTTAATACAGTTCCTGCTTGTTATTTCTGGCACGAATCTCGTCAAAAATCCTTCTTCTTACGGATAAATATGCCACCGTCATTGCAATTGATGAGGCAAACCATGTTATCGGATAAGACGCATATATCATTTCCACAGACGGGAACATATTGTAGATTGTATAAATCCAGATTACCCTTACAACGCAAACAAAAAATGCATTTATCACAGTTGGTTCAACAGAATGTCCAAGTCCTCTGAAACAACCGCTAAAAATTTGTAGCGGTACAAGCAAAAAGTACAGTGCCGCAACAAAATACATCCTTGTTTTACCGGCTTCAACAACAAGAGGATCATTTGTATAAAGCCCCATTAAAAAGTCACCACTGGGAACAACAATCGCAATCATAACAATGGCAATTGAAAACGAGAAAATAAGTGCACACTTGGCAACCCTATCCACCCTTTCAAGCTTGCCCGCACCAAAATTCTGACCCACAAAGCTTATGCAAGCTTGTTCTGCCGCAGTAATTCCAAGTGCAATAATCCCCTCAATATTCGACATTGCTGTGCTCCCGGCAATGACCACCTTGCCGTATTGATTCATAGCAGTTTGAATGATAATATTTGAAACATTAAACATTATTCCGTTAAGTCCGGACGGAATACCTATTTTTGAGATATTCACAAAATCGTTTTTGTGAATTCTTAATTCGGACAAGTTGAGTCTGAATTCAGTTTTAGTTCTTAGCAAAACGGTCAGCACCAGTGTAGCCGAAATCAACTGTGAAACAAGAGTTGCCCAGGCAACACCTGCAACACTCATTTTAAACACTATTACAAACAAAAGGTTGAGCATCACATTTATGAAACCTGAAAACATCAGTATGAAAAGCGGGCGTTTTGTATCACCGCCAGCACGCAGTATTGCTGCACCAAAATTATATATAAATGCTGCAGGCATACCCAGAAAGTAAATCTTTATGTATAAAACTGCGCCATCAATTACATCAGGTGGTGTATTCATCCATTTCAAAAATGTTTCCGAGAACGCTTCACCCAACAAGGAGACCAGCACACCTGCTATAACAGAAATAAGCATAGATGTGTGGATTGCCCTTTTAAGTCCCTGTTTATCGCCGGCACCATACATTCTGGCACAAATAACATTTGTTCCCACAGAGAGTCCCAACAACAAATTTATAAGAAGTGCTGCCATATTACCCGTAGAGCCGACAGCAGCAAGAGCAGCGTCTCCCGCAAATTTCCCCACCACAGCGGTGTCAGATATATTATAAAGAAGCTGCAAAATACTGGATGCAATGATTGGAATTACAAAGTTGACAAACTTTTTAAAAACCGGTCCTTCGGTCAAATTTGTTCCTAACATTATAACATCACCTCAAACTATTTTATATTTTGATACTTATTCAGCTGTTTTTAGTTCTTTACAACCCGTAAGCATATATGCAACAAACATTGCAATGCCGGAAACAATCCACGACACACCGTATGAATAATAAATCATTTCAAGAGTCGGATTAAGCGGCCACAGCCACGCAATCCACACAACCCGAAGTCCGCAGATTCCCAATATATTTATTGCCGTTGGAAGAACAGACTTGCCCATTCCTCGTAGCGCTCCACCAATAATTTCATTCGGGACATAGAAAACATAAACACTTATGGCAATATAAATCTGGACAAGACCTGCCTCCACCACTCCTGGGTCAGGAGTGAATACTCCAAGAAGCGTTCGCGCCTGCCATACCACAAACAAACAGAACAGAATTGTTGCAACGCTGCAAAAAAGCATCGCCTTTTTAATTACGCTTTTTACTCTGTCATACTTCCTTGCGCCCATATTCTGACCAACAAAGCTGACCGTTCCCTGCGTGTGTGCCGAAACAAGCAAGCTGCAGAATGCCATATAATTCCACGCCACACTATGCCCTGCAACCGTTGTTTTGCCAAAGCTGTTGATTGCGCTCTGGACAAAAACATTGGACAGACTGAACAGTATCCCGTTAATGCCCGACGGAATACCTATTGCCAGAATTTTGAGGAATTCTCTTTTGTAAATTCTCAGTTTCAACAAACTGAGTCTGACCTCTGCACTCTTGCGTGCAAAAATCAGTACCACCCATACAGCCGACACCATCTGAGACACAACAGTGCCTATTGCAACGCCGGCAACGCCAAGCTTAAACACTATAACACAAATTAAGTTCAGCACAACATTTACAATACCCGATACCGCAAGAATATAAAACGGTTTTTTGGTATTGCCCATCGCCCGAAGCACCGCAGCACCGCAGCACCGAAATTGAAAATAAGGCTTGCCGGAACGCCGAGAAAGTAGAGCTTCATATAGAGTGCCGCACCGTCGATTATATCATCCGGTGTTCCTGTCAGGCCAAGAAAAAATCTCGCGCCAAACCAACCTACAAGCATAAGTAGTATTCCAATAAGAACAGCAAGCAGAATTGATGTATGTAAAGCACGTTCAAGTCCCTCTTTGTTCTCTGCGCCAAAAAAGCTTGCGCAAACCACGTTGGTTCCTACCGCAAGCCCCATAAATAAAGTAATTATAAGTGCGGACATCGACGAAGTTGCGCCAACCTCTGCAAGCGCAGTCTCACTTGCAAAGCGGCCAACCACAACCGTATCCGCTGCATTGTATATCTGTTGAAGAAATCCCGTAAAAATCAAAGGGATAACAAAAAGCACAAACTTTTTAAGTATCGGTCCTTCTGTCAGATTTGTCCCAAGTTTCATATCGACTACACATCCTCTGAACTCTTTAATTTTTATGATTCCATCTTCGATAATTGTACCCCCAAACCCTTTATTTGTCAACCCGAAATCCCTTTATTTATTTGATTTAAGCAAGATTTTTAAAAATCAGCTCTATTTGTAACATTATGTCATATTATTTCATAGAATGTAGATGTGGGCTTTTAAAATTGAGCTCATATTATAATCGAAAGGAATGACCTAAATGGCAAATTTGTCTTTAAATATCCCCGAAGGTTATGCCTATGTGCCAACACAGGTTGCAAGCGACAGAAACCTGTATTCCCCCGAGGCAGGACTTATGCGGGGAACAATTTTCCCCACATTGGATCTGCCGCTCGGTGTGTACGGCAATCAGGATCTCTCAAGGGAGGCGGAAAAGGAATGAATGAACGAAACGCTCTTATGAAGCAGATTATGGAATATGCCTTTGCCGCATACGATTGGAACTTGTATCTTAATACTCACCCGAAAGACCGTATGGCTCTTCGGTTTTTCAAAGAAATGACCAGAAAAGCCGACGAGCTTAAAAAGGTTTATATCGAAAAATTCGGACCTATAACTGCGGCTGATGTAAACAGCGACACCGAATGGACCTGGATCAGCGAGCCGTGGCCCTGGTCTGTCTGAGAAAGGAGCTTAGCAGTTTATGTGGACTTATCAAAAAAGACTTGAATACCCCATCAATATCAAAAACCCCAACCCCAAGCTTGCAAGCTTTATCGTGAGCCAGTACGGTGGAGCGTACTGCAAATGTTTGAGTCGGCTCCCTTGCCTAAAGGGAGCTGTCAGCGAAGCTGACTGAGGGATTTACGCTAATGTCGCCAAAACACGCATTTAAGCCGTTTTCCGCCATCTCCGCCTTTTATAATTTCTTTAAAAATTGTCCTTGCCATGTTGTTCTTTTCCATATTACTTACATCAGCGCCTTTCAAAACTTCTGTCAATCTGCGAAGCTCTTTTTTGTTTAGCTTAACTTCTTCTTTCGGTTCTTCTTCCTGAGTTTGCTCAAGCATCTCTTTCAGCTTATCAATTTCATCTGTAATGACTTTTTTCTTTGCTTTGTACTCTTCAAGAGTATCTACACCATCTTCATAAGCAAGCTTTACTCGTTCCAAACGAATTTCAAGTCTTTGAATTTGTGCAGATATTATCCTGCTGTCATCGTTGGTATTTACTTCCCGGGCAGAATTAGGATCAGCAAAATCCAGTTCAACATTTGGTAGTTCTATTTCGGATAAAATGTTAAGAATGATATTAGCTATTTTTTCTGCTTTTATATATCCAACTCCGTCACATTTTCCTCTGCTACGCTCTGAACAACCGAAGTATCCGCCCTGATAAGACAAAACTTTTCCGCATTTCTCACATCTTAATAATCCGGTTAACCAGTGAGATAAATCTTTACGATCAGAATTATAATACTTACCATACTTTTCTTTTTGCTTAACCAGTCTTTCCTGTGTCTTATCCCATGTTTCCATATCTATAATAGGTTCGTGATGTCCATCGCTGATAATCATATCTTCCAAATTATAGTTTCTTGAGCGTTTACCGTTTGGACTCCAACAGATTTTTCCTATGTACAACATATTATGAAGCCAATAGTCTATGGTTCTGTTCTCAATCTTACAGTTCCGATGCGTTTTTATTCCCATAGCATTCAGTTCTTTAGCAATTGTTAAAAATCCCTTTTTGTTCAGATAGTCATTAAAAACTTTACGTATAATCTCTGCTTCTTCAGGAACAATCACATATTCACCATTTTCAACCTTATAACCAAATCCGGGAATAGAAAGAACACCGCCTCTTTTTGCTTTTTCTGTCATTCCTCGTTTTACTTCTTCAGCAAGGTTTATACTATAAAATTCGTCCATCGCTTCGATAATAGCTTCTATAAGGATAGATAGTTTATCATCACCTATATCCTCACTAACTGAAACAACATCAATATTACGCTCTTTTCTGAGCATAGATTTATAAACAATGCTATCTTCACGATTTCTTGCAAATCGACTGAATTTCCAAACTAATATAACGTCAAACGGTTTAGGATTACATTTTGCCAAACCTATCATTTCATTAAATGCAGGTCTGTTTTTTGTTTTTCTTCCGCTGATGCCTTCATCTACAAATATAAATTCTTCAGGCAATAAAATTTGATTTTTTTCCGCATAGAGTTTTATTTTTTCCAACTGACTGTCAGGACTGTACTCAAGCTGATCATCAGTAGAAACTCGTATGTAAGCTGCCGCTACTTTCATTTTGTTTAACCTCCTTCCCTGAAAAAACGGCAACTATTTATTCTATACGATTATTGTATCAATGCCGCTTTTTGAAATCAAATTTTTTTGCTTTTAATTTTAATTTTTTGGTTATGGTATTCACTCAACGCTCGTGCCTCCATATCTTTTTTCCATTGTTCCATTTCATCTTCATTTAAGCTTGAGAGCATTACATCCTGCTCATCATCACTTGCTACGAAGAGTTCAACCACAAACTCATTCATTAATACCACCTCTCATAAT
>JAZQLR010000026.1:0-6539 GCA_045542775.1 Clostridia bacterium
CAGTCCAGAATTCATTGTACCAGACTTGCCGGCAACAAGGCAGATATCTGGCATCTTCGCCAGCACGAAAAGGTTCTTAACCTTCCGTTCCTTGATACCGTTGGCAGACCCGACCGTGACAATGCAATTGATGTATACCTTTCAGAAGATGCAGAGGATGTACTGGCTGACGGCAACTGGCAGAAGCTGTTCTCCGAAAAGCCCGTGGCATTCCCAAGATGTGAGCAGAGAGAGTATCTTGCATCGCTCAGCGGCGTAGCACTCGGCAGTGATGCGTTCTTCCCGTTTGGCGATAATATCGAAAGAGCGGCACGCAGCGGAGTAACCTACATCGCAGAACCCGGTGGCTCAATCCGTGACGATAATGTTATTGAAGCGTGCAATAATCACAATATGTCAATGGCATTTACGGGAATGCGACTTTTCCATCATTAAAGGTGTGGATAAATTCGCGCAGACCGCACAAAGGATTTGTGCTACGCATAAACCTCGCCACTTGCGGTGCACATAGCACAGCGGCGGGACTCGGTTTATGTGTTCTGCATCAAATTTATCTCACACTGAATAACTATGAATAAAATATGTCCGAAAGGTTTTGAACTTATGAAAATAATGGTAGTAGGCGGTGGCGGCCGTGAACACGCCATCATTAAAAAACTGAAAGAAAGTGACAAGGTTTCAAAGATATATGCCCTCCCCGGTAACGGCGGTATGGCTCAGGATGCCGAGTGCGTTGCAATCGGTGCAAAAGAGATTGATAAAATCCGTGACTTTGCCGTAAACGAAAAGATAGATTTTGCGGTTGTTGCACCTGACGATCCGTTGGTGCTCGGCGCAGTTGACGCTCTTGAGGGCGCAGGTATCCCCTGCTTTGGTCCAAGAGCAAATGCGGCAATTATTGAGGGCAGCAAGGTCTTTTCAAAGAATTTGATGAAAAAGTACAATATTCCCACAGCGGAGTATGAAGTATTCTCTGACCTTGATGCAGCACTCAAGTATCTTGAAACTGCACCTATCCCCACAGTTATTAAGGCGGACGGCCTTGCTCTCGGTAAGGGCGTAATAATTGCAATGACTCGTGACGAGGCAAAGGCTGCAGTCCGTTCGATGATGGAGGATAAAATCTTCGGCGAAAGCGGCAGCAATGTTGTGGTTGAGGAATTCCTCACAGGCCCCGAAGTATCTGTTCTTTCATTTACAGACGGTGAGGTTGTAATACCAATGGTATCGTCAATGGACCACAAGCGTGCAAAGGATAACGACGAGGGCTTAAATACCGGCGGTATGGGAACAATTGCACCCAACCCCTACTACACAAAGGAAATTGCCGATGAGTGTATGGAAAAGATTTTCCTTCCCACAATCGAGGCAATGAACAAAGAGGGCAGAACCTTTAAAGGCTGTCTGTACTTTGGACTTATGCTCACCGAAAAGGGCCCCAAGGTAATCGAATACAACTGCCGTTTCGGCGACCCGGAAACTCAGGTAGTTCTCCCGCTTTTAGAGAGTGATTTGTTTGAAATTATGCAGCATACCGCAAACGGAACGCTAAAAAGTGCAGAGGTTAAGTTTGCTGATAAGTCAGCCTGCTGCGTTGTTATGGCATCAGACGGCTATCCCAAAGAATATGAGTCCGGCTTTGAAATAACAATGCCCAGCGGTAAAAATATTTATGTTGCAGGCGCAAAGCTGGAGGGCGGCAAGCTCTTAACAGCCGGAGGCAGAGTTCTTGGCGTTACAGAAACAGGAGCTACTCTGGAAGATGCGATTGCTCTGGCTTATGAAACGGTAAAGACGGTTAATTTCGGCAATGCATATTACAGAAAAGATATAGGACAAAAGGCCCTGGCGGCAAAAAAAGCATAAGAAAGGAACATAAAAGTATGGTTTACAGAGTTTATGTAGAAAAAAAGAGTGAGCTCGCTGCAGAAGCCAAGTCGCTTAAAAGTGACCTCGTAAAGCTTCTTCAGATAAAGGGGCTCAAGGATTTGAGAATAATAAACCGCTACGATGTTGAAAACATCGATAAGGAGCTTTTTGACTACTGCAAGGGTACTGTTTTTTCAGAACCCCAGCTGGATATTGTTTCAGAGGAAATCAAAATTGATTCTGACGCAGTATTTGCAGTTGAATTCCTCCCCGGTCAGTTTGACCTCCGTGCAAATTCAGCAGAAGAATGTATTCAGCTGATTTCAAAAGGTGACAGACCTACAGTTAAGGCGGCAAAGGTATATCTGCTTTACGGTGACCTCACAGACAGCGATGTTGCAGAAATCAAAAAGTATGTAATCAACCCGGTTGAATCAAGAGAAGCAACTCTTGATACCTTTGAAACACTTAAGGTTGATTACGATATCCCCGAAACAGTGGCAACACTTGACGGATTTATTGGGCTTGATGAAGCAGGACTTGGCAAGATGATTGACGATATGGGTCTTGCAATGGATATCGACGATATCAAGTTCTGTCAGCAGTATTTCTTAAGCGAAAAGCGTGACCCCACAATCACAGAAATAAGAATGATAGACACATATTGGTCAGACCACTGCCGTCATACAACATTCCTTACAACAATTGATAGTGTAAAGTTTGAGGACGAGCTACTTCAGTCTGCGTATGACAGATATATCGAAACAAGAAAACAGATAGGCAGAACCAAACCCATTAACCTTATGGATATTGGTACAATTGCTGCAAAATACTTAAAAGCAAACGGTAAGCTTGATGGCCTTGATGAGAGCGAAGAAATCAATGCTTGCACCGTAAAAATTGATGTTGAGGTGGATGGCGAAACAGAAAAATGGCTGCTCCTCTTCAAAAACGAAACCCACAACCACCCCACAGAAATTGAACCGTTCGGCGGTGCGGCAACCTGTATCCGTGGTGCTATCCGTGACCCGCTGTCAGGCCGTTCTTATGTATATGCAGCAATGCGTGTTACCGGTGCGGCAGACCCGCTTAAGCCTGTTTCCGAGACAATCGAGGGTAAGCTTCCCCAGAGAAAGATTGTTACCGGTGCGGCAGCAGGCTACAGCTCATACGGCAACCAGATTGGTCTTGCAACAGGTCAGGTAGACGAGCTTTACCACGACGGCTATGCGGCAAAGCGTATGGAAATCGGTGCGGTTATCGCAGCGGCACCTCAGGAAAATGTAAGACGCGAACGCCCCGAAGACGGCGATATCGTAATTCTTCTCGGCGGTAAAACCGGCCGTGACGGCTGCGGCGGTGCAACAGGCTCTTCAAAATCACATACTGTTGAATCTTTGGAGTCTTGCGGCGCAGAGGTTCAGAAGGGTAACGCCCCTGAAGAAAGAAAACTCCAGAGACTCTTCCGCAACAAGGAAGCTTCACAGCTTATCAAGCGTTGTAACGACTTTGGCGCAGGCGGTGTTTCTGTTGCAATCGGTGAGCTTGCCGACGGTCTTGAAATCAACCTCAACGCAGTTCCTAAAAAATATGACGGTCTTGACGGTACCGAGCTTGCAATCAGCGAATCTCAGGAGAGAATGGCTGTTGTAGTTGAGGCAAAGGATGTTGAAAGATTCAAGGAACTTGCCAAGAGCGAAAACTTAGAAGCAACAGTTGTTGCAGAGGTTAAGGAAAAACCGTATCTTGTAATGCACTGGAACGGTAAGGAGATAGTAAATATCTCCCGCGAATTCCTCAACTCAAATGGTGCAGAAAAGCATATTGATATTGCACCTGCAAAACCCGAAGCAATCGATAAGAAAATCCCTGCAGACTTTAATGATGGTTTCAAGGCTCTTGCAGACGACCTTAATGTTTGTTCAAAGCGTGGCCTTTCCGAGAGATTTGACTCAACCATCGGCGCAGGTACAGTTCTTATGCCGTTCGGCGGCAAAAATCAGCTGACACCCATTCAGGCAATGGTAAATAAAGTATCGGTTGAAAAAGGTCATACAAATACCTGTTCTGTAATGTCTTGGGGTTACAACCCGTTTATTGCAGAAAAGAGCCCGTACCACGGCGCATACCTTGCAGTTGTTGAATCAGCTGCAAAGCTGGTATCAGCAGGTGCAGAGTTCAAGGATGTGTACCTCACATTCCAGGAATACTTCGAAAAACCGAAGAAAGACCCCAAGCGTTGGGGCAAGCCTCTTGCTGCACTTCTCGGTGCACTTGACGCACAGAAGAATCTTGAGATTGCGGCAATCGGCGGTAAGGACTCAATGAGTGGTACATTTGAAAACATTGATGTGCCCCCGACACTTGTTTCCTTTGCTGTTACAACAGAAAAGAACGAGAACATCATCTCTCCCGAATTCAAGGCAGCAGGCAATAAGGTAGTATGGATTAAGCCCGGATATGATAAGAACGGTCTCCCCGTAACCGAAAGCCTGATTGATTGCTTCAAAAAGGTAACCGAGCTTGTTCATAGCAAAAAGGCAGTTTCAGCTTATACACCCTGCTATGGCGGTATAGCTGAAGCGGTAATGAAAATGGGCTTTGGTAACGGTATCGGCTTTAAGTTTGACGATGCAGTTTCAATGAATGATATTTTTGGCTACAGCTACGGCTCATTTATTGTTGAACTTGCAGCAGATGCGAATGTTGGTGAAATTTTAGGTTATACTACCGAAAACGAAGAAATTTCATATAAGACAAGCGTTGTAACTCTTGCTGAGCTTGGTAAGACTTATGAGGAAAAGCTTGAAAAGATTTATTCCTGCAACATTGAAACCGAAAAGAAAGATATTCCGGCATTCACCTACAATGCTGAAAGCCGTGTTGCTCCTAAGGTTGGCGTTGCTAAACCCAAGGTTTTGATTCCGGTATTCCCCGGTACAAACTGCGAGTTTGATACTGCAAAGGTAATGCGCGATGCAGGTGCAGAACCCGAAATCTTTGTAATCAACAACCTCACACCTCAGGCAATATCCGAGTCGGTTGAAGCATTTGCAAAATCACTTAAGGAATCCCAGATAGTATTTATCCCCGGTGGCTTCTCCGGCGGTGACGAGCCTGACGGTTCAGCGAAGTTTATCACAGCGTTCTTCCGTAACCCCGAAATCAAGGAAGCAACATCCGAACTCCTCGATATGCGTGACGGTCTTATGTGCGGTATCTGTAACGGCTTCCAGGCACTTATAAAGCTTGGCCTTGTTCCTTACGGAAAGATTATTGATACAGATGAAAACTGCCCGACACTTTCATACAACACAATCTCACGCCATCAGTCAAAGATTGTTCGTACCCGTGTTGCATCAAACAAGTCTCCCTGGATGGCAAATGCCGAAGTCGGCGGAATCTATTCTGTTCCGATTTCTCACGGTGAGGGTCGCTTTATGGCAAGTGACGAGCTTGTAAAGGTTTTGGCTGAGAACGGTCAGATTCTCACTCAGTATGTTGATTTGGCAGGCAATCCCACCAATGAAATTCAGTATAACCCCAACGGCTCAACCTTTGCGATTGAGGGTATCACATCACCCGACGGCAGAGTTCTTGGTAAGATGGGTCATACCGAAAGATGGGCAGACGGTCTTTATAAGAATGTTGAGGGCAACTTTGATATGGGATTGTTCAAGTCGGCAGTAGAGTATTACAAGATATAGTCCGGTTAAAATTGTTTATATCACGCGTTCGGTCTTCCTTGCGTACACCGAGTACGCAGCGGTCGACCGACCACGCAATCTAAATCAATTTTTCCTCAGGTCTAAGAAATTATCAGGTTTTGGGAGGTAAAAATATTATGATGACAGATATCGAAATTGCGCAGAGCGCAAAAATGCAGCATATTTCTGAAATTGCAAAGACTGCAGGTGTTGACCCCAAATATATTGAATATTACGGAAACTACAAAGCAAAGGTAGACCTTTCTCTCCTTAAGGATAAGGAGAGAAAGGGTAAACTCATTCTCGTAACTGCAATAACCCCGACCCCTGCAGGTGAGGGTAAGACCACAACAACAATCGGTCTTGCAGACGGAATGCAAAAAATCGGTAAAAATGTAATGGTTGCACTCCGCGAACCGTCACTTGGCCCCGTATTCGGTGTTAAGGGCGGTGCAGCAGGCGGCGGCTATGCTCAGGTTGTTCCTATGGAGGATATCAACCTGCACTTCACCGGCGACTTCCACGCAATCGGTGCGGCAAACAACCTGCTTGCGGCAATGCTGGATAACCATATCTATCAGGGCAACAAGCTGAATATTGACCCCAGACGCATTACCTGGAAGCGCTGCGTTGATATGAACGACAGACAGCTGAGATTTGTTACAGACGGTCTTGGTGGCAGAGTAAACGGTGTTCCCCGTGAAGACGGCTATGATATCACTGTTGCATCCGAGGTTATGGCAGTTCTCTGCCTTGCATCATCAATAACCGACCTTAAAGAAAGACTTTCAAATATAGTTGTAGGCTATACCTATGACGAAGAACCTGTTACTGCAGGTCAGATTGGTGCGGCTGGTGCAATGACAGCACTCTTAAAGGATGCACTCAAGCCTAATCTGGTACAGACTCTCGAGGGTGTACCTGCATTTGTTCACGGTGGACCTTTTGCAAATATTGCTCACG
>JAZQLR010000027.1:0-2517 GCA_045542775.1 Clostridia bacterium
ATCGCCGTACTGCACCTCGCCATTTACCTTGGTGTATGCACGGGCATATATGGAGTTATACATTTGTCTTGAAACTATATTTGAATATGCATAAACCTTGTAATCGCCGTTTTTCTCGAACTCGGTGACTTTTCGGCTTTCGGTGCCCATTATATGAGAGCTTGCCACCGCATAGTCGTACTCATTCCAGAACAGCATTCCGGATTCCTCGGACGGCTCATCATCAAGGACATAGTAGTTAATCGAAATGTCGCCCTCAAGCTTAATGGTTTTACCTGCGATATATGCCGAGGATTTTGTTCCGTTGTTTTCTGCGATTACTGCATCCTGACTTTCGTAGGTTTTGGTGAAGTCGGTCGCTCTTTCGCCCTGTTTAAGCACAAGGTTTGCCGCCTCGTTCTCGCTGCCAAAATACTCCTGTGCTGCTGTTCCGTAGTTAAGCATTTTTATAAGCAGGGGTTTCAGCGACTCATTCTTCATCATATTTTCAGCATACTTGGTTACTCTGTATGACTCCCTTGGCATCATACTGTATCGGATAGTTCCGTCCTCGTGTTCTGCCATAAGACGGGCATAGATTTTTTTGCTCATATCCTTTGAGGTTATGTTCTTATATTCAAATCTATATCCATTTTTATCCTTGCCAACCATATCAACAATTCTGTCGGCGGTATCTTTAACATACCGCGACTGCTCGCTTTCCCAAAACAGCATTTTTACACGGCTTGGGTCTATGCCCTCAATCTGAGCATAGAACACAAGGGAAATTGTGCCCTGAAGGTCAAGGGTACGGCCCGTAATTTCCACGATATTCTCCTCGGATACCAGAACTCTTGCCGCATTTGAGCCGGTGTAGGAAAGTATATTTTCCTTATATTCCGCTTTCATATCCACAACCATAGTATCCTGAACTTCATAAATACGGATATTCTGCGTTGTGTATGATGTAAATGGCACTTCGGCAGAGAGCGTACCCGATGGGTCAAGTTTTTCGCCATCGGCGTTTGTAAAACAATAGTTTATCTCGATTTTTGCATCCGGCATAAGTCTTTTGATTATTGTATCTTCTATGCCGACAGCCTTTTTAACCTCAAAAAACACCTTTTTGTTTTTACTCTTGTTTGAAAGGCTCTCAACAAATTTTCTGTCAAGATTAACAGTTATAATATCGGTTTTAATCTTTATATCCGGTGTTACTTTGCCGGAAGCCGGAGCCGTTGCAATATTTAAAAGAGTTGACAGCTCGACCTTGACATTCTCCTCGGCTCCGGAATCCGATATTGCTGAAACAGTATATCTGTTTTCGGTTTTATCCAAGATAATGCCTTTTTCGTTATACCGACCGTTTTTCTCAAGTTCGGGACTGTTCTTTCTTTGAACCACGGTGTAATTTGCGGTAATTTCAGCATCAGCAAAGACAATCATTCCCGAAAACATCGTCAGAATAAAACTTAAAGCTAAAATCCCTGCTATTATCTTTTTCATATCATTACCTCTGTTAAATTTAGTCGTTTGACCTTATCACAAGAACATATCCGCTGTCAAATGATATATGCGCCTCGCATTCGCCGTCAAAGCAGTTGCTGCTTGCCTGAACCTTGCTGCACGAAAGGTGCATACCCTCCGTTTCGTATCTTAGGCCTTTAACCGAAAAGTTGGTCACATCACCACCAAAGGGGAAAAACGAAATATACTTCTTATCGTCAGGATAGATTGTAAAGCTTTTATCCTCCATTGATATTTCATTCTTCTCGTCAATAAAGCGGCCTATTGCTCCGTTTTCAAGGAGCTTTTTAAGCAGGCAGAAATGCGAAAACTCGTGGTCGCGTCTGCCGCCAATTCCGCCGATAACGGTAATATCACTACATCCTTTTTCAAGCGCAAGTTCAATCGCAAGGTCCATATCGGTATTATCCTTGCGCACGGGAAATGTATAGCGTTCCCTGACCTCTACATCGTCGCCGCGCAATGAATCGCCGTCACCCAGCCATACATCCGGGGTCAAACCAAGTTCTTCGGCGTGTTTTATTCCGCCATCAGCGCAGATAATCAGTGAATCGCTAAAATCCGTATTTTTAAGATAATCATAAGACTCTATCGGAGCTGAGCCGAATATGACGCATCTCATTTTGCAGCAGCTCGCATTTCAGCAATAACAGCAGGAATATCCACTGCCTTGAATACAGCAGAACCTGCAACCATTACATTTGCGCCACTACCGGCAGGCATACCTATATTCTTAACTGTAACGCCGCCGTCAACCTCAAGGTCAATATCTTTGCCCAGAGCGTCAATCATAGTTCTTGCCTTTTTGATTTTATCGTTCATTGCCTCGATATATGACTGACCGCCAAAGCCCGGCTCAACAGTCATTATAAGGAGTAAATCAAGTTTTTCAAGATAAGGTGCAACAACCGCAACATCTGTACCCGGCTTAACGGAAACGCCCGCCTTTACACCCAGGCTGTGGATATAATCAATAACCTCTGCAGAGTTCTCAACCGCCTCGTGATGGAA
>JAZQLR010000028.1:0-6820 GCA_045542775.1 Clostridia bacterium
CCCCACACCATCAGCGTTCCCAGAATCTGTCCGGCAGAGGGCATCGACAAAGACAGCTTCTCCAACGCCATCTCGGATGACATATTTGAGAAAATTGTTGCGGTTATCAGAATTGCCGTACCTTATACCGGTATGATTATCTCCACCCGTGAATCAAAGGCATCAAGAGAGCGCGTTCTGCGTCTTGGCGTTTCACAGATAAGTGGCGGCTCACGCACAACCGTAGGCGGATATATTCACGAAGAACCGGAGGACGAAAACTCTGCTCAATTTGAACTTAGTGATACACGACCGCTTGACAGCGTTGTCAACTGGCTTTTAGAACTCGGTTATATCCCCAGTTTCTGTACAGCTTGCTACCGTGAGGGCAGAACAGGCGACCGCTTTATGTCACTTATCAAATCAGGTCAGATTGCAAACTGCTGCCAGCCTAATGCGCTGATTACCCTCAAGGAATACCTGACCGACTACGCATCACCCGAAACAGTAAAAAACGGCATCAAGGTAATCGAAAAGGAAATTGAAAAGGTTCCCAACGAAAAGACCCGTGGTCTGGCAAAGAAATATATTGAAGAAATCGAAAACGGAAAACGCGATTTCAGATTCTAAAAAAGGAGAATTTAAAATGGTTAAACATATTATTATTTGGAATTTTAAGGAAGAATATACTCCAGAAGAAAAGGCTGCACACGCAGCAAAAATCAAGGCCGGTCTTGAAGGTCTTGCCGGACAGATTGACGGCCTGACCGAAATCAAAGTTTACACCAATCCCCTTGATTCATCAAACGGCGATTTGATGCTTGACAGCACATTTGTAGACGAAGATGCACTCAAGGGATACCAGTCAAACCCCAAACACATTGAGGTTGCAACATTTGTCCGCTCGGTTGTTGGCGCACGCAAGTGTTTTGATTTTGAAGTGTAAAAAGTAACTATAAAAAAAGGAAGGTAGATTGTCTACCTTCCTTTTTGTTTATTTGCTATACTTCTCAATTATAGCTTTTACAATTCTTTCCGATGCATGGCCGTCACCGTAGGGGTTAACTGCCTTTGCCATTTTGTTGTATTCGTCCTTATCGGTAAGAAGTGTTTTTGCCATATCGTAAATCACATCTTCATCAACACCGGCAATTTTTACCGTACCGGCTTCAACCGCTTCGGGGCGTTCGGTTTCGTTACGCAAAACAAGAACAGGTTTGCCGAGTGATGGCGCTTCTTCCTGAAGTCCGCCGGAGTCGGTCATAACCATAAAGCTGCGGCTGATTGCATTATGGAGCTCGTCGGCATTAACAGGCTCGATAAGCTTTACTCTGTCCATACCACCGAGGATTTTGTTTGCAACCTCGCGGACAGCCGGATTAAGATGAACGGGATATACAACCTCGATATCCTCGAAATCCTCAACCAGTCTCTTTACTGCATTGCAGATATTTTCAAGAGGCTTGCCCAAGTTTTCGCGGCGATGAGCTGTCATAACAATCACTCGTTTGCTGTCCCAGTTCATACCCGCAAGGCCTGCATCCTTAAACTCGTAGTCTGCACGAACTGTTGTCTGGAGTGCATCTATAACGGTATTGCCTGTTATATAGATTGTTGAATCATCTACATTCTCTTTAAGCAGGTTTGCTCTGTTCTTTTCGGTAGGTGCAAAGTGCATATCTGCAATCACACCGGTAAGTCTGCGGTTCACTTCTTCGGGGAACGGAGAGTATTTGTCATAAGTTCTGAGGCCTGCCTCAACATGGCCGACAGTAATCTGATTATAGAATGCCGCAAGGCTGCCGACAAATGTTGTGGAAGTGTCGCCGTGAACCAGTACGATATCAGGCTGTGCTTCCTTCATCACCTCATCAAGACCTTCAAGGCCTCTTGTTGTGATACTGATAAGAGTCTGTCTGTCTTTCATAATATTAAGGTCATAATCAGGCTTGATTTCAAAAATATCAAGAACCTGGTCAAGCATCTGGCGGTGTTGAGCTGTTACGCAGACGATAGATTCAATCTCATCGTGCTTTTCAAGCTCTTTTACAAGCGGTGCCATCTTAATCGCTTCGGGTCGTGTGCCGAAAATTGTCATTACCTTAATTTTCTTCATCTTTCTTTTCCTCCGTTAAATTATCTTCCTTAGGTTCCATTACCACAAGGCTTACAAGCAAAACAAGCAGAACTGCAAATATAAGTATCAGTCCTCTCATTGCATCCTTAAGCGACATTACAACCGCTGTAAGGCAAAGGATACTTGTAAGTGTATAAAGGATTGTAACCGTTTGTCTTTGTGAAAATCCCATATCAAGGAGTCTGTGGTGAAGATGTCCTCTATCGGGCGCCATTATGGGCTTCTTTTTTGCAATTCTTCGCATTATGGCAAACAATGTGTCAAATATGGGAAGGCCAAGAATAAGAACCGGCACTGCAATAGAAATGAGCGCGTACATCTTCATAATGCCCTGAATAGATATGCAGGCAAGCACAAAGCCTAAGAATGTTGAGCCTGTGTCGCCCATGAATATTTTTGCCGGATTGAAATTATACGGCAGAAATCCAAAGCCTGCACCGGCAAGAGCCGCTGTTATAATTGCTGCATTAAGATTCTGCGAAAGCAGAGTCATTGAGAGAAGTGCAACTGATGCAATAGTCGAAACACCGCACGCAAGACCGTCAAGACCGTCGATAAGGTTAACGGCGTTGGTAACGCCTATTATCCATATCATTGTTATAGGAATTGACCATAAACCTAAATTTATATACTGCGGTCCAAACCACTTTGCAAATGGATTGGCAACATATTCAATTTCCACGCCAAAATAAATCACTATAGCCGCCGCAATTATCTGAAACAAGAGTTTCAGTTTTGCACTGAGGTCACGCATATCATCAATTACACCAACAGTAACAATAATTACGCTTCCCAACAAAAGTCCCATAACCTGACGGTCAATCACCGCAAAACAAAGCACGCTTATTACAAAGCCGTAGAATATTGCAAGGCCGCCAATCAGCGGAATGGGCTTTTTGTGTACCCGTCGTTCATCCTTGGGGATATCTATCGCCTTAATTTTGTGTGCCAGAGCAATAACCGTGGGTGTTGCCGAAAAAGAAATCAAGAATGCAACAGCCAATGCTAAAAGTATAAAAATATTACCACTTATCAACATTTTCATTAGTTCCTTTCCAAATCCTACGGCTGAATAAATCCAACCTTACGGTAAACCTTTGAAATGGTTTTCCGTGCTGTGTAATTTGCTTTTTCAGCGCCAAGCTTGTAGACCGATTCGAGATAATCCTTATTCTTCATCAAATCCTCGTATTTTTCCTGAATGGGTCTTAAAACTTCAACAACTGATTCTGCAACGGCATTTTTAAAGTCGCCGTAGCCTTTACCCTGAAATTCTGCAATAATTTCGTCCATCGTTTTGCCTGTCATGGACGAATAGATGCTCATAAGGTTTTCTACGCCTTCCTTGCCCTCACCCGGGCGTACTTCTGCGTCTGAGTCGGTAACTGCGCGCTTAATCTTTTTAACAATTTTGTCGACCGGGTCAAGCATCAGGATATAAGAATTTTCGTTGGGGTCGGACTTTGACATTTTCTGCAGTGGGTCCTGAAGACTCATTATTTTTGCGCCAACCTTTGGAATATATGGTTCGGGCACCTTAAAGGTTTCGCTGTATGCATTGTTGAATCTGTTAGCAAGGTCACGGGTCAGTTCAAGATGCTGTTTCTGGTCTTTTCCCACCGGGACGAGGTCTGCCTGATAAAGCAATATATCCGCCGCCATAAGTGACGGGTAGGTAAAGAGACCAGCATTGATATTATCCGCGTGTTTGCGGCTTTTATCCTTGAACTGAGTCATTCTGGAAAGCTCGCCCATGTATGTATTACAGTCAAGCACCCAGCCAAGTTGTGTATGTGCCGGAACATGAGACTGGAAGAAAACCGGCTCTTTCTCGGCATCGAGGCCGCTGGCAATAAATATCGCAAGCAAGTCCATACAGTTTTTGCGAAGCTCTTTCGGGTCCTGTCTTACTGTAATTGCGTGGAGGTCGGCTATCATATAGTAGCTTTCGTATATATCCTCTTTCTGAAGCTGAACCCAGTTGCGGAGAGCACCGACATAGTTACCTAAAGTCAGCTTTCCCGACGGCTGAATTCCGCTGAGAATTCGCTTCTTCGGTTCGGTTATTTCAATATTATTTTCCATAACAAAACATTCCTTTCAATTTTTGCTTGAATGCGGTCAATTGTTATTTGCCCATAAATTCGTGGAGAACCTCACCAAGAGCCTTGACGCCCTTTTCGATATCCTCCTCGGATGCAGTTGAATAGTTCATTCTGAATGTGCTGTATGTTGCCTTGTCGTCAATCATACACGAAGTGCCGGGAACAAATGCAACATTTTTCTCGAGAGCTTTTTTCATAAGTTCCTTGCTGTCGTAACCGTCAGGCATTGTGCAGTAAAGGAACAGACCGCCCTCGGGGCAGGTATGCTCAACCTCTGCCGGAAAATACTTATCCATACAATCCATCATCAGCTTGCACTTTTTGCCGTACGCCGCACGGAGCTTTGCGATATGCTCGTCAATTGAATTGCGTGTAACGAATTCATAAGCAATCATCTGTGACAGGACATTGGTATGAACATCCTCGGTCTGCTTGCAGATTATCATTCGTTCAAGCAAAGCCTGAGGTGCAGACACAAAGCCTAAACGCATACCGGGAGCAAGAATCTTGGAGAATGAGCCAAAATAAATTACTCTTCCGTTTTTGTCAAGAGACTTCATTGTGGGGATTTCTTCACCGCTGAAGCGGAGTTCACCGTAAGGATTATCCTCGTAAATAAGGAAGTCATATTCATCGGCAAGTTCCAGAATTTTTTTGCGTTTTTCAAGAGAAATTGTAATTCCCGACGGGTTCTGGAAAGTTGCAATAGCGTAAAGAACCTTGATATTTTTATGTTCCTTTAAAAGTTCTTCAAGCTTTTCTGTATCAATACCGTCCGACAAAACAGGAACGCCGTAAAGCTCTGCTCTATATGAACGGAAGCAGTTTAGTCCACCAATAAAGCTTGGCTCTTCGCAGATAACGCCGTCGCCGGGGTTGATTAAAGACTTGGTTGCAAGGTCAATACCCTGCTGACCGCCGCTGCCGATAATTACATCGTCCTCTGCCGTAAGGACGCCCTGACTTACAAGGCGGTCTTTAACCCACTGTCTGAGAGGTGCATAACCCTCGGTAATTCCATACTGAAGGGCAGTGTTGCCCTGAGTCTCCAATATTTCCTTTGCAAGTTCTGCAAATTCCTTTTTGGGGAACAGCTCGGGGTCGGGTGCACCGCCTGCAAAGCTGATAATTCCCGGTTTTGCAAGAAGCTTGAATATTTCTCGTATTGCTGATGCTTCAAGGTGTTTTACTCGGTCTGAAAACTTAGTTGTTATATCCATTTTATTCAATCCTATCCTTTACACTGACAGACCTCAAGGGCTTGAGGTCTGCAGATTTATTATTTAGAGAGCTGATCAATACCCTTTTTGATACGGCTGATTGTTTCGTCCTTGCCTAAGATATGAGCAAGTTCAACACCGCCGCCGGGGGTGAATGCCTTGCCAGAAACTGCAACACGGACAGGCCATAAAATTCTGCCGTTTTTGAGTTCCAGTTTTTCGACAAGGGCAATAAGCTCGTCGTGAATATTCTCTTTTGTCCAGTCGGAAATACCCTCAAGCACCGGAAGAACTGCATTAAGTGCTTCAAGTGAATTTTCGGGATTGGTCTTCATCTTTTTATGAGTGTAAAGCTCGTTATCGTATTCGGGGAGGTTATCAAAAAAATCAACCTGCTCGGGAATATCTGAAAGCTTTTCGCATCTTGGCTGAAGAAGCTCGGACACAAGCTTTAAATCAATTGCAGGGTTTGTGATAACTCCCGCATAGAACGGAAGTGCCATTTCGTGGAACTTCTCGGGGTCAAGTTCTCTGATATACTCGCCGTTGAGCCAGGCAAGCTTCTTTTCGTCGAAAATTGCAGGGGATTTACTGATTCCCTTGATATCAAAAGCTTCAATAAGCTCGTCAACGGTAAACTTTTCTCTTTCATCGCCGGGTGCCCAGCCAAGAAGTGTAATATAGTTTACAATTGCTTCCTTAAGGTAGCCTTTGGCAATGAAATCTTCATAAGATGCATCGCCGTGACGCTTTGAAAGCTTGTTGTTTGCATCCTTCATAACGGGAGAAACATGAACATAAGTGGGAATTTCCCAACCGAATGCTTCGTACAAAAGATTGTACTTAGGTGTTGATGAAAGATACTCGCTGCCACGGATAATGTGGGTGATATTCATAAGGTGATCGTCAATTACATTTGCAAAATTGTAAGTGGGGAGACCATCTGCCTTGAGAAGAACATTATCGTCAAGGATTGCATTCTCAACCGAAATCTCGCCAAATACTTCGTCCTTGAAAGTTGTTTTGCCGTGGGTAGGCATTTTCTGACGGATTACATAGGGAACACCTGCTTTGAGTTTTTCCTCTATCTCCTCCTTGGAGAGCTTGCTGCAAAGACCGTCGTACTTTGTGGGAACTTTCATAACTGTCTGCTGCTGACGAAGTTCTTCAAGGCGTTCCTTGTCGCAGAAGCAGTAGTATGCGTGGCCCAATTCAACCAGTTTTTCCGCATATTCCTTATAGATACCTCGTCTTTCGCTCTGGATATAGGGACCATAATCACCACCGATATCCGGACCTTCGTCGTGAACAAGTCCGGTATCCTTCATTGTTCTGTAAATTACATCAACAGCACCCTCAACATAGCGTTCCTGGTCGGT
>JAZQLR010000029.1:0-8087 GCA_045542775.1 Clostridia bacterium
GTGCAATAACAGGAGTTATTCTTCTTGACGCAGACAGATTATTAAGAGTTTGATAAACATATCCGTTCCAGGGAGCAAACGGCATCTCAATGAGAATATAATTAGATTCACCCAAACAAAACTGTTCAATCCCATCAAGAGACGTAATTTCGTTATAGAACTGAACCTCAGCACCAAGTGCAATCCTTGGTCTTTTACTTAAACCATCAATCCCCTTTTTGAGTTTTTCAAAGGATTCCTGACGAGCTTGCAGAAAATCACCGGGATTTGTTCTGTCAATATAAAAATGAGGAGTTGCCACAACCGTATCAACTCCCTGATCTGACAGCATACCAAGCATAACTATACTCTCGTCTACATTCCGGCTTCCATCGTCCAGTTCGGGAAGTATATGTGTGTGTATATCTATCATATTTGTTCCTACTTTCTTTAGTGAAAATGAGGAAATTATTTTGTTTTACTGCGGCGATGGATTTAACACCGCCGCAACCGTCGTCTCTTTAGGGCATACAACTACGGTTTATTTACCGTAACTGCCATAATTGCCGTAATTTTTATAGCTGCCATAATTTCCGTATGAGCCACCATAGCCACCGCCATATCCGCCATAGCCTCTGCTGCCCTTCTTGCGGCCGCTTGAGCTGAAGTAGCGGTAGTACTTTCTCTTGTTAACATTTTTATATGCACCGTTGTTGCCATACACAACGCCATTGAGTACAAATCCAAGAACCTTTGTGCCCGCAAAATTCAACTGGCTGAGCGCATATCTTACAGCTTCCTTATCTGTTGAATTCTGAAGTGCTATCATAATAATACCGTGTACATATTTTGAAACTGCAACAGTATCAATAACAAGGTTTACAGGCGGTGTATCCAGGAAGATATAATCAAATTCTGTTTCTACCTTTTCCATAAGTCTTGCCATATTTTCCGAGCTAAGAAGTTCAACCGGATTCGGCGGGATATTGCCCGCTGTTATATAGCTAAGGTTATTGTATATTGACTTACGAACAATCTCATCGCTTGTATTAAGACCAACAAGGTAATTACTGAGACCCGGAGCATTCTGAACATCCAGAAGTCTTGCAAGGTTGGGACGGCGAAGGTCACAGTCGATAATCAAAACCTTTGCTTCCATCTCAGCAAATGTAATCGCAAGGTTAAGGCAGTTTGTACTTTTACCCTCGGATGCAAGAGCACTTGTAACCGCTATCTTTTTACAACCCTCTGATGAAAGTGAAAAAATCAGATTTGTTCTGAGTGCCTTATATGCCTCACGAACATGGAACGGACTTTTGGAGTTAAGAACCTTTTCGCGGATAAATTCGTGGTCCTGAACAAGAAACTTTCTTTGCTTTTCTCTTGCGATATTACTTGGAATTTGTCTTATTTTCTGAAACCAACTCATTTTTATTTGATTTTCCGCCATCGTCCTTCACCCCTTTCTGCTGATATGTATAAGGCTGTCCGCCTCGTCTATAGGAGTAATACCCCTGTCTTTTAACCTGTGAATTTGATATATCAGGAATAACACCGAGAATCGGAATCTTGAACCACTGCTCAAGCTCATCCTCATCTTTAATTCTCATATCAAAGATTTCTCTCAGAACAACGAACAAGCAACTGAGAAGGAAACCAAAAATCAATCCCAAAATCATGTTTTTCTGAATATTGGGCGATACTCTCTCTCCTACAACTGCATAGTCAATAACCTTAACCGAGCTGGCCTCAACAAAGTCTTGAATAATGGGAGGAGCTACATCCGCAATAGTATTAGCAATTGTATAGGTATTCATCGGATCTGTGTCTCTGACTGTAACCTCAAATATCTCAGTTGCATCTACTGCACTGGCTGTGATACTGTTTCTCAATGTTTCTGCATCATAGCCCATTATATTCTTTTCAGCAAGTATCTGGCTTACCTGATTCAGTACCGTATCACTTTTGATAATTACAATATATGTATCAACCAGCATCTGCGAGGCCTGAATATCACTGCCAAGGGTTTTATTAACCGTAGTTTCTGTTTCGTTATTAACATACAACGAAACGGATGATTCGTACTCCGGCACTATCATCATCTCACTGTAAATAAAAGCAAGAACACCGGCAATCAAAGTGGCTGCAACGATAAATCCGATTTTCTTAAGAAGTATTTCCGCCAGTCGTTTTAAGCTTATATCTTCAAACTGTTCCATAACCATTCCTCACAAAAAGTTTTATTTATTTTAGTATACCAAAGGCCTCGATCATTGTCAACACTTGGGGCACGCCTTTTGGGTATAAATATTTTACTTATTCAGCCATATTTCGCCAAATTTTATGCCTTCTTTTTATAAAGGCTTGCTCCGTCAGCACCCGAAAGCTTAACAAGATATCCTATCACAGCAGCAACCATCACTACAACAAGCGCTGTAAGTAATATCATCTTGATTGTCTCATCAATTGCCGGGAACATTATAAAAATCAGCATCACTGCATAAAAGAAAACCGTTGCAGCTTTGCCGTACCAATTTGAGTGAACAACAATCTTTTTCAGATAGAGCACAACCCCGACAGCAATCATTGAAAGCTCCTTGAATGCAACTACACAAATCATCCATCCCGGTATTGTCCCGTTAACCGAAAGGCACACAACCGCCGTAATCTGCATAAGCTTGTCTACAAGCGGGTCATACACGCTGCCCACATCGGTAATCATATTAAAATGCCTTGCTATCCAGCCGTCCACAATGTCCGTGACGCCTGAAAGAACAAAAAGCAGCAACGGAATAAGAAAGCTCTCCGAGTTAATCATAAAATACGCAAAAAACGGAATTATAATCAATCTTACCGTTGTTAAAATATTTGGTAACATCTTCTACTTCCTCCAAAAGCCGGTTTGTTATCCTGCCTGAATAACGCCCATTTTGGTATGAACCTTTGCTTTTCCGCGGATTTTAATTGCAGATGTGTTTTCTGTAAACTGGCAAAGAAACACTTCGCCCTTATCCAACTTTTCCGTATGATGAAACTTGGTGTCCTGACCGCGTTTGAGACCGATTATGTTCACACCATCTTCTTCAGCAACTATGGTAACATACTCGCCAAGTGCCACATCATTCTTATAGCTGTCGCTCATACATCGCACAACCTTTCCGCTCTTCTTTACAGCTTTTTGGGTATATTCCGGTGTCCACACCGAAAACAAAGCCAATTTCATCTAAGTATACAACATTTTCTCAAAAAAATCAAGTATTATATGTTAAATTTAACCTGAGATATTTGACACAAATCAGGCGATGCACAAAACCGTACATCGCCCGAAGCTTAATTGTAAAGTATTATTATCGGCTGAAGCTGTTTTCCGTCCAATGCCGCCTCTGTTACAGGGACTATTTGCTTCATATCTGCAACGAGAGAATTTTCCTTTTCAACCCAGTCGTCCTGTCCTATGGGAACAAGATAAATATTTTTCATATTGGAAAGAACACCTATATTCTTTGCATTATTCGCAAGACCGTCATTGGTCGAAGCCGCAATAACCACCGGTCGTTTGTTGCGAAGATGCGACTTAACCGCAAGCGTTACGCTTGAATCTGCAATTCCGTTTGCGATTTTGGCAATCGTGTTACCCGTGCAGGGTGCAACCACAAGAACATCAAGTAGTTTTTTAGGGCCGACAGGTTCTGCGTCCCGTATTGTTGCTATTACTTTTTCTCCGGTGATTTGTTCCAGCCTTTCTATATGTTCCTTTGCCTTACCAAATCTCGTATCGGTATTATAGCTGATTTCCGACATAATCGGTACAACCTTTGCCCCCTCTTTAACAACCCGCTCGATTTCGGGAAAGACTTTGCTGAAGGTGCAAAAAGAACCCGTTATGGCAAAACCAACTGTTTTGTTTTTCAGTTTCATTGTTTTGCCTCCAATTCATTCAGTATATTAAGAATTGTCTTACCTATTATATCTCCCGCAGTATGCGGAGCGACCTTGCCCGGAAGTGACAGCGCCCAGATAACCTTTATCCCCATTTTCCGTGCTGTTTCAAAATCCACGCCTCCCGGTTTCGACGCAAGGTCAATCACAACCGCATCGCGGCGCGTTTTAACAAGCATATCGGCGTCCAGCACAAGACTTGGAGCAGTATTGAATATAACATCAAAATTGCCCACATTATCGTATAACGCACCAATCTCAAGGCTTTTATAGCCATACGACACCACTTGTGCCATATCCTTGCGTTTACGGGATGCAACCGTTACCGATGCGCCTATTCCCTGAAGCATTTTGGCTAAGATTTTGCCTATTCTGCCATTTCCTATAATCAGACATTCCGAGGAATGCAGCGTAAACGGCGTTTCCTGCATAGCAATCTGGATTGCACCCTCTGCCGTCGGGATAGCATTTAAAATCTGCAGCTCCTCCCTGTCGAAATAATCAACAAGAGTGATATTCTTTCCCTCAGCCAATTTACGCAAGACTGCATCACATTTACCGGCAAGAATACAACAATCCCTCGGCAGCTTCTGAAGCACCTCGGATACAGCCATTTTTCTCTTCAGTTCGGGAGCATTTATATTTACCCCGTCTGTTGAATACGGAAGCGGCAGCACTACCGCCGTATAATCAAATTCTCTGTCATTTATATCATCAATACGGCTTACATTTCCCGCAGGCGAATCCGAAAATCCGAGCGCTGTTACCTGCACTCCGTTCTCAGCCGTGCGGTTTGCAGCACGGAGTTGTCTATTATCTCCGCCCACAAACAAAAGCCGGTACCTGTCTTTATTTCCTCCCATAATTTTTGTCCTCCAAAACTTTTAAAGTCGCTATGTTACATATTATGCCATACAGGAAATTTTGTGTAAAAAAAGCCCGACTAACAGTCGGGCAGGTATTATTTAATTTCTATCTGACAGGAACGCATAGTCTCCAACGCTGCCTCGTGCTTTTCCGGCGTTACTCCGGCGCAGCAGTTTGAATCAACTGAAATATCCATTTCAGGAAATTCCGCTTTTAAAAGCATCGCATTGGATACAACACAAATATCCGTGCAAAGACCTATCAGTTCAATATTCAGTTTTTCAGGATTGAACTTTTCCTTTATCAGCTTAGGCAATTCCACCGAGCCAAATGTCGGCTTTTCGACCAATCTGAAGCCTTTACGCTTAAGTGCAGACATTATCCGGCTTTCAATTTCCCAGCCTTCAGTGTTTTTCACACAGTGAACAACCGGCAGAAATTTACCTTCACGGGTTTCGAGATAATCGTCACGGTGAGTATCCATTGTGGCAATAATCGAGCCATCAAAGCTATCTATTTTATGTACCACCTTATCAACAATACTTTGAGCCTCAGCTGTCCCCAAAGCTCCGTCAATAAAGTCTTTTTGCATATCTACAACAATCAAAAGTTTTTCCATTGTTATTCCTCTCGTTCAAAGACCGCCCCCGAAAGAACGGCCTCTCTTTTTAATATGTTATTTCGGGAAAAGAAGTAAATCTTCTGTTTATTCCGGCTTCGGTTATGGCACTTGTATCATAAATTGTTTCTTCGACATATCCATTCTCGGTTTTGGAGTAGGTGTATGTCTTAAGAACCAATCCGGCACCTGTTGTTTCGGTAACAAGAATTTTAGGCTGTGCGCCATCCTTCATATAATAATCCGAAACATCAAAATACACGCTGCCTGCCTGAACAAACTTGTCAAGCAGCATATAAACACCGTTTGTATCCTCTACAAATACCGCCCAATCCTGACCGTCATTCCAGAGAAATTCCCCGTTTTTTGTACGCTCTGCACCGGTTGAAATAACCGTTCTCTCATCTGTTCCATCTCCATCCACATCACCAACATACGATGTAACCTCCTCGTATCCGGCAACGGATGCAGGCAGAGTTTGTGCAGAAATAACCGTCGGTTTTGTTTCAACCTCTGGCTTTGGACTTTCAGGCTGAGTGGGCACTTCTGATGGTTTGCCGTTACATCCGGCAAGCACAAGTGCAAAACAAAGTGTCAATAATATAACTTTTAAATTCTTCATACTATACCCCTTTCTTTACAGTCAGCAGGCGGTTTTATCGTCCTCTGCCGATTTTGTGCGGGTAGCTGTTTTTTTCATTGGTTTCTTTTCTTCTCTCGTAACTTCCGGTGCTGCTTTGCTGTCAACGCATTCTTTTGTAACCTTAACAGTCTTGATTGTTGGGTCGGACGGAATATCAAACATTATATCCTGCATAATTTCCTCAACAATAGTTCGAAGACCACGGGCACCTGTATTACGCTTAATTGCTTTTTCGGCAATCGCTTCAACAGCTTCGTCATCAAATATGAGTTCTGCACCATCCATCTCAAGAAGCTTTGCATACTGTTTAACCAGTGCGTTTTTGGGCTGGGTAAGAATCATTTTGAGTGCTTCCTTATCAAGTGAATCCAATGTGGTTATAACCGGAACACGACCGATAAATTCGGGGATAAGACCAAATTTGAGCAAGTCGTCGGGGATAAGCTGTTTTAAGATATCGCCGCGGTTTTTATCCTTTTTGCTTTCCACAACCGCGCCGAAGCCCATTGCCTTGGCATTTACACGGCTTTCGATAATTTTGTCGATACCCTCGAATGCACCACCGCAAATAAACAGTATATTTGTTGTATCAATCTGTATAAATTCCTGATGCGGATGCTTTCTGCCGCCGGTCGGAGGAACAGATGCAACCGTGCCCTCAAGAATTTTCAGAAGAGTCTGCTGAACACCCTCACCGCTTACATCACGGGTAATCGAGGGGTTTTCTGATTTTCTGGAAATCTTGTCAATTTCATCAATATAGATAATACCCTTTTCGGCACGCTCGATATTATAGTCCGCCGCCTGAATCAGCTTGAGCAGGATATTCTCCACATCCTCACCCACATATCCGGCTTCGGTAAGAGATGTTGCATCGGCTATTACAAAAGGAACTTTCATCACCTTTGCAAGAGTCTGAGCAATAAAGGTTTTACCTACACCTGTTGGGCCAAGGAGCAAAATATTACTCTTTTGAAGTTCTATATCATCATTACCGAGGTTGTAGCCTATCCTTTTATAGTGGTTATATATTGCAACAGAAAGTGCCTTTTTTGCCGCATCCTGACCAACAATATAATCATCAAGAAACGCCTTAATTTCCCGGGGTTTGGGCAGTTCGTCCATTTTGGCATCTGCTGTTTCGGGTGTTATATCATCATACTCGTCTTCAAAAATTTCAAAGCACAAATCTACACATTCGTTACAGATGTATACTCCGGGACCCTCAATCAGCTTTTTTACCTGGTCCTCGGTTTTTCCGCAGAATGAACAGCGAAGCTGCCTTATATCAGTGTTGTTTGGCATTTACTAAAGCTCCTTTTTAATTATCTCTTTTCAACAATTTTATCGATAAGTCCATACTTGAGAGCTTCCTCTGCAGACATAAAGTTGTCGCGCTCGGTATCTCTCTGAATAACCTCAAGAGGCTGACCTGTGTGTTCAGCAAGCATTCTGTTGAGTTTATCCTTCATTTTGATTATGCGCTCTGCATGAATCTGGATATCAGTTGCCTGACCCTGAGCTCCGCCAAGAGGCTGATGGATCATAATCTCACTGTTGGGCAGGGCAAATCTCTTGCCCTTTGCACCTGCTGAAAGCAAGAATGCGCCCATTGATGCTGCCATACCAACGCAAATGGTTGAGACATCAGCTTTGGTATACTTCATTGTGTCATAAATTGCCATACCTGCGGTGATTGAGCCGCCGGGGCTGTTGATATAAAGGTTAATATCCTTGTCCGGGTCCTCACTGTCGAGGAAAAGGAGCTGTGCGACAACAAGGCTTGCAGTTGCATCATTTACCTCGTCGGAAAGGAAAATAATTCTGTCTTTAAGAAGGCGTGAAAAGATATCGTAAGACCTTTCGCCTCTGCTGGTTTGTTCAATTACATATGGTACTAAACTGTTATTCATACTTTTTACCTCCGTTTTTTGCTATTACTATATAATACAATAAACATTGTCTTAAGTTTGTCGAAATTTGCTGTTGTGCCACACTTTGATGACTGACCGCCGCGTACTTCTGTACGCAAGAGAGGTA
>JAZQLR010000030.1:0-20066 GCA_045542775.1 Clostridia bacterium
TTGGCTCACAGCACGACATGGCTACGATCCGACTTGTACTGCGACTTTTCGGTCCAGCCCTTAATTGCCACAAAACCGTCCTTGATGTCCGCACCAACAGCTATCTTTTCGCCGTACTTTTCAACCGCCGCCCTTAAAAATTCCTCATCATTAACAGCCGCCGTACCAAGGATTACCCTGCCAACACCTGCGTTGATGTATCGGTCAATAACCTCCATACTGCGGATGCCACCGCCCACCTCAACAAATAGTCCCGTCTCGCGGGCAACCTGAGCTACAATCTCAAGATTGGGAGTCTCGCCGGTTTTTGCGCCCTCCAAATCCACCATATGAATATGGCTTGCGCCTCTCGCCTCAAAATCACGGGCAATCTCGATGGGGTTTTCGCTGTAGATTGTCATTTTATCGTATTCGCCACGGAGAAGCCTTACCGCCTTGCCGTCATATAAATCTATCGCCGGAAAAATATACATATTTTTTAAGCCTCCATTTCACAGAATGCCTTTAAAATCCTTAGTCCCACTTCACCGCTCTTTTCAGGGTGGAACTGGCATCCGCACGCATTACCCTGTGCCGCCGCCGCAGTCAGCTCAGCTCCATATTCCGCCGTTGCAATAACAGCGTTCTCGCAATTAGCCGCATAGTACGAGTGAACAAAATACACAAAGTCACCCTCACTCAGATACTTGAAAATTTCGTGCTTCTTATTGCCGAAATGAAGTGCATTCCAACCGATATGCGGAATTTTCAAGTCCTTTGGTATAACATCCCCAATGGGTCGGATTTCGCCCTTGATAAGACCCAAACCCTCGTGCTCACCGTATTCAAAGCTCTTGTCAAATAAAAGCTGCATACCAAGGCAAATACCCATAACCGGCTTGCCCTTTGCCGCCTCTGCTTTTACCACCTCGCCAAGACCACTCTCGCGAAGCTTCCTTGCCGCGTCCTCAAACGCACCAACGCCCGGCAGAATTATTCTGTCCGCCTGTTCAAGCACGGACCTTTCGCTTGTCACAACCGTCTCCGCCCCAATCATCTCAAATGAGCTTTTGAGCGAAAACAGATTTCCTACACCGTAGTCAACAATGGCAACCATTAAAGTACCCCTTTCGTTGAGGGAACCTCGTCCTTTGCCTTTTCGTCAATGGCAACTGCCGCTCTTATACTGCGCGCCGCCGACTTGAAAATGCCCTCAATTATGTGATGTGTGTTAACACCTGCTATCTGGTTGATGTGGAGGTTCAAGCCCGCCTCACGGACAAACGCCTGCCAGAACTCCTCAACCAGTTCGGTGTCAAAATCGCCCACCTTGGCACGGAGCAGATTAACCGTATACGCAAGATAGCTTCTGCCCGAAAAATCAACCGCTGTCAGAATAAGCGCCTCGTCCATAGGCAGAATCATATTTCCGTAACGGCAGATACCCTTTTTATCACCAAGCGCCTCGCCAAACGCCTTGCCGAGACAAATGCCTATATCCTCAGCGGTGTGGTGATAGTCAACCTCTATATCGCCCTTGCACGATACATCAAGGTCAAATCTGCCGTGCTTTGCAAAAAGTGTCAGCATATGGTCTAAAAATCCACAGCCTGTCTCAATATTACTTTTGCCGCTGCCGTCAATGTTCAGCTTAAGCTGAATGTCTGTCTCTGCAGTTTTCCTGTTTATCTCGGATACTCTCATTATAATTCCTCCCTGAGAATTTCTTTCAACGCCGCAAGCAACGCATCCATCTGTTCGCGTGTTCCCACCGTAATGCGGTTATACTCACAAATTCTGTCAGCCGAAAAATGCCGAACCAGAATCTTTCTTTCACGAAGTCCCTGATAAATTTTCTCGCCCGAAACTTTTGGGTGCTTTGCGAAAATAAAGTTTGCCTTTGAATCCGTAACCTCAAAACCCATATCACAAAGAGCCTTTTGGGTGTATTCACGGTTCTCGCAAATAGTCTCGCAGTTTGCCTTTGTGTATTCCTCATCAGAAAGCACGCCAAGCCCTGCCGCCATGGTCATACGGTTGATATTGTAGGGATTGGTTGAATACTTAATGGTGTTCAAATCCTGAATAAGTGCGGTGCTGCCAACACCAAAACCAAGGCGTGCACCTGCCATTGACCGAGACTTTGAGAATGTCTGAGTAACAAGCAGATTATCATACTTTTTGATGAGGGGAATACAGCTTCTTCCGCCAAAATCCACATACGCCTCGTCAACCACCACAATTTTGTCGGGGTTGGCTTTTATCACTTCCTCAATCTCCTCCGGCTCGATAAAAATTCCCGTCGGAGCATTGGGGTTGGCAATAAAGATTGTTTTGTCATTACCTTTGTACTGGTCAAGGTCTATTTCAAGCTTGTCGGTGAGCGGAATTTCGGCGTACGGAACATTGCCAAGCTGGGCAAAAACCTTGTAAAAGCCGTAGGTTATGTCGGGAAACGCCGCACCGTTTTCGGTATCACAATACGCCATAAATGCAAAATTGAGAATCTCGTCCGAACCGTTGGTTACAAGAACCTCGCTTGGCTCAACCCCTACAAGCTCTGCAATTTTTTCGGTAAGAGCCTTACATTCAGGGTCGGGGTAAAGCTGGAGCTTTTCCGCCTCCGCCGCCGCATATCTTGCCGCCTTTTCGGACGGGGGGAACGGCGATTCGTTTGTGTTAAGCTTTATTAAATTAAGTATCTGCGGCTGTTCGCCCGGAGTGTATGGTTCCAACGCCTTCAGCCTGTCGCTTAAAAATCTACTCATATATGTTTCTCCAAAATCAATCTTCAAATCTTACTGTCGCACTCTTTGCGTGGGCGGTCAGACCCTCTTTTCTTGCAAAGCGGTCAATGTCACCTGCCACACGGCTGAGCGCTTCCTCGGTATAATAGGTATACTGAGTCTTTTTAACAAAATCGTCAACCGAGAGCGGACTCGAGAACTTTGCCGTACCGCTTGTGGGAAGCGTGTGGTTTGCGCCCGAAAGATAATCACCCAACGCCTCGGGGCAGTATCTTCCCATAAAGATTGAACCTGCGTGACGAATGCCATCGAGGTAATCAAAGGGGTTATCCACACAAAGCTCCAGATGCTCGGGGGCAATCTCGTTGGCAATCTCAATAACTGTTTTCAAATCGTCGGCAATTATAATCTTGCCGTTGTTGTCAATGGAAGCACGGGCAATCTCCGCACGCTCAAGCAGGGGAATCTGCACCTCAAGCTCGTTTGCAACCGCCTGCGCCAGTTCTTCCGAGTCGGTCACAAGCACTGCACTTGCAAGCTTATCGTGCTCCGCCTGAGAAAGCAGGTCTGCCGCAACGAATTTCGGATTACTCTTTCCGTCCGCAACAACCAGAATCTCACTGGGTCCCGCAATCATATCAATGGAAACCCGACCGAATACCTGACGCTTTGCCTCTGCAACAAAGGCATTGCCCGGTCCTACAATCTTGTCAACCTGCGGCACGGTCTCTGTTCCGTAGGCAAGCGCCGCAACAGCCTGAGCGCCGCCCACCTTGAATATCTTGTCAACCCCTGCAATATTTGCCGCAGCAAGAATTGCAGGATTGATTTTTCCGTCCTTTGACGGGGGAGTTACAATAACCACCTGACGGCATCCGGCAATTTTGGCCGGAATGGCATTCATCAGAACCGTTGACGGATACGCCGCCGTGCCGCCCGGAACATAAAGACCTGCACGGTCAATGGGGATAACCTTTTGACCCGTTACAATGCCGTTCTCGTCGTTTATGATAAAGCCGTGACGAACCTGTTTTTCGTGGAATTTTTTTATGTTTGCCGCAGCCTTTTTAAGAACTTCAATAAACTCCGGCTCAACTAAGTTCATAGCCTCGTCAAGCTCGGCTTTAGTGACTTCCAAACTTTCAAGCTTTGCTCCGTCAAACTTTTCGCAATATTCAAAAAGTGCCTTGTCGCCGTTTTTTTGTACATTTTCAATTATATCCGACACAATGGCGGTAACATCAAATTCCGGCACGACCCGTGAAAAAATGTCCTCGTTTGCCACCTCGCCGTATTTTAAAATCTTAATCATTTTTCCGTTCCTCCACCTGCTGTTTGAGGCTGTTATAAATTTTTTCAATCTTCTCATTCTTGAACTTGAAGCTGGACTTATTGGCAATCAGCCTTGCGCTGATGGGCACAATCTCCTCTTTTACCTCAAGGTTGTTCTCCTTAAGAGTCGTTCCCGTCTCCACAATATCCACAATAACATCGGAAAGTCCAAGGATTGGTGCAATCTCAATCGAGCCGTTAAGATGAATAATATCAATCTCCCGACCCTTTGACTTATAATACTTCTTTGCAATGTTGGAGAACTTTGTTGCAACGCGGAGCGTCCGTCTGTCGCCATCGCAGAACTCCTTTTTGGCAGCAACAGCCATACGGCACTTGCCAAGACTCAGGTCCAAAAGCTCATAAATATCCGGCTCGTACTCAAGCAGAATATCCTTACCGGCAACGCCGATATCCGCCGCGCCGTGCTCAACATAAATCGCAACATCAGAGGGCTTAACCCAGAAGTAACGGATCGCCAGATCCTCGTTCTCAAATATAAGTTTGCGGCTCTCCTCTTTGATCGACGGGCACTCAAACCCAGCCTTTTCAAACATGGCATAAACCTTTTCGCCAAGTCTGCCCTTAGGGAGCGCAATGTTCAAAACCTGCTTTTCGCCCTCTTCGGCTGTATTTTCATCACTTCTGTCAAGTTGCTCAAGCATATCAAGGTAAACCGCAAAACCGATTGCCGAGGACTGTCTGTGCATCTTTCTCATAAGCTTGTCATACTGACCGCCCGAAAGTATTCCGCCCGACGCACCGCTCACAAAGCCACGGAACGCCACGCCGCTGTAATACTTCATACTGTTCGCAACCGAAAAATCAATCTTTGTTTTTTCACTCACACCGTTTTCCGAGAGAACTGCAAAAAGCTCTGAAAGTTCCTTAACCGCCGCATTAAAGCCGTCACTTACTTCCATTTTTTCAAGGCTCGCAAGCACATTCTCCGCCTCGCCGTACATTGTCGCAAGACTTTTGAGTGCAGCGCCGTCTATTCCCTCGCTCTGGCAGATTTCTTCAACCCTTTTCAGGTTCTTCTCGCCCAAAGCTTCAAGGTATGCCTTTTTCCCGTCAGGTGAAAGGCCTGCCGCATCCATTGCTTCTGCGATAATCCCCATATGCGAAATATCAAGCACGTAGTCGGGCGAAATACATTCAAGGCTCTTTGCCGCAAGAGTAACCACTTCGGCAATACATCCGCCGTCAAGGTCGCCTATGCACTCAAGACCAACCTGCATAATCTCTTTAAACTCGCCTGTATCCCCCGATGCACGGTAAACATTCTCGTTGTAGTAAACCTTCTGAACCGCGCCCTCGCTGTCCTTGCTGTTTTTAACAATCGACAAGGTAACATCAGGCTTAAGCGCCATCAGCTTACCATCGGAATCGGTAAAAGTAATCACATTGTCCGAAATGAGGAAGTCCTTGTTCCGTGCATAAAAATCATATTCCTCAAACTTACTCATTCTGTATTTGGTATATCCGTAGCTTTTGTAAAGACTGCGCAGAGCAAATATCGCCCTCTCGTCCTTTTCAAAAACGCTGTCGTTAAAGTTCATTTATATCCGTCCTTTCCATAGCAACCTTTAAGCCCTAGTCTTCCATTTTATCCAACGCCGTCTTATAACCATCACTTCCATAAACCAGACACTTGTTGACACGGCTGATGGTCGCAGTGCTTGCACCCGTCGCCTTGGAAATTTCTGCATAGCTTTTATTCTGATTTAACATTCTCGCAACCTCAAGCCGCTGAGACATATCCTGAATTTCCTTGATAGTGCATATATCCTCAAAAAAATTGCTGCACTCTTCAAGACTCTCAAATTTAAGTATCGTATTAAATAATCTTTCTGTTTCGGGACTCTTTATCTTGCTCATCTTCTTCACCTCAACAAATTTAATCACTTTCATAGTTTACCACACTAAAGCGTTAAAGTCAACGTTTTTTTGCATATTTTTAATAGCATAATATACAAAAAGTTGTATATCCAAGGTGACTTGTCTATAAAAATTTGACAATTTGCCCAATTTGGGGTACAATTTAAATTGAGGAAAGACAACTAGAAAAAAAGGAGGTGAGTCTGCCGGACTATGAAATATTTTATCAAAGCACACTTTAAAAGCTTTAAGCGGTTTTTCAGGTTCTCGCTTTCGTCGTTCACAGCGTTTCTGGTGGACTATACCATTTTTATTCTGCTTACCGTAACATTTGCCGACCGAATAACCTTTATGAACCTGACGCTTGCCAATGTTGCGGCAAGAATTGTCAGCTCCACCGTGAACTTCAACATTAACCGCCGTCTTGTATTTAGGAGCGACAAAAGCCTTGTCAAGTCTGCGGCAGAATTCTATTCGCTTGCAGCGCTTGTTCTGGCGGGCAACAGCCTTGTGCTGAACTTTCTGGCACACGGCCTTGACATCAACCACTACCTAGCCAAAATTCTGACCGAAATGCTGTTCTTTTTATTCAACTTCACAATCCAGAACTTTTTTGTATTTAAAAAGAAAAAATAAAAATATTACACAAAAACCCTGCAGCACTATGTGCTGCAGGGTTTCTATTTATTCTAAGCCTTTAATCTCATTCCGGCAAGCCTTGCAGATTGCCTTTGCCTTATATTCAACCAAATCGTCCTCCGCACAGCAGAAGATACAGCCGGTCTCGCACTTGCTGAGAATTATCATATCCTCCTCAACAAAAATTTCAAGCTTGGTCTTTGGCTTAATCTCAAGTGCCTTGCAGATTTCCTTTGGAATAACAATTCTGTCAAGTCCGTCCACTTTGCGTACAATTCCCGTACCGCCCTTTATAGTTCCCTCATCAAAAATATGCTTCTTCAGCACGATTTTTGACTCCTTAACAAATATCTCCATAGGTGTTTTCGGCTTAATGTCAAGCGTATTGCACAATTCTTTTGGAATAACAATTCTGTCCAGATTGTCAACAGGTCTTAAAATTCCGGTAGATTTCACAAAAATCCCTTCCTTTCTCTTAATTATACCAACTTTTTTTCTTTTGGGCTGTTATAACAACTTTTGTAACCTAATAATACTTCATTTTACATTTTTTGTCAATAATTTTTACAAAATTTTCTATAATTTCCCATCGCCATTATTCGACAAAAAATAAAGGGCTGTTTAAAAACATCGTTTTTAAACAGCCTTCCGTTAGGGGATAGGTAAAATTGATTCAGAACACACAAACCGAGCCAAAGTCAAGACTTTGGGTTACCCAAAGGTGTACTTGTGTACACCGAGAGGCGAGGTTTGTGCGTAGCAAAAAGACTATAAAAACAGAAAAATCGCATTGCTATGCGATTTTTCAACATTTATAATAGCTTTTTATTGCTAATTCACAAGGAATATTCTTTGATTTTTCCGTCTTTTTGCGGTCTGGACTATTTTAACATCCCCTTTGGGTTTTTAAAGATTATTCTGCAACATAAAACTTAACAAGTTCTTCCAGTATCTCGTCGGTTTCCAACTTCTGGATAAGCGTTCTTGCGCCGTTATGCGCAGTGATATATGACGGGTCGCCCGACATAATGTAACCCACAATCTGGCTTATGGGGTTGTAGCCCTTTTCTTTAAGCGCAGCGTGAACAGACAAAATAAGCTCTCTGGGCGAAAGCGGTTTTTCCTTTTCCACGCTGAATTTTACGGTCTTTGAAAAATTGTAATCCATAAATTTACCTCCGTTCTCCCGAAATTCAGGAACTGGAATCTTTATCTTGAATACATTTTACCACAAATACTCCGGCTTTACAAGTTAAATTTTTGTAACAAAACCGTGACTATTATCTATTTCCGTGCAAAATAGTCGCCCGTTATCACAATATCGTTTATTTCGCACGACTCCACCACACGGGCATTTCCGGCACGGATATGCTCTTTTTGCTCCGCCGGCGGCTCCTCGTCGGACGGAACATAATACATTTCGCCATCCATCCACGCCTTGTTGCCAAAATATACAAAGCCTTCGTTCTCAGGGTCTAAAATATCGTTTCCTATAAAATAATCTTCGCAATCCACGCCTAAAAGATTGATTAAAGTGGGTAGAAAATCAACCGTCATCATAGGCTTATCAACTTTCTGCGCCTTAAGTCCGGGCGAGTATATGAATGCCGGAACACGGTAAATATTCTCCCCTGCCTTATATTCCTCCAAAAGCTTCTGGTCGGAAAAGCCGTAAGCATAGTGGTCGGTATACGCCACAATTACCGTATTTTCAAGAATTCCGTCTGCCTCCAGCTTGGTCAGCAACTGTCGGAAGAAGTCGTCGGTATCTGCCGCAAGAATAAGACAGTTGTTCTTCTCCTTATTCATCGCCGGATTGATCAAATCGGGGTGATTTTGCTTTGCCACACTCAGCTTTGCATCGTCAAAGGTGTACGGAACATGCCCCGAATATGTGATTACAAAATCATAAAACGGCTGCGATTCAATCATCTTCTGATAAATTCCGTCGTTCGACAAAATGTTGCTGTCCGCCTGCGACACCGTCTCGGGCATACCAAAATCGGGGAACGCATTATACTTTTCAAAGCCGAGGCTGTTATGCATAATTCCACGGTTGTAGAATTCGGGGTCGTTATAATGGAACGAATTTGCCGAATATCCGGCATCCCGCAGAACATTCGCAAGCGAATACCGGTAACGGTTTGCGCTGAAGTTGGTGGCACTCACCGCCGTGATGGGATTGAAATATCCGGTGTTGAACGCAAATTCCGAGTTGAAAGTATGCCCCGTACCGAATGTGGGTGCATGGTAATTGGTGAAGTTGAGTCCGTTTTCCATCATATAACACATGGTCGGCGTGTACTTCTTGTCAATCATCCAGGTATCAATACCCTCAAGCATCACCGCGATGACATTTTTGCCCTTAAGCACACCGGTATACTCATTTTCGGACGTAGCATTTTTTGCAAAGTAATCCTCAACCCTTTTGAAATCCTCTTTGGAATACTTGTTCACAGGGAACACCGTCCTCGCCAAATCACGCAGAGTAAACTGGTACAGTCCCGAAACATCAAAGCTTTTATTCACATCGGTAAACTGCTTGTAAACCACACGGGGTTTACGCCACGAATCCCAGTCGTCCTCGGAATCGCCAAAAACCTCAGGCTGCATAACCACATTAAGTCCCCCAAGGACAATAACCGGAACAAGTGTAATCAACCACCACGCCCAACTTCTGATCGGCGGCTTCTTCCATCTGATTGAGGCTAGACTCAACGCCCCGATTGCCGCAAGTGTGCAGGCAATGAGCGGCAGGTCTATGTAATCCAGTGCATAATCAAGATAATCCGCACCCTCGCCTGCAAGAGCAATGCTCTTAAGCCAGAAGAACTGCTCAAATATTCTGCAGTACACATACTGACAAAACGCCAGAATAATAAAGAACGCATTGGTTACAATATACAAAAGCCGTCCCCACTTCCTGGGCAGGACAATTGTGCAGACAAAAAGAATAAGGAACACCCACGCAGCCGAAAAAAGCCACGAAACCGGTGCCACATAAAGCTCCACAAACGGACGGTTAGGCCACACCAACGCCCGAAGCAAAAGGTCGGGCAAAAGAAGTGCCGCCGCCGCAAACAGAAGGAAGTAATATTCATTTATAAATTTTAAAACAGCTCTGAACTTTTGTTTCAAAACATCACCTTCTTAATAGACTTAAGATTTATTTTAACATATTTAATAAAAAAAATCAATAAACACAATTTTTTTCTTCAAAAACTGCAAAACCACGAAAAAGTATGTAAGGTTTTTATTGACATACCTTTCCGCAGGTGTTATTATATTAATGTACGAATAGGTGCTGGTTTAAGTACCTTAATTAATTTCGAGCATTTAAAAATCTCAAAGGAGGAAACATAAAATGTTAGTATCAGTTACTGAAATGCTTCAAAAAGCAAAAGCCGGAAAATACGCAGTTGGCCAGTTCAACATCAACAACCTTGAATGGACAAAGGCTATTCTCCTCACCGCTGAGGAATGCAAATCACCCGTAATCCTCGGTGTTTCTGAAGGTGCCGGCAAATATATGGGAGGTTACAAGGCTATCGTTGGTATGGTTAACGGTATGCTTGAATACCTGAACATCACCGTTCCCGTAGCAATCCATCTTGACCACGGCACATACGACGGTGCTATGGCTGCTATGGAAGCAGGCTTCTCATCAATTATGTTCGACGGTTCACACTACCCCATCGACGAAAACATCGCAAAAACAACCGAGCTGGTTAACCTTGCACATTCCAAGGGTGTATCTCTGGAAGCTGAGGTTGGCGCAATCGGTGGCGAAGAAGACGGTGTTGTAGGCAACGGTGAGGTTGCAGATCCCGCTGAATGTAAAATGATTGCAGACCTCGGCGTTGATATTCTCGCTGCAGGTATCGGCAATATCCACGGTAAGTATCCTGCAAACTGGAAGGGTCTTGACTTTGACGCACTTGCTGAAATCAGCAAATCAACAGACCCGATGCCCCTTGTTCTCCACGGCGGCACAGGTATCCCCGAGGAAATGATTAAAAAGGCAATCTCTCTTGGCGTTAGCAAAATCAATGTTAACACAGAATGTCAGCTTGCATTCGCTGCTGCTACAAGAAAATATATTGAAGACGGCAAAGACCTTGAAGGCAAGGGCTTTGACCCCAGAAAGCTTCTTGCTCCCGGTTTTGAAGCTATTAAGGAAACAGTTAAGGGCAAGATGGAACTCTTCGGTTCAATTGGCAAAGCGTAAGCCATTAATGTCATTCTGAGCGTTAGCGAAGAATCTTAGAATTAATATGAACCGCAAAAAACCTTGCAATGAAAATTGCAAGGTTTTTTATATTGTCAAAATGTCTTACTCCTCAAGTGAAGGCGCCTCTTTCCTTAAAAAACATCAAAAATCGTGACACCCGCCAAAGTCAAGATTGTGCTTTATAAAAATGTCAACAATAGCATCAACAATTAAAAAATCATCTTCTCCGTTTTTCAAAACCTCCTGTATTTCCCCAAGAACCTGAATAGCCTTTGAATCCGCAACCTTGCTCTCATCAATATCAAAATCCGTTATTCTGCCACATACCATCTCCGCAATACTGCTTTTTATAAGTTCTGTTTTAATGTTCATAAGTTATCTCCTTTTAGTACTTATAGGTTCTATATTTTTAGTTTATCATAAAGATATGCTAAAGTCAATATAAGTACTTATAAATACTATATGGAGGTGAAGCGGTTTGCATTTCAGAAGATTGAAAGATTTAAGAGAAGACCACGACTTAAAACAATCAGAAATTGCTGAATTTCTTGGTATACAGCAAACCGTATATTCACGATACGAAAGAGGTTTTCAGAATATTCCGTTAGAGCATCTTATAAAACTTGCTCAGATGTATAAAGTAAGCACCGACTATATTCTTGGTCTTACCGACAATCCAAAACGAAACTAAAAAAACACATAACCGAAAGGTTATGTGTTTTTTAGATAAAATACAAATTATATTATTCCTCAGCCAGTTCGTTAAGGGACTCTTCGTATTTTGCAAGAATCATTTCCTGAAGCTGTTCTCTCATCTCAGCATTGATGGGATGAGCGATATCCTTGAATTCGCCATCAGGAGTTTTTCTGCTGGGCATAGCGATGAAGAGTTTTTCCTGACCCTCGATAACCTTGATGTCATGAACAACAAAGCAATCGTCGAAAGTAACTGAAACAACAGCCTTCATTCTGCCCTCTGCGTTGATTTTTCTCACTTTGATATCAGTGATTTGCATAAGTGTTGCACCGCCTTCTGCCGGAAATTTCGCCGGCTTGATTATTATATGTATATATAATTAATAATTTTGCATAAAAAGTTTTTAAAAATAATATAATACCAATATTGATAATTTTTCCAATATGTAGTACAATACATTTAGATAGTTTGCAGAAATGCACCGACATAGATGAAATTATTCCAAGGAGTGAAACACATTGAAAGAAAACAAACTTGCCGGAATCCCCACAAATGGCTATATACATATGGTAGGAATCGGTGGAATAAGTATGAGTGCTTTGGCACATATGCTGAAATTCTTCGGTTACCATGTAAGCGGCTCTGACCGTACAGAAACACGGATTACAGAGAGCCTCAAAGCGGCGGGTATCGAAGTTTGCATCGGGCATAGTGCCGATGCGGTTTGTGACCCTGACCTGGTTTGCTATACTGCGGCAATCCCAAAGGATAACCCCGAGCTTGTCAAGGCAAGGTCTCTTGGTATACCGGTGATGGAGCGTGCCGAACTGCTTGGTGAGCTGATGAAGCTTTACAAGTATCCGGTTGCAATTGCCGGAACGCACGGAAAAACGACCACAACATCAATGTTGTCGCTCGTTCTGCTTGAAGCAAATCTTGACCCCACCATTCTGGTAGGTGGCGAGCTTTCACAAATCGGGGGAAATTACAAAATCGGAGCAAAAGATTATCTCGTCTTTGAAGCCTGCGAATATGTTGAAAGTTTCCTTCACTTCAATCCCTATATTTCGGTAATCACAAATGTCGAAGAAGACCATCTGGATTATTTCTCCGGTATATCTCATATTATATCAGCTTTTGAGCGTTTTGCAAGACTAAATTCACCCGATGGATGCATTATTGTATGTTCTGACGATAAAAATGCTATGACTGTTGTGCAAAATATCGAAAAAAATGTTGTAAAATATGGCTTAATTAGTATAAATAACGATTTTTTTGCAGAAAATGCACACTTTAACGCCTCAGGCAAGACCGAAGTTGACATTTTTGAGCACGGCAAATTTGCAATTAAGCTTGAACTTTCTGTCCACGGCGACCACAATGTTCGCAACGCACTTGGCGCATACGCAGCAGCAAGAACTATGGGCATAGATGTCGAAGCCGCAAAGCGTGGCCTGGAGGCATTTGGCGGAACAAAACGCCGCTTCGAAACTCTTGGTGAGGTAAATGGATTTACAGTGATCGACGATTACGCACACCACCCCACCGAAATCAGAAGCACACTCGAAACCGCAAAATCCATTTCGGACGGCAATGTGTGGTGCATATTCCAACCTCACACATATTCACGAACAAAAGCGTTCCTCGGCGAATTTGCCGAAGCTCTTTCCATTGCCGACTGCACAATTATAGCAGATGTATACCCCGCTCGTGAAAAGTACGACGGTACAATTCATTCCTGCGACCTTGCATCGCTTATCCCCGATTCGGTATATATAAACGATTTAAGCGCAATTTCAAAATATGTTGCCAAAAACGCCAAACCCGGTGATATGGTGATAACCATGGGCGCCGGCGATATATTTAAAGTTGGTTATGAATTAGTTAAATAACGGCAAAACCAAAGGGGCTGTGACAAAAGTCACAGCCCCTTTATACTTTTTTCAGGAGGGGATAGGAAAAATTGATTCAGAATGAATAAACTGAGCCAAAGCATACGCTTTGGGTTACCCGAAGCTGTACTGGCTGTACAGCGAGCGGCGAAGTTTATTTATAGCAAAATGCAAAACCATTTTGCGGTCTGGACTATTTTTACATCCCTTCTACTCAACTCTAATCTTTTTATTCTCAATAAATATCTTTTTGTTGCACACATCAAATGCCGCGCGCTTATGCGAAATAATGATGCAGGTCTTGTTTGCCATTGCTTTGATATTTTGCAACAATCTTGCCTCTGTTTCTTCGTCCAACGCCGAGGTCGCCTCGTCAAGAAGAATAATCGGTGCATCCGATAAAATTGCACGGGTAACAGCAAGCCGCTGAACCTGACCCTCGGAAAGTCCCATTCCCTTTTCACCCACATAGGTATCAAGTCCGTCGGGGAGCTGACGAATAAAGTCCGCCGCGCAGCTGATTTCTGCCGCCTGCATAATCTTTTCGTCGGTTGCATCGGGGCAAACCATACTTACCGCTTCACGGATTGTTCCCGAAAGCAGCAAATTGCCCTGCGGAACATATGAGAATATTGGTCTTGAATGCTTACCAACAGGCAGCCTTTCACCGTTAATCTTCAAATATATATCACCGCTCTGTGGCGAGATAACGCCAAGCAAAAGCTTGAGCAGAGTGCTCTTGCCTATGCCCGATATACCGCCAATAACCGCAAAGTCGCCCTTGTTGATTGAAAGGCTTGCGCTGTCTAAAATTTCGTCTCTGCCATAGCCGAAGCTTACATTTTCAAAGCCGATAAGCTCAAGCTTTTCATAATCCTTTTCGGCATCCAGTCTGCGGCTGTCCTCTCTTTCGTCGGGCAGACTCTCGATTTCAATTATCCGCTCCGCAGATGCCAAAATTGAAAAGTACTGGGGAACAACACCCGAAAGACCTGCAAAGGGTGATTGAATTTGACTTACCAACTGCAAAATCGCAGTCAGTGTACCAAAGGTTATAGTCCCGTAATACAACCGAAACGAGCTGTAAACAAGGGCATAAAGCGAGCCGATACTGAAAATAAAACCCAGACTGCTTGACGCAAAAATTGTAAGGTTGCGCCGCTTCAGCTGCGCCTTGTAGTTTTCATTCTGAAGCTCCTGCGCCGATTTGGAAACAACGTCCTCAATGCCAAAGACCTTAACCATTATCAGGCTGCCCAAAGATTCCTGCAAAAACGAGCGAACCTTACCCTCGGTCTCCTGAACACGCTTGTGGAGCTTTTTCATCACACCGCGGAATGCGCTGATAACCGTGAGCAGAATTATTCCGCCTGCAAAGAATATAAACGCAAAATTGCGGTCAAGAACCGTCAGCGAGTACAGAGCATACACAAGTCCCGTCAGCATCGCCAGAACGCTGGGGATAAGCGAGATAGTTCCGCTTGCAATAATGCTTGTATCATTTGAAAGTCTGGTCAGCAAATCACCGCTATGGTATGCCGTTGCACGGCTGTAATCCTTTTTAAGTATTGAATAGAACATCTTGCCGCGCAGATTCATTTGGAGTCTTGCGGTTGTAACCATTTCAAGGCTCTGTCCGAAAAGGCGTATCAGAATTTGCGCCGCAATAATCAAAAGCAGCTTGATTGACGCCATTTTAAGTCCGTGCATATCGTGTGCAACCGCCGCATCAATAACCACCTGCGAGGTAAGCGCAAAAGTAACGCCAAGGATTGTTGCAGCACTTCGCATTATGGTGAGCAGAAGCACCGCCGGCAGCTGAGCCTTTGAGCTTTGATACAGCCATTTCAGTGTGTTTTTATCTTTCATATTTATATCACCTTAATTAAAAGCTTTTAAAATACGGCTTCGCCTCGGACACAACCACATCCAGCTCGGGGAAGTGGTGACAGAAGAACTCCGCCAGAAAATCACAGATTATATTCTCGGTTTCAAAATGCCCTGCATCAACGAGATTAAGTCCTATTTCCGATGCAAGTCTGCCGTGGTCGTGCTTTAAATCGCCGGTCACATACACATCCGCTCCCGAATGGTACGCCGCATAAAGCTCCGAGCCGCCGCTACCCGAACAAAGAGCCACCGTCTGAACTCTGTCCGAAAGGTCACCGGCATATTTAATCGCCTTGCAACCAAGACTCATCTGCACCTGCTCGATAAAATCTTCAAGCGGCACAGGGAACCGCAAAGTTCCCACTCTGCCTATCCCGTCAAGGCTCTCGCCGTTTTCGCCTATACACTCGTCGGGATTGAATTTACGGACATTTTCAAGTCCCAGCTTATGGGCAAGCAAATCGTTCATTCCTCCGTCTGCCATATCAAAGCTGGTATGCATGCAAAAGGCACTGATATTGTTGCGGATAAGCTCCCTCACAATACTTCCGGTAACGCTGCCCGTTGTCACGCTCTTTAGCGGCTCAAAGATAAGCGGATGGTGCGATACAATTAAGTCTGCACCAAGCTCTGCCGCCGCCTTGACATTTTCTGCAGTTATGTCAAGACACACATACACACGGCTAATCCGCTGCGCACCGTCGCCTACCAGAAGTCCCACATTGTCCCAGGGGAACTTAATCTCCGACGGAGCAACCTTTTCCAGCTCCTCAATTATATTTGAGAGTATTACCACAAAAACCCCTCCGTTTTTATTTTAGTCCAGCAGAAGCTTCATCTGCTGCTCTATCTCCTCCGCCTTTTCGGCATTTCCGGCAAGCTTTGACGCACGAAGTCCCGAAATTCTCTTTTCAAACTTAGCCTTAAGCCGTGTGCTATATTCCTCAAAATCCCCAGGTGAGGTCTTTTCAATATTTCTGCCTAAAATTCGTTCCTTTTCGGTATATGTTGTACTACCTCCCGGAACAACCGTTATTATATTATACAGCTTATCTTCCTCACGGGCAAGATATTCGTCCTGAGCCGTGAAACTGTTTGCAGCAATATAATCACGCAGCTCCGCCGCCGCCGTCATAGGCTGGAGAATAAGCAATTTTGCACGGCTGACGGTCTCCTTTGAATGTTCAAGAATTTCCGAGATAAGAATTCCGCCCATACCGGCAATAACAATAACCTCTGCCTCACCGGGCGCAACCGTCTGAAGTCCCGGCCCGATACGAACGGTAATTTTTTCGTCCAATCCGAACTTCTTTATATTATCCGCCGCCCTTGCCACAGGACCAAGCTTGATGTCGGACGCAATTGCGTGCTTCACCTTGCCGCTTTGGCAAGCAATAATAGGGATATATGCGTGGTCTGTCCCGATATCCGCAAGGCTCTCCGCCTCGGGGATAAGCTCGGCAATCTTCTGCAGTCTGGGATTGAGATTTAAATTCTGTAATTTTTCCTCAAAGGTTTCGTTCATAATCCTTTGTCCTTTCGCTAGTATCACTTCTATTATAATTGTAATATTGGTCCATTGTCAACAAAAAAAGGAATTTAGACATAATTGTAGAAATAATTGGTAAGTGAGAATATAAGGAGTGAAGTCTATGACTCCCAGAGAAAAGCTTGAGGCAAGAGAGGAACAGTTTTTAAGCCCCTATGCCGCAAAAAGCAGACAAAGCCGCGGCAGAGCCGTAAAGGAAGAACAGTGCGAAATCCGCACCGACTTTCAGCGTGACCGTGATCGGATTATACATTCCAAGGCGTTTCGCCGCCTGAAGCACAAAACGCAGGTGTTCCTTGCACCGGCAGGCGACCATTACAGAACACGCCTTACCCACACCCTTGATGTTGCCCAGATTGCAAGGACCATTTCCCGTGCCCTTGACCTCAACGAGGATTTAACCGAGGCAATCGCACTCGGCCACGATTTGGGTCACACCCCGTTTGGCCACGCTGGCGAGCGGACTCTTGACCATCTTTGTCCTGAGGGTTTCCGCCACAACGAGCAGAGCCTCCGTGTGGTTAATGTTCTGGAACGCAAGGGCGGTCTTAACTTAACACAAGAGGTTCGTGACGGAATTTTGTGCCATACCGGTGACAAAATGCCCCAGACCTTAGAGGGCAAGGTTGTGAGATTTGCCGATAAAATTGCATACATAAACCACGATATTGACGATGCCGTTCGTGGCGGAGTTATGCGCGAGGAGGATATCCCCGAGGAATACTCCAAAATTCTTGGCAGCGGTCATTCAAAGCGGATAAACAGTCTTATACGAAGCATAATAAGAGCAAGCGAGGGAAAACCGGATATTACAATGGAGCCGGAGGTTTTTGAGGCTATGATGGGACTGAGACGGTATATGTTTGACAATGTATACCTCAACGATTACGCAAAGAACGAGGAGAAAAAGTCGTTCAATGTAATCTCGTCACTTTTCAGCCTTTACAGCGAAAATCCGGAGCTTATCCCCCAGAGCGTGCGCGAAATCAGCTGCAGCGAGGATAATATGATAGTTGTGCGTGACACCATTGCCGGAATGACCGACCGCTACGCCCTGAGCCTGTTTGACAAGTATTTTGTCCCCAAATCGTGGCGCGGCTAAATTATAAAGGATATTGCATTTTTATGTCGAATTAAAAGGATAGAGGTGATATATAAGTGAAACAATCAGTTGATTTTCAGGATTTTGTTGACGAGGTCATTGCAAAGACCGACATCGTTGACCTGATTTCACGCTATGTCACGCTCAAAAGGGTAGGCAACCGGTTTCAGGCGCTTTGTCCCTTGCATAACGACAAAAAGACCCCGTCATTTTCGGTTTCGCCCGATAAGCAGCTTTTCCATTGCTTCGGTTGCGGCGCAGGCGGAACGGCTATTCACTTTATAATGCAAAAAGAAAATTTAGACTTTATGGAGGCGGTCAAGTACCTTGCCGAAAAGTCGGGAATTCCAATCCCCGACTACCGGAGCTCCAGCGAGCGTGCCAAAGCTGCGGAAATCCATAACAAAAAGAAGCGTATGTACGAAATCAATGCCGAGGCGGCACGGTTCTTCTACTCAAACCTTACCGCACCGTCGGGCAAGGATGCGCTTGACTACCTTAAACGCCGCGGCCTCACTAATGCCACAATCAAGGCGTTTGGGTTGGGATATTCCCCCGATTCGTGGTCGGCACTGATTGATTTTATGAAGACAAAAGGCTACACCGAGGCAGAGCTTTGCGAGGCAGGGCTTGCGGTAAAGCGTGACCAAAACAACACATACTTTGACAAGTTCCGTGACAGGGTGATGTTCCCCATCCTTGACCTCAGGGGTAATGTAATCGCCTTTGGCGGCAGAATTATGAAGGACAAGGACGGAGCGGCAAAATACCTGAACTCCCCCGAAACCCTTGTGTTCAAGAAAAAGGAAAATCTGTTTGCAATGAACCTTGCAAAGAACTCCAAAGCCGGACAGTTCCTTGTTATGGAGGGGTATATGGATGTTATATCCCTGCACCAAAACGGCTTTGACAATGCGGTTGCATCGCTTGGAACGGCGTTCACGCCCCAGCAATCGGAAATTCTTAAGAGGTATGCAGACAAAGCAGTTCTTTGCTACGATGCCGACGAGGCAGGGCAAAAGGCGGCAGACCGTGCCGGCGAAATTCTGCGTGAAGCCGGCATAAAAACACGGGTTATGACAATTACCGGCGGCAAGGACCCCGACGAGTACATCAACACCAAGGGCAAAGAGATGTTCAAGCTGCTGATAGACAACGCAGAAAGCTTCATAGAGTATAAAACAGGAAAAATTGAGAAACAATATAATCTTGAAGATACTGTTGAAAAACTGGAATTTATTGAGCAAATTGCAAAAATCCTTGCCAATATCAAAAACAGTGTCGAAAGAGAGATATATATAAAGAACATCGCACGAAAAACCGACATTTCCCACGAGAGCATAACCGCTCAGGTGGAAAACCTGATACGGAAAAACTCCCGCCGCGCCGAAATGAAAGCTGAGCGAGACGAAAAGCGAGCCTTTGAAGAACGCACGGGCGGCAGAAAAGACCTTGACGAGATGCGGCTTTACAACGCCGAAAAGCTGATGCTTAACCTCCTTTGCGAAAAGGAAATTTTTAAGGGCGTTTCAGAAAAGCTGCAGCCTGAGGAATTCACCGAGGGTCTTCACCGCAAGCTTGCGGAGGTTATTTACGCAAAACAACAGGGCGGCGAAAAGCTGCAGCCGATGTCGGTTATCTCGGAATTTGACGAGGCGGATGCCGGTCGGGTATCAGAGATAATTCTGGACGATAAAAATGTTGCCGACAAGAAAATGGCGGCAAATCAAGCATACAAGATAATAAAAACACATCAACTGAAAGCCGAGGCAATGTCCGGCGAGGACGATGCCCAGCGGCTGCAGGCGATTATGGATAAGCTGAAAAAGGATAAAAAATAGAAAGGCGAGAAACTATGAGTACCAAAAAAGCCAAAGATAAAATTATAGAAGTAGCAGAGACCGCTCCCGAAAAGGAAGTAAAGAAAAAAACTTCTAAAAAAGCCGAAGCAGCACAGCCTGCAGCAGAAGAAAAACCTGCAAAAAAAGCCGCTAAGACCAAAAAGGCAGAAAAATCCGAAGAAGCTGCACCCGTAGCCGAGGAAAAACCGGCTAAAAAGGCAGCTAAGTCCAAAAAAGCAGAAACCACCGAGGAGACCGCTCCCGTAGCCGAGGAAAAGCCGGCTAA
>JAZQLR010000031.1:0-6292 GCA_045542775.1 Clostridia bacterium
TATGTATTCTGAGTATAAAGCCATATTGATTTCCATAACAATCTCTCCTTTTCTATATCCTTATATTGTATTCAGGAAACATTGTTCTGTTTCGTGTTTTTTTGTTCGCATCATAAGATTTTCAATTGCCTGCTTTGGCGTTTTGCCGTGGAACAGCACATCGTATGCTTCGGAAACAATAGGCATCTCAATTCCAAGTCTGTCGGCAAGCTCTTTTGCCGCTCTGCAGCTTCTTACACCCTCAACAACCATATTAACCTCTTTTTGAGCCTCATCAACAGATTTTCCCTGACCGATAAGAATACCGGCACGACGGTTGCGGGAATGCATACTTGTGCAGGTAACAATCAAATCGCCTATCCCCGAAAGACCGGAAAAGGTTTCTGCCTTTGCCCCCATAGCAACGCCAAGCCTTGTCATTTCAACAAGACCTCGGGTCATAAGTGCAGCCTTTGTATTGTCGCCGCAGCCAAGCCCGTCCAAAATTCCGCAACAAAGCGCAATAACATTTTTAACCGAACCGCCAAGCTCAACCCCGACAATATCATCATTGGTGTAGATTCGGAAGTTGCGGTTCATAAAAACTTCCTGAATAAGCATTGTTGTCTCGGTATCATCGCCTGCAACAACATTGGTTGTGGGGATACCACGTGACACTTCCTCAGCGTGGCTGGGCCCCGACATAACCGCAATTTTGCAGTTGGGAAGCTCGTCTTTAAGAACCTGAGAAATAGTGAGGTAGGTTTCCTCTTCAATACCCTTTGAAATGTTCAGAATAATCTGTCCATTGGGCACAACATCTTTTATCCTCTGTGCAACGCCGCGAACTCCGTGTGAGGGAGTGGCAATAACAATAATATCCTGATTTTTGCAGCAGTTTATGTCTGAAGTAATTAATATTTCCTCGGGAATAATGATGCCTGGCAGGCATCTTTTGTTTTCACGGGCAGAAGAAAGCTCTCTGCATTCCTCATCGGTAAATGACCACAAGGTAACATTGTGTCCATTGTCTCTGAGTAAAAGTGCAATGGCTGTTCCCCAGCTTCCGCTGCCTAAAACACAAATGTTTGACATATATGCCCTCCTAATTCTTTTTACCAAACGAAAGCTTGTTCTCGGTTTTGTTAATAAGTCTTACAATATTGCTTTTATGCATATAAATCGCAAGAAGTGCCAGTATACCCGAAAATACAACAAAGTTTGTGTTCTGATGATGGAAAATGACACTAAGCACAAAGAACAGCGCAGCACCTAAAATGCTGCCAAGTGAAACATATCGTGAAATTGCCATTATCCCGATTGCGGTCAATGCCACAACAAGACCGATAACGGGAGCGGCAAAAAGCATTGAAACTGTGGAGACAATAATTCCCTTGCCACCTTTAAAGCGGAAGTAGAGGGGGAAATTGTGTCCCAGAACTGCACCTATGCCTGCAAGATATGTCGCATACGCATTATCCTCGTGTATTAGTCTTGCGATAAGTATAGCGATAACGGTTTTAAGTATATCGCCTATAACTACAAATAATGCGCCCTTTTTACCAACAGTACGAAGTGTATTTGTTGCACCGGCATTTCCGCTTCCATGGTTACGGATATCATCGCCAATCATTATTTTTGAAACGATAATGGAAGTGTTTATACTGCCCAGAAGATAGGCAATTATAAGTATAATCAGATTTTTAATCATAATAATCTCCATTCCACCGCTCTGCGTCGGCACAAATAGTAATGAGATTTCTCTTATCCGCAGAGCAAGGAATGATAAGAGATTATTACGCCTATGTGCGTTTCGCCATCAGGCGAAAATTTCGCACGGGCAATTCAATCCGCCGGAGGAAATAACGGGAAAGGAACTTTCGCGTTATTGCTCCTTTATGTTTATTGCGGTTTTTCGCCCTTTTCACGAATGATGAATTTGATAGGCGTTCCCCGGAAGCCGAATGCGTCACGGATTTTATTCTCAAGGTATCTTACATAGGAATAATGTGCAAGTTCTGCGTTATTGACAAAAAGAACAAATGTAGGCGGCTTGATAGATGCCTGCGTGCCATAATAGATTTTAAGGCGTTTTCCCTTGTCAGAGGGCGGCTGAACCATTGCAATTGCATCGTTGATTACATCGTTCAGAAGTCCGGTTGAAATACGCTTTTTGTTCTCTTCAACCGCAAGGTCAATCATATCAAAAAGACTGTCAACACGCTGTCCGGTTTTTGCAGAAATAAATACAGATTCTGCATACATCATAAAGTTAAAGCCCTCAAGGAGTCTGTCCTTAAAGTTTTTCATTGTGTTGGTCTCTTTTTCAACCAAATCCCACTTGTTAACAGCAAATACCGCAGCCTTGCCCTGCTCGTGAACATAACCGGCAATTTTGGTGTCCTGCTCGGTTACGCCCTCGCTTGCGTCAATCATTATAACACATACATCTGCACGATCAATAGAGCCAAGTGCACGCACCACGCTGTACCGCTCAACGGTTTCGTCTATCTTGCCACGCTTACGCATACCGGCAGTATCAATAATTACATATTGCTTACCATTGCGTTCAAGACGGCTGTCAATTGCATCACGGGTTGTACCTGCAATGTCGCTGACAATAACGCGTTCCTCGCCGAGCAGGCGGTTAACCAGCGAAGATTTACCCGCATTGGGCTTACCAACAATTGCAACATAGGTAATATCCTCGTCTTCTTTAACACCATCGTCTTCGGGGAAGTGGTCGCATATCATATCCAAAAGATCCCCAACCCCCATACCGTGTGATGCAGAAATGAGTACTGGGTCGCCAATGCCAAGGTTATAGAATTCATAAGCCTCCATAGGCGGATTGCCGGGGTTATCAACCTTATTGCAAACAAGGATAACGGGCTTCTTTGATTTTCTCAGCATAGCCGCAATGTCCTTGTCAGCGGCGGTCATACCGTCACGGACATTAACCATAAACAGTATAACATCAGCGGTCTCAATGGCGAGATTTGCCTGATTACGCATTTGCGAAAGGATAATATCCTTGCTGTCCGGCTCAATACCGCCTGTATCAATCAGGGTAAACTCCCTGCCAAGCCATTCGGCATCTGCGTAAATGCGGTCGCGGGTGATACCGGGGGTATCCTCCACAATGGCAATTCGTTTGCCGGAAATTTTATTGAACAAAGTGGATTTACCCACATTGGGTCTGCCCACAATTGCTACTATCGGTTTCATAATTTTTCTCCGTTTCTTTGTAAGGATATACATATTTTATCACAAAAAATGGGAAAATACAACTGTTTTTAAAGGATTTCGCAAGAAGTTGTATAATATTAACATTAAAGGGAGGTAATAACTATGCCACAGATAAACAATGATAGTATGTTTAAACTTTCATACGGACTTTTTGTAATAACAGCAAAAGGGGAAAAGGATAACGGCTGTATCATAAATACAGTTCAGCAAGTAACTCAGGAACCGCTCAAAATCACGGTTGCCGTAAATAAGGATAACTACACCCACGATATGATAAAGAAAAGCGGTGTGTTTAATGTTTCCGTGCTGACCGAAGCAGTACCCTTTGAAGTATTTGAACGCTTTGGTTTTGTTAGCGGAAGAAATCAGGATAAATTTGAGGGATTTTCTGATGCTGCGAGAACAGAAAACGGACTTTTGTACTTGACTAAATATTCAAATGCGGTTATTTCGGGAAAAGTAATTAACGAGATAGATTGCGGAACTCACACAATCTTTGTTGCCGATGTGACGGAAGCTCTTAAATTATCGGATGAAAGAAGCGTTACTTATCAGTATTATTTTGATAACATAAAACCAAAGCCTGAAAAAAAGAAAAAAGGCTTTGTTTGCAAAATTTGCGGATATGTGTATGAGGGAGACGAACTCCCCGAGGACTTTATCTGTCCGCTTTGCAAGCATCCGGCATCGGATTTTGAACCAATTGATTAGTTCAAATGTTTTTTAAAAACTTACTTGACAAATAAGTGTTTGTGTGTTAAACTATCCTTGTTATAAACGCAGTGATGCGGAATAGTATGCAGAATACTTTCGCCTATGAGAGAGATGCCGGTTGGTGTGAGGCATTGGGAGAGCTTTGCAGAACTCACCGCGGAGCGGCTGTCGCGAAATGTTTAGAGTAGGGGCAGACGGGTACTCCCGTTACAGAGTTAAGATGTGTTAGCATCTAAGGGCGTCCCGTGCGGATGAAGAAGAGTGGTACCGCGGAAACATAAGTTAAGAATTTAGCGTTTTCGTCTCTTTGAAGCAACAAGGAGACGGGAGCGTGTTTTTTGTTGATATATATAGAAATATGAAAGGGGTTTTCAAAATGAAAAAAATCAATATTTCAGACATTACTCTTAAAAAACTTTCAGAAGAGCGCAGTGTGGCTCTTTTATTCCGTGAAAAAACAGCTGTTGCTGCCTGTGCTGACGGTCTCGGTGCAGATGTAGTTGAGCTTGCCCCGATTAAAAATCTGCGTGAGGACACCATTATATACAAAACGATTGCTCAGAATGTTCAAAACGCCGCAATTGCTATTCCGGTCGGATTTAGTGCAGAGGAACTTAAGTCTGCGTGGGAATGTGTAAAGGATGCAAAAAAACCGCGTCTCCAGATTGAGCTTCCAATATCTACTGTTCAGATGGAGTATACATATCATATAAAGGCTGATAAAATGCTTGCGAAAATCGGCGAGCTTACCAAAATGGCAAAAGACTTGTGTGATGATGTGGAATTTTCTGCATTGGACGCAACCCGTGCCGACGATGACTTCCTTATTGCGGCGGTTAAAGAGGCGGAGGCAAATGGCGCAAACATTATCACCGTTTGCGATGATGCGGGCGTAACCTTGCCCGAAAGCATTGCAGAACTGGTTGAAAAAGTTAAGAATGCCGTAAGTGTTCCCGTATATGTTCAGGTTTCAGACCGTATAAATATGGCGGTTGCATCGGCAATTGCCGCAGCTTCAAAGGGCGCTGACGGACTCAAGTGCGCTATGGCTGGAAAAGATGTTCTCTTAACAGGCGAAATTTCAGACGCATTCAATGCTTGTTCTGCCCAGATTGGTGCTGAAATAAATCTTAATAATACCAAAATACATTCAAGCATTGATGATATGCTTGCAAGTATTAATCACGAAGTGTATGAAGCAGAAAATTCGGTAAGCGAGAAAAAGAAAATTTTGCTTGATTCCGATACCACATTGGCTCAGGTTGAGCAGGCTGCACGGATTTTAGGCTATGACCTCTCCGATTCGGATTGCGGAAATGTGCATAAGGCACTTCTTCAGGTTTGCGAAAAGAAAGATGCTGTCGGTGCAAAGGAGCTGGAGGCCCTTATCGCAAGCTCTGCAATGCAGGCACCTTCAACCTATCATCTTGAAAGCTACACAATCAACAGCAGCAACCTTACAGGCTCAATGTCTCAGGTAACACTTAAATGCAATGACGAAATTATCTCCGGCGTAAGCACCGGTGACGGTTCAATCGACTCGGCATTCCGTGCCATTGAACAATGTATAGGATACCACTATGAGCTGGACGATTTTCAGGTTCAGGCGGTAACAGAGGGAAAGGAAGCGTTAGGCTCTGCATTGGTGAGACTCCGCAACAATGGCAAGCTGTATTCCGGAAACGGTATTTCAACAGATATCGTGGCAGCAAGTATCAGAGCATACATAAACGCCCTGAACAAGATAGTGTTTGAGGAGGAATAAGATGAAAATCGTATTTTCAACAAAAAATGTAAACCGTGCATCCTTCCTTGATACCTGTCGCTATGCTTATGATTATGGATTTGCAGGGTTTGAAATATATGATGCAATCAAAGAACGCAGCCACCATCACGACAGTATTCTCCGTCGCGACCGTATAGCTGATGCAAAACGCAAGCTTGTTAACCGTAATATTGCGGTTTCTGCGCTGCGTATGCCTCAGCCGGTAGAAAGCGATGAAACAACGGCTGAAATAATCTCAAAATATGTGGATATGGCGGCAAGCTCGGGCATTGAAAATATTATTGTTCGGGTAGAAGAAGAAACACCTTTTGATATCCTGAACGAAAAACTCTCCGATGCAATAAAGCGTGCTGAAAAAGCCGATGTTGGAATTCTGTTTGAAACAGTAGGCTACCTTTCTGATACCGAAAAGGTTGTGGATATAATCAACTTTTTCTCATCAGCCGCAATCGGTGCATCGTGGAATGTGCGCGGTACATATTTTGGCACGGGCGAAACAGCCGAAACAACAATTAAAACTCTTGGTGCTTATATAAAGTATGTGCGACTTGGTGATATGAAGGC
>JAZQLR010000032.1:0-7416 GCA_045542775.1 Clostridia bacterium
AGCTTGACCCCATTGCGGCAAGAGAATTTTTAGAGACGCTTAAGCGGCTCAACCTCGAGCTTGGAACAACAATAATCATATCCGAACATCGGCTTGAGGAGGTTATACCCATATCCGACCGTGTTGTGGTTATGGACGAGGGACGGATAATTTGTGACGGCTGCCCCAAAGAAGTTGCACGGCAGCTGACGGACTCCGGACATATTATGGCAAAGGCACTGCCGGTACCAATGCGTGTTTTTGGCGCATTGGAGGGTTCGGGCGAAATTCCGTTGACAGTCCGTGACGGCAGGGTATGGCTTGAAGAATTTGCAAGCAAAAACCCTGTATTCCCCGACAGAATTCCAAAAGATTTGCCGGATGAAAAAAGAGAGACTGCCGTAACGGTCAAGGATACGTGGTTCCGCTACGGGCGTGAGCTTCCCGATATAGTCAAAGGCTTATCCTTTGATGCATTCAGGGGTGAAATTTTTGCCCTGATGGGCGGCAACGGCGCAGGAAAAAGCACGGTGCTGTCGTTGATTTCGGGCATTAATATTCCATATTCGGGCAAAATCCTGATAAATGGTGTTCCGCTGAAAAAGGTGCCCAATATTTATAACGGGGTGCTTGGCGTTTTGCCGCAGAACCCCGAATGTTTATTTGTAAAAAATACGGTAAGACTTGAACTTGAGGATATGATACAGGGTAAAGAGGTTGAGGAAATATCAAGGCTGTGCCGGATAGAAAATCTTTTGGAAAGAAATCCGGCTGACCTTTCGGGTGGCGAGCGGCAACGGGCGACACTTGCAAAGGTGCTTTTGAAAAAGCCGCAGATACTTCTGTTGGACGAGCCGACAAAGGGTATGGACAGCGGCTTTAAGGACGAGCTTGCAGGGACACTTAAAAACCTTGCAAAAAGCGGCGTGGCGGTAATTTTGGTTTCTCACGACATTGAATTTTGTGCAAAGTACGCTGACCGTTGTGCGCTTATGTTTGACGGCGAAATCATATCGGCGGCAAGACCGAGAGAGTTTTTTGCAGGGAAAAGCTTTTACACAACAAGTGCCAACCGAATGGCAAGAAAGGTGCTGCCTGCGGCTGTTCTGGCAGAGGACATAATCCTTGCCTGCGGCGGAGAGGAGAAGAACTTATGACAAAGCGGATTATTTTGGGAGTTTTCTTTGCGGTGCTGTTTTTGGCATGTTGCGTAGCGCAGCTTACGGGAATGACGGACGGACAGCCGACCTCCGTTCAGCTGTTGGTGCAGCTTTTGTCAATTGCCCTTGCGGCATTTGCACTTTCCTGCTTTCTGCCACGGAAAAATAAAGAGCCACGGCGGAAAACCGCAAGGCTCACAAAAAGAAATATTCTGACGGCAATTCTGGTTATAGTTTTAGCTGCGGCTACGGTTATTTTCGGGATGGTATTCTTGCAAAGCAGACGGTATTACCTGATAAGCTTTTTGATTATTTTAGAAGTGATAGCGGCATTTTTTGCAATGCTTGAGGGGCGAAAACCCGAGACGCGGGAACTGGTTACCATAAGCGTTTTGTGTGCATTGGCGGTTGCCGGCAGAGCTGCGTTTTATATGCTGCCCCAGTTTAAGGCGACCCTTGCGATTGTCATAATTGCCGGTGTGTGCTTTGGCGGCGAGACGGGGTTTCTGGTCGGCGCTGTTTCGGCATTTGTGTCCAACTTCTTCTTTGGTCAGGGTGCGTGGACGCCGTGGCAGATGTTTGCGTCAGGCGTGGTTGGTCTGATTTCGGGTCTGGTTTTTGCAAACGGCAAAGTCCCGGCTAGCAGGGCGCCCATTTCGGTGTTCGGTGCTTTTATGGCGGTTGTGGTTCATGGGATAATACTTAATGCTTCAAGCGTGTATTTATGGCAGCCCGACCCAACGGCAGAGATGCTGATTGCATCGTGCATCAGCGGAATCCCCTTTGACTTGATTTACGGCGCATCAACTGCGATGTTCCTGTGGTTTATTTCAGAGCCGATGATAGAAAAACTGGAGCGGCTCAAAACAAAATACGGAGTTCTTATGAGGTGAAAATTATGAAAAAGCTGACAGATAAATTTATACTTAAAAACGGTGTGGAAATCCCCTGTGTTGGTCTTGGAACATGGCAATCGGCCGACGGCGATACTGTTAAAACGGCGGTTAAGGCGGCGCTGGAATGCGGATACCGGCATATTGACACTGCGGCAATTTACCGCAACGAGGAGGGTATCGGCGAGGCGCTGAAAGAGACGGATATTCCCCGTGAGGAGGTTTTTGTTACCACCAAAATCTGGAACAAAATGCGTGGCTACGATAATGCGTTCTTAGGCTTTGAACGGTCAATCGGTAAACTCGGGCTTGATTATATCGACCTTGTTCTTATCCATTGGCCGGCATCGCCCGAGCGGTTCGACGATTGGACGGAGCAAAACCTCGGTACATGGAAGGCTTTGACTGAGCTTTACAAGGCTGGCAGAATAAAGGCAATCGGAGTTTCAAACTTCTTGCCCCACCACTTGGAGCCGCTTATGGAGACAGAGGTTCAGCCGATGGTCAATCAGATTGAATTCCACCCCGGCTTTATGCAAAACGAGGCGGTGGAATACTGCAAAAAGAACGGGATTTTAGTTGAGGCGTGGAGCCCCTTAGGTACGGGCAGAATGCTCGAATCCCCCGAGCTTTCGGAGATTGCCAAGGCTTACGGCAAAAGTGTGGCACAGCTTTGCATCAGGTGGTGCTTGCAAAACGGGGCACTTCCTCTGCCCAAGTCGGTTACGCCGAGTAGGATTAAGGAAAATTCCGAGGTGTTTGATTTTGAGATTTCCGATACGGATATGCAGAAGATAAACGCAATGAATGATTTCGGCAGTTCGGGTCTGCATCCCGATAAGGTTGATTTTTAACAATCTGAAGAGGTGAAAATTATGAAAAAGGTACTTATTACAGGCGGAAACAAGGGCATAGGCCTTGCCGCAACCAAGCTGTTTCTGGAGCAAGGCTATAAAGTAATTGTTGTTGCAAGGGATTTCGAAAAGTTCCCTTACAAGGATAACGAACAGGTAGAAATTGTGGAATTTGACATCAGTAAGGTTTCGGAAATTGCCAAGCTCTCGGAGAAAATCGGTGCGGTTGATGTGTTGGTCAACAACGCAGGGGTTATGTATTCCCTGCCTTATAACAGCTACCCCACCGAAAAACGGGATATGCTGATGAATGTAAATCTCTACGCACCCATTGAGTTTATAACTGCATTTTCTGCGGCTATGATTGAAAACGGCGGCGGCAGAATTATCAATATCGCATCGGTTGCAGGGCAGATAGGCCACCCCGATGTGTGGTATGGTGCGTCCAAGGCAGCACTTATCAATGCCACCAAGAGCTTTGCAAAGGCATTTGCCGCAAAGAATATTCAGGTCAATGCAGTTGCACCCGGCCCGACCTTTACTGATATGATGAGCGTTATCCCCGAGGACCGCAAGGCGTATATGAAGGCAAATACCTACACCAACCGTTTTGCCGAGGCTGAGGAAATTGCAAAAACCATTCGTTGGCTCGGTACGGATGCCCCCGATTACATAACCGGCTTCTGCGTGGATATGAACAACGGCGTATTCCCGAGATAGTACAGTTTTTGATACAGCCGATGCAAATTCTGCATCGGTTGTTGCTTGCAAGGTGTTTAGAAAAGTTTCTAAATAGTTATTGACAAAAGAAGAAAACCGTGATATATTCTATTTAGATAAACATCTAAACAGAGGTGAGAAAAGTGGCAATGAATGAAACATTAAAAGCGATTTCCGACCCGGTGAGGCGTGATATTTTGAATATGCTTAAGACGGGGCGAAAGTCCGCCGGAGAGATTGCGGAGCAGTTTCAGCTGACCGGTGCGACAGTTTCGTATCATCTGGCAAAGCTCAAGGCTGCGGATTTAGTCGCCGAGGAAAAATATAAAAATTATATATACTATGAGCTTAACGCCTCGGTTTTTGAGGAAGTTCTCACATGGATATATGCATTGGGAGGTAAAAAATAATGAGGTTTATAAAGTGGAAAATACTTATTGTAACTTGTCTTATTTGTCTTTTGACGATTTTATTGGGAGTTGCAGTCTGGGACAGCCTGCCCGAGGAGGTGGCAATACATTTTGACATAAACAACAACCCCGACAATTTTGCATCAAAAGGCTTTGTGGTATTCGGGATGCCGCTTTTGATGGTGCTTTTACAGATTATCTGTTGTGTTATTAATGACGTGAATGCATATAAGCACGGAGACCGTGTGAAGTTTGAAAAGGTGACAAAATGGCTTATCCCTGTTATGACAGTGGTTTTGCAGATTGTAACACTGGGGATTGGTCTTGGTTGGAATATTGATGTAAGGGTTGTTGCATCGCTTTTGGTTGGCGCAATACTGATTACCCAGGGTAATTATCTGCCAAAGTTTGATTATATCAAGAACTATGATTTGAGTGTAGAAAAAGCCAGAAGGATAAATCGGTTTATAGGTATTGAAACGGTGGTTATGGGATTGTTGTTTATAATCAGCACACTTTTGCCACCGGCGTTTACGGTTATCTGTTTGTTTTTGCTTATCCCTTATGCTATAATAGGAATAATTTACGGAATTAAAGTCGGCAAAGACAAATAAATAGTAATTAAAGGGAGAGTTTTATGAAAACACAGAAAAATATTCTTATTGCATTTATTTTAAATCTGGCGTTTTCGGTTTTTGAGTTCTTTGGCGGAATTTTCACCGGCAGCGTTGCAATTGTTTCGGACGCAGTTCACGATCTGGGCGATGCGGCAAGCATTGGTGCGTCTTATATCCTGGAAAGAAAGAGCCGCAGACAGCCCGACGGCAAATATACATACGGCTATGCAAGGTATTCGGTTGTTGGCGGCGTTATCACAACGCTGATTCTGCTTTTCGGCTCGGTAATGGTTATCGTCAATGCGGTGGGCAGAATTATCAGTCCGGTTGAAATCAATTATAACGGTATGATAGTTTTTGCGGTAATCGGTGCGTTGGTGAATTTTGCTGCGGCACTTGTGACCCGTGACGGTGATTCCCTTAACCAAAAGGCGGTTAATTTGCATATGCTCGAGGATGTGCTTGGCTGGATAGTGGTGCTTATAGGCGCAGTTGTAATGCGATTTACCGACATCAGGGTTATTGACCCGATTTTATCAATCGGTGTTGCGGTGTTTATTCTGGTAAATGCGGTGCAGAACCTCAAGGAAGTTCTCGATGTATTTCTCGAAAAAATTCCGCACGGCATCAATATTGACGAGATAAAAGAACATATACTGGAAATTGACGGAGTGCTGGGCGTTCATCATATCCATATCTGGAGCATGGATGGACAAAGCAACTATGCAACAATGCATATTGTAGCAAACGGCGAGCCGCACGAGGTAAAGGAAGCGGTGCGTGAAGAGCTTCTGGAGCACGGAATAGGCCACGCAACGCTGGAACTTGAGGCAGAGGGCGAACATTGCCACGAGGAGCATTGCCACGAGGAGCATTGCCACATTGAAGAAAAGTCGCATTCGGGACATCATCACCACCACAATCACCATCATCACCATTAAACAGCCTTCCATCAGGGGATAGGTAAAATTGATTCAGAACACACAAACCGAGCCAAAGTCAAGACTTTGGGTTACCCGAAGGTGTACTTGGGTACACCGAGAGGCGAGGTTTGTGCGTAGCAAAAAGACTATAAAAACAGAAAAATCGCATTATTATGCGATTTTTCTACATTTATAATATCTTTTTATTGCTAGTTTACAAGGAATGTTCTTTGTTTTCCCGTCTTTTTGCGGTCTGGACTATTTTAACATCCCCTTCGAAAATTTTCATAAAACACAACCTCATCAAGCGGTCGGGTCTTTGAGTGCATTTCTATTGGTGCGGCGCTTTCATGGGGGTAACCCATTACCAAAAGTGCGTGTGGCTCAAAGTTTTGCGGAATGTTAAATTCTTTACGCATTTTAGCAGGGTCAAAATGCATCACCCAGCAGCTTCCAATGCCAAGGTTTGCGGCTTCAAGCATCATATGTGTTGCAACAATGCTTGCATCAACGGGTGCAGACTGTGCGCCGTCATAGGGGCGTGACCAGCTTTCGTCCTTGTTGTAGCAGATAAGCATAGCACACGGTGCGTCAAAGTGGCACTTGGTGCAGTTCTTTAACTTTTTGGTGCTTTCGTCGGTGTTCAGCACAAGAATTCTCTGTGGTTGAAAGTTGCAGCCTGTCGGGGCAATATGCCCAGCATAAAGCAGTTTGTCAATAACCCCTTGTTCAAGGTGTTTATTCTCAAATTTTCTGACCGAGTATCTCTCGGTAATTACTTTTTCAAAGTCCATATTTTCATCTCCTTATTTTGTAATAATTCCACTAACCACCCAAGAACAGCTTTCCAAAAGGATTTTTTCCTTGCAGGCACAGGATAATTTCCTATAAGATTTTTTGATGGGTTAAACTTTCTTTCAATTTTCCCTGTGTTTTCGAGTACATGACATTCGTTGTTTATATGTTGGTGTCTTTTGTTCAACTTAATCGCCAATTCGCTGTCTGTTATGCCGGGACTGGCTTTTATGGCTTCAAAAATCTGTTCTTTTACATACATATATGACGCCTCCATTTTTATTTTATTATAACATTGAGCCAACTCTAAAGTCAATGATACAATAATTACATACAAAGGAGGGTGAATTTTATGTCAAACAAAAATACTTATACCGAAATATTTGAGAATAAAATTGCAGAAAAATTAAAAGGTATGATATTGCCATATAAAGACATTTTATCAAGAGATATTCACGTTGAATGCGGTGGTTATCCGGGTCCAAATCATCATATGCCGCAATGCTGTACAGCTATGTATAATATAATGTCGGGTGATGATGAGGTTTTGTCAGCTCCTCCAAGTGGAAAGGGCGCATATGTTAAAATAAGATATTATAAAAGAAATCATAGATAATCAAAAAGCGTGATGATTTTAAAGTCATCACGCTTTTTTGGCGGACAGGGTGGGATTCGAACCCACGTGCCCGTTAAGGCAAACGCATTTCGAGCTGTTAGACTGTGTTTTTAGATAGAGTAAATTAGCGGAAGTTAAAGGAACTTAAAAAGCGATAAAAACCGCATAAAATCAAGGCTTTGAGGGGATAAATTCCTTCAAAGCCTTTGCTGTTCTCACGATTTTCGTATTGCCACTTTTTGATGCATTTTTTGGGTTTTCGCTAGAAAAGTGCTAGAAAAATGTTAGATAAAAATATATGAAATGATAAAACAGTTTGACAGAATAACTTTACCTTGAAAAGAAACATTAAATAAGGGTAAATTTGCTTGATTCTTTGACTTTTCCCTTAAAAAGTGGTAATATTTAAGGGAAAGAAAGGTTATTAAGGGAATTATATATTAAAATAA
>JAZQLR010000033.1:0-4045 GCA_045542775.1 Clostridia bacterium
TTGCTCTCGGTATCTTTGTTGCACTTTCGTTCTGGGAAGGCGCAACAGGGATTGTGGGCGAGATATTTAGAGGAATACTTATGGGTCTCTTTGGCGGTGCAGCGGTGATTTTCTTTGTGTTTATTATATGGACGGGTGTAAATATGTTCATAGAAAAGCGGAAAGAAAACACAGGCTACAAAATCTGGGTGCTTCTTGCGCTGATGATTGTCACATCGGTAATCTGGGCGCTTTGGCACGAGGATACTGCGTGGAGCTATACTGACTTTTTAAGTGGAATTCGCAGTATGTACGACTGGGGTAAGGACGGAAGTTCGGGCGGTGTTATAGGAACTCTGCTTTGTATCGGACTTGTAAAGTGTCTCGGAACAGTTGGTACAACAATTCTGTCAATTGCAGCGGCAATGATTCTGCTGTTGATACTTACAGAGGTTTCGCTTGAAAAGCTGTTCAAGTCAATTACAGCATACATAAAAAGGAATAAAGAGGATATGGCAGCGGCACTCGATGAGGAAGTGGAGCTGGATATAGAAGAAAAACCCCACAAAGAGAAGAAACTGGGCAGAAAGAAAAAAGAAAAAGTAAAAACCCAGCAAATTCCACAGAATCCGGGCGAGAATGCAGGGCATACTCCCAATAACGACTACTTTGATGTGTACTTTAAGAACGATGCTCTTGCAGAAATTGCAGAGGGACAGAAAACATCTGCGAGAAAGCCGTTCAAATTTGATGTAGAGGATGATGAACCGACAGAAGCTGTTGATATTGCCGAGGTTGCATCCGAGGTAATCCGTGAAAAGAACAATCCTGCAAAAACTCCGTCAGTAGCTCCGAGATTTGAGATAACCGAAGAAAATTCAGGGGTTCTCACACAGCTTCCGGACGAGAACGGAAATTTCAAAAATGATGATGGCGAGTTTGAGCCGCCCAGCCTTGTGCAGATGCAGGAGAAGGTTGACCCGATGACTCAGGCGGCACTGGATGAAGGCATATCTTTGGACCGTGCAGTTGAGGCAGGCAAGCGCATAAAGCACGAAGAGGCTCAACAGGCGGCAAACAGTATAAATATAATGGCGAAAGAGAATATCGAGGCAACAAAGATAATAAACTATAAGCTGCCCTCGGTATCACTTCTTGAAAAGCCAAAAGCAAAAGCAAAAAGCCGTGCTGAGATAAAGCGCGAGCTTGAGAATAAAGCAAATAAGCTCCTTGAAACACTTGCAAGCTTTAAGGTTGAGGCAGACATTCTTAATATTACTCAAGGCCCCACGGTTACAAGATTTGAGCTTCAGCCGGGCTTTGGCGTAAAGGTTTCCAAGATAACAAATCTTGCCGATGATATTGCGCTCAGCTTAGCTGCATCGGGTGTGCGTATTGAAGCACCTATCCCCGGCAAGGCGGCAATAGGTATTGAAATCCCGAACGAAGAAGCAAGCTCTGTTCCTATCCGTGAGGTTATTGATTCGGACGAGTTCAGAGACTTTAAATCAAAAACAGCGTTTGCTCTCGGCAAGGACATCAGCGGCAGAGGCGTGATTGCCGATGTCGCAAAATTCCCACATGTCCTGATTGCAGGTGCCACCGGTTCGGGTAAGAGTGTATGTATAAACTCTCTGATTACGAGTATACTTTATAAAGCAAAGCCCAACGAAGTCAAGATGATAATGGTTGACCCCAAAATGGTTGAGCTTGGCGTGTATAACGGAATTCCGCATCTGCTCATACCGGTTGTTACCGACCCCAAGCACGCAGCAGGTGCACTCAACTGGGCGGTTGCTGAGATGCAGAATCGTTATCAGCTGATGAAGGATAACAAGGTGCGTAATCTGCAGGGGTATAATATGCTCATGGAAGAACAGGGCACTCCGGAAAACAAGCTTCCCGAGATTGTTATAATCATTGACGAGCTTGCAGACCTTATGCTTGCTGCCAAAAACGAGGTCGAGGATGCGATAAACCGTCTTGCGGCCCTTGCAAGAGCGGCTGGTATGTATCTTGTAATTGCAACCCAAAGACCGTCTGTTGATGTAATTACGGGCGTAATTAAAGCTAATGTTCCGTCAAGAATAGCGTTTGCAGTCTCTTCTCAGGTCGACAGCCGTACAATTCTTGATGCAATGGGTGCAGAAAAGCTCCTCGGCAAAGGTGATATGCTGTATGCACCAAGAGGCGAGAGTAAGTCTATCAGAATTCAGGGCAACTTTATCTCCGACAGCGAGATTGAAAATGTTATTAACTTCGTTAAAAAGCAGTACGAAGCCGAATATGACGAATCCATACTCGAACATATTGAAAATGCTCAGGAGGCGCAAAATGCTGCAAGTGAGGACGACAGCCATACAAGAAGCGGTGATAAGGACGAGCTGTTTGTAAAGGCGGCAGAGCTTGTATTTGAGTCCGGTCAGGCATCGGTGGCAATGCTTCAGCGTCGTTATAAGATAGGTTATCAGCGTGCGGCACGAATTATCGATCAGCTTGAGGAAAATCGTATTATCGGTCCGTACGAGGGTACTAAACCAAGGCAGGTTCTTATAACCCGAAACGAGCTGAACGAGATGCTTATGAACAGTCCTGATTAGTGAAAAACCGCTCAAAATAGCCTATTTATTGCGTATTTAGCATAAAAGGAGTTGAAAAAATTTGTGCAAACTCACGAATTTGGGAAAAAATACAGAAAACTATGGAAATTTCAAAAATAATGTAGTAAAATAATCTTAACGTTATGAAAAAAAACATTCTAAACAAACAATATTAAAGAAAAGGAGTTTTAAGAATGAATAAACAGGAATTGATTTCAGCAATGGCTGAAAAGGCAAATCTCTCTAAGAAGGACGCAGAAGCAGCTCTTAACGCTTTTGTATGCGCAGTTGAAGGCGCACTCGCAAAGGGTGACAAGGTTCAGCTCGTAGGTTTCGGCGGCTTCGAAGTTAGAGAAAGAGCAGCTAGAACTGGCAGAAATCCTCAGACAGGTGCTGAGATGAAGATTGCTGCAGCTAAGGTTCCCGCTTTTAAGGCAGGTAAGGCGCTTAAGGATCTCATCAACAAATAAGCTTAGATTAAGCTCTTAAAGGAACGCCTTAAGGCGTTCCTTTTTTCGTTGTAAATTAATATGTAATGAAAGGAATGAAAAAATGAAAGGGTTTTCATACAGAACACGCGGAACATGTTCAAGAGAAATCCGCTTTGAACTCGACGGTAGCATAGTAAAGAATGTTCAGTTTGTAATGGGCTGTCAGGGTAATACAACCGGCGTTGCAAGATTGGTTGAGGGTATGGACGCAAACGAAGCGATTTCGAGACTCGAGGGAATCAATTGCGGTGGCAAGGGAACCTCTTGTCCCGACCAGCTTGCTCAGGCGCTGAAAGCGGCGCTTGCTGAAGCGAAATAGGCATTTGTAGACTCTGTATTATAAATTGCAGAGAATGTACCATATTTATGTATAAAATTTTAGAAAAAATCCTATATATAGTACTTGACAAAACAAGAAATTGTTGTTACAATATATAGGATTTTTAATATTGGGATAGTGTGGGGTTTCACGCATCCTATCGCATTAAAAATGCAAAGGTGAAAAAATGGATAGAATAAAGACAAGCACTCATGTGGTTGGTCTCAAACAAACAAAAAAAGCACTGGAAGCGGGTTTGGCAGAACTTGTGTTTATCGCAAAGGATGCAGATGCGCATGTGGTGATTCCTCTGGAGAAGCTCTGTGAGGTTAAAAAGACCGAAGTGGTATATGTAGATACTATGAAGGAACTCGGCAAGGCTTGCCATGTTGATGTTCCCACTGCGGTTGCTACTATTGTTAAAAGCGCTTAGGCGTTTTTATATAGGAAGCGTTTGCTTCCGCCAAATTATATATAGGAGGTGAGATTCGTTGCCAACATTTAACCAGTTAGTTAAGAAAGGCAGAAAGACTGCTGAGAAAAAGTCTACAGCACCGGCTCTCTTGGATGGATTCAATACCATTAAGAAAAAGCACACTGTTCAGGCTTCTCCGCAGAAGAGAGGTGTTTGTACTTCTGTTAGAACAATGACACCT
>JAZQLR010000034.1:0-4450 GCA_045542775.1 Clostridia bacterium
ACCTCAACAGGGCGACGTCTGCCGGATTCATCAGGCTCGCCAAGCTTCATTTTAACGCATTTTATTCCGCTGACAAAGCTTTGGTCATTGCCCAAAATTTCAACCGGATTATTGAGGGTTTTGAAGATGATACCCTCTTCCTCTGCGTGTTCAACCTCTTCGCGTCTTGCCGGCATTTCGTCCATTGAACGGCGGTAAACAACATAAACTTCTTCTGCTCCAAGACGCATTGCACATCTTGCCGCATCCATTGCAACATTTCCGCCGCCCACAACTGCAACCTTTTGTGCCTTCATTATCGGAGTTGTGGAATCCTGTTCGTATGCTTTCATCAGATTGGTTCGGGTCAGGAATTCGTTTGCTGAATATACGCCGTTGAGGTTTTCACCGGGGATATTCATAAATCTTGGGAGACCTGCGCCCGAGCCTATAAATACTGCTTCGTAACCATCTTCGAACAGCTCGTCAACCGTAAGAGTTTTACCGATTACTGCATTGGTAACAATTTCAACGCCGAGAGCCTTTAGATTTTCAATTTCACGCCTTACAATATCCTTGGGGAGTCGGAATTCCGGAATCCCGTAAACAAGTACACCACCTGCCACATGGAGTGCTTCAAAAACAGTAACTTTGTAACCCATTTTTGCAAGGTCGCCTGCACAGGTAAGTCCCGACGGACCTGAGCCTACAACGGCAACCCTTTTACCGTCCGGTTTTGCGACGGTTTTTTCTGCATTGCTGCCATTCTTCATATACCAATCGGCAACAAACCGTTCAAGTCTGCCAATTGCCACCGGCTCGCCCTTTATACCTCTTACGCACTTGGATTCGCACTGGGTCTCCTGCGGGCAAACTCTGCCGCATACTGCAGGGAGTGAACTTGACCGGTAAATTATCTCATATGCGCCCAAAAAATCGCCCTCGGCAACCTTTGCGATAAATTCCGGTATGTAAATTTTAACCGGGCAACCATTGGTGCAAGGCCGGTTTTTGCAGCCAAGACAACGCTTTGCTTCGTCTATCGCCTGTTCTTCGGTATAGCCTAACGCAACCTCACTGAAATTCTTATTGCGGACATCAGGGTTTTGAACAGGCATTTCGTTTTTCTTAGGTGACATATTTGCCATTACTTCTCAACCCCCTTGAATAAATTGCAAGCCGCATCGTGATGCTTGCGTTCGGTTTCTTTATATATTGCCGAGCGTCTGATACATTCGTCAAAATCCACCAAATGGCCGTCGAAGTCCGGACCATCAACACAGGCAAACTTCATTTCGCCGCCAACAGTCAGGCGACAACCGCCACACATCCCCGTTCCATCAATCATTATGGGGTTCATACTTACAACTGTTTTTATACCAAGCTCCTTGGTGAGAAGCGAAACAAACTTCATCATAACAAGCGGTCCGATTGCGATTACCTCGTCATATTTTTCGCCGCTTTCAACCAGTTTACGGAGAGCGTCTGTTACAAGACCTTTTTCACCATATGAGCCATCGTCGGTCATTATCACCATCTTATCGGACACCTTTTTGAACTGTTCCTCCAAGATAACCAAATCCTTGTTTCTGAAGCCGACAATTGAGTGCACCTCTGTGCCATTTTCCTGAAAAGCCTTTGCCGTTGGATATGCTATGGCACAGCCAACGCCACCGCCGATAACGGCAACCTTTTTGAGTCCTGATACTTCAGAGGCTTTGCCGAGCGGCCCTACAAAATCGCAGATATAGTCCCCCTCGTTTAATCTGTTCAGCTTTTCGGTTGTTGCTCCCACAATCTGGAATATAATCGTGATTGTCCCCTCTTCTCGATTGTAATCCGCAACAGTCAGCGGAATTCTCTCGCCCGCTTCATCAACACGTAGGATTATAAACTGACCCGCCTGAGCCTTTTTTGCAACAAGCGGAGCTTCAACCTCCATAAGCGTAACAGTAGGATTCAGCGACTCCTTTCTCTTTATGCAAAACATACGTCTTCCTCCAATATGCAAAACAATCATTCATTTATAATAATCTTAAGTTACCATATTACAACCCAAAACGCAATTACCCCAGAGGACATAAAGGGTTAAATATGTCTTCTAAAAGCTAAAATTTAAATACCACTTTTCCGTCCTCAACTGCAAGTTTTGCAGAAAATTCCTTGCCTGTGCGTTTTGAAATAAAACCCGAAATCAAATCGGTTAAACCGTTTTCGAGTAGCTTCTTCATATTATCAACCGATATGACTTTTCCACAAATCACATTACCTGTCGAAAATTTGCAACCCTCACGATAGCCGCTGCAGCCGTAACCAAATTTAGTTCTGGTAACAGTATTTCCGCAAAGCGGGCATTTGCCTATTTCGTCACCTACAAAACCGTCGAAGTTCTCGCCTTTCATTGCGGCTTCGTCAAAAATTGTTGAAATTTCTTTTTTAACCATTTCAACCGCATCGACAGTTGTGCTTTCGCCACGGAACACTTTTTTAAGAGCAACACCCATTTGGGAGGTTTTGTATTTATCCATACTTATATTCATTCTCCCCAATGCCTCGATAAGATTTTCTCCGGCAGGTAAAATGGTGTAGGTATCCTTTTTTAGCAAGATATATTCGCTTTTTCTTGCATTATCAATTATACCTGTACGGGTCGCCTCAGTTCCAAGCTCAAGGCCCTCAAACATTGCCCGGTATTCCTCCGCCTCGCTCTCCTGCTCGCTTAGGTTTGCCTTTTCGTCCTTGAACGGGTTTTTAAGATAGTTATTGAGTGTTTCAATAGTATAGTGCTTTGGCGGACTGGTCTCTTTTTCCACCGGCTGGAAATTTATATTGACCTTATCGCCCTTTTCAAGTGCCGGCAGAATTTTGTCCTTTCGGGTGTATGTATCATACGCCGTCCAGCCGGGTTGAACAATTACCGTTCCTTTGAGAATGAACTCCTCCAGTTCCCCGACGGATACTGTTATTTCAGTTTTTTCCACCACACATTCCTCAGCGCAGAATACCGCTACAAAGCGACGCATTATTGCGCTGTAAACCTTCATTTCGTTCTCCGAGAGCTTTGTTTTATCGGGAATTTTGTATGTGGGGGTCAATGCTGAATGGGATTCTATTTTTGAATCGTCAAATATCTTTTTATCGAACCGGAATTCCACCGGATAGCCAAGCTGCTTTACCGATTGCAGAATGGTTTTTATCTTGCCCTGCTCAGCTGTTGCAAGGTACTCCGAATTGGTACGGGGGTATGTTACATAACCCTTTTCGTAAAGTCCCTGAAGAATTTCAAGGCTTTCCGCCATGGACATTTTGTAGCGTTTACCCAAGTAATTCTGAAGCTTGGTAAGCGAATACAGCTTACCGGGACTCAGCTTGTCCTTTTTCTTTTTCTTTGCTGTTACAACTGCGTCACAGCTATTATATTTTCCACAAATCTCTTTTGCTTTATCGAGCTGGTTTTTTTCGAATTTATTTTTGCTTACGAGTTCAATTTCCTCGCCGTTTGTTTCGGCCTTGCTGACCAATGCATAGTAAATATCCGGAACAAAGTTCCTGATTGCCATATCACGGTCATAGATTGCCTTGACAATCGGCACAATTACTCTGCCGACACGGAGCAGCGTGCCTGCCCTTAAAGTTGCGTAACGGGTAAGATTTACGCCGTACAGCCAGTCGGTATATGTTCTGGCATAGCCCTCATTGGCTAAGTTATCGTACTCACTCTCGTCCTTAAGATTTTTCATTGCATCCTGAACCGTCTGAGGTGTCTGGTCGGGAAGCCATATTCTTTTCAGTGCCTTTGCATCCGCCAGTGCCTTTGTAATACAGGTGCGGACAATTATTTCACCTTCGCGGTCAGCATCGCCTGCGTTAATTATGGTGTCAACATCGTCACGGTTACACAGGTGTTTTATCACACCAAACTGTTTTTCCGCTCCCGAATCTGTTTTGCGGGAAGCGTCTTTTTTTATTTCAAATATAAACTCCTGCGGAAAGCATGGCAGGTTGTCCATTGTCCACTTCGGCTTTTCCTCTCGCACAGAGGAATACGCCTCTATATCTGCAAGAGAGAACAGGTGACCAAAGGCCCAGGTTATGATATAACCTCCGCCCTCATAATATCCGTCATACTTTGTCATTTTGCCAATGCCTGCCATAATATTTCGGGCAAGGCTTGGCTTTTCCGCAATTATAAGTACTATTTTAATCACCCTTCAGCTTGGTTGAAAATACAGGGGACGGTGCCGAGGCTCCGTCCCTTTGTGTGGTCTGCTTCAATTAATCCTCAAAATCAAAGAGGTCAGCGTTTCTTTCCTTAAATGCCTCATACGCTCTGTCGAGAATTTCCAAATCTTCTTCCGGAACAAGAATGTAATCGTCATTCTCGTCGTATTCCATTTTGAGGATAATCACCTCGAAGTCGGAGGCCAAGCGGTCTTAGGAAGACAACATTCACACACAACTCCTTGGCTCA
>JAZQLR010000035.1:0-3784 GCA_045542775.1 Clostridia bacterium
TCCGGGTGCAGGTATTCACGGCGGTGAGGTGATTGCTGAGGGTACAGTTGAGGATATAAAAAAGTGTGAGAAATCCGAAACAGGACTCTACCTCAGCGGCAAAAAGAAAATTCCCGTTCCCGACGAAAGACGGCGCGGCAACGGTAAGCTTTTGAAAGTTGTGGGTGCATCGCAGAACAACCTAAAGGATGTAACCGTAAAAATTCCGCTTGGCACAGCAACCTGTGTTACGGGTGTTTCGGGCAGTGGCAAAAGCTCACTTATCAATGAGATTTTGTATAAGGTTCTTGCCAACGAGCTTAACCACGCAAAGCAAAAGCCCGGTAAATATAAGAACATTACCGGACTTGAATATCTTGACAAGGTAATTAATATTGACCAGTCGCCAATCGGCAGAACACCGCGCTCCAATCCGGCAACCTATACCGGACTTTTTGGCGATATCCGCAATCTGTTTGCGGCAACGCCTGAAGCAAAGTCAAGAGGATACGGACCAGGCAGATTCAGCTTTAATGTAAAGGGCGGAAGATGCGAGTCCTGTCAGGGTGACGGAATTATAAAGATAGAAATGCACTTTCTTCCTGATATCTATATGCCCTGCGAGGTCTGCGGCGGCAAACGCTACAACCGTGAGACTCTCGAGGTTAAGTATAAGGGCAAAAATATCAGCGATGTACTGGAAATGACGGTTGAAGAGGGCGTTGAGTTCTTTGAAAATATCCCTAAAATTGCAAACCGCTTAAGAACTCTCTATGAGGTAGGCCTTGGCTATATAAAAATCGGGCAGTCCTCAACAACGCTTTCGGGCGGCGAGGCGCAGAGGGTGAAACTTGCAACAGAACTCAGCAAACGCAGTACCGGCAAAACCGTATATATTCTTGACGAGCCGACAACGGGTCTGCACACTTCTGATGTCCACAAGCTGATAGAGGTTCTGCAAAGACTGGTCGATGCCGGAAATACGGTAATTCTTATAGAACATAATCTGGATGTGATTAAAACGGCGGACTATATAATCGACCTCGGCCCTGAGGGTGGAAACCGTGGCGGCGAGGTGGTTGCCTGCGGTACTCCCGAACAGGTGGCGAAATGTAATGAATCATATACGGGGATTTACCTTAAAGAAGTTTTGAAAAAGAAGTAAAAATAGGAGTAATATATAAATGGAACGGAAAAGCGGTGTGCTGATGCACATTTCAACACTTTGGGGCGAGTATTCATGCGGTGGTTTTGGGAAATCGGCGATGGAGTTTGTGGATTTTCTGGCGGATTGCGGCTTTTCATACTGGCAGGTTTTGCCGTTTTGTCCTGCAGACGATTACAATTCCCCGTATAAGTCGTATTCGACCTTTGCAGGTAATCCGTATTTTATTGATTTAGAGCAGCTTTATGATGAGGGACTTATACTGAGCGAAGAATTAAATGCTGCAAAACAGAACACGCCATATCTGTGCGAGTTCGAACGGCTCGGGGAGGAACGGCTGGAACTTTTGTTTAAGGCGTCAGGGCGTGCCCGAAATGTAGCTGAGATTGAAGAATTTGCTTCGGAAAACCCATATATCAGTGATTTTTGCGAGTTTATGGCATTGAAAACAGCAAACGAACAAAAGCCCTGGTGGGAGTGGGATTGTGATAAAGCGGATGAAAAAGTCCTCTTTGGCTGGAAGTTTATTCAGTTTAAATTCTTTGAGCAGTGGTCAAAAGTCAAGGTGTATGCAAACAAAAAGGGGATAAAGCTAATAGGCGACATTCCTTTTTATGTGGCAATGGACAGCGCGGACGTTTGGAAGAATACCGATGAATTTTTGATAGACGAGAAGAATGTTCCATACGCGGTTGCAGGTGTTCCGCCGGATTATTTTTGTGAGGACGGTCAGCTTTGGGGAAACCCCCTTTACAATTGGGACAAGATGAAAGAAAGCGGATACAAGTGGTGGAGCGACCGTATGTCTGCTATGCTTAAAATGTTTGATGGTGTGCGGATAGACCACTTCCGTGCAATTGAATCATTCTGGGCGGTGACCTATGGTGAGGAGACGGCGCGAAACGGTAAATGGGTTAAAGGTCCTCGTATGGAGTTGGTATCAACACTTAAAGAGCTTGCCGGTGACAAGCTGATTATTGCGGAGGACTTAGGTGATATAACCGACGAGGTAACTGCGCTTGTTGACGGGAGCGGTTTCCCCGGAATGAGAGTTTTTCAGTTTGGTTTTTTGGGCGGTGAATCAACCCACAAGCCGCATAACTACAAAAATAATTGTGTGGCATATTCGGGAACTCACGATAACAATACCCTGCTTGGCTATTTATGGGAGCTTTCGGACGAATTACGCCGTGAAATGCTGGAGTACTGCGGATATAATGACGGGGATTGGAACAAAGGCTTTGACTCGATGCTCCGTACTTTATGGCAAAGTGCAGCAGGTCTGGTTATTGTGCCGGTTCAGGACCTTTTGGGTTATGGAGCAGATACAAGGCTTAACACACCGGGCAGAGCCGACGGCAACTGGAAATTCAGAATTACTCGTGAGCAGATAGACTCGATAGACAAGGGAAAATTCAGAAGGTTAAACAGAATATACTACCGGTAATGGAAATATGTTATGCAAATTTGTGCTAAAATTCAAAAAACGGGTTGAAATTTCAGTTTAAATATGTTAAAATGTATTAGAATATGAAAATCATCGGCAAATTCTTCCGGAAAGGACAAAGTGCTTATGCGCAGATTTTTCACCGAGCCTGAGAATATAAGCGGCAATGTTGCCAACATATACGAGGACTCAAGGCATATCGAAAAGGTTCTACGGATGAAATGCGGCGATGAAATTCTTGTTTTTGACGGGACGGGCTTTGAGTATACAGCAAGGCTGACAGCGATCGAAAAAAATCTTTGCAAGGCCGAGATTCTGAAAAAGGAATTCTCGCTTTCCGAGCCGAAAACAAAAATTACACTTTTTCAGGGGCTACCCAAATCAGGAAAGATGGAGCTTATCGTGCAGAAAGCAGTGGAGCTTGGCGTGATGCGAGTTGTTCCGGTAATGATGGAAAGATGCGTTACTAAAATTGCCAATGCGGCAGCCGGTGCTGAAAAAGCAAAACGCTGGAACAAGGTTTCGGTCGAGGCTGCAAAGCAATGTGGCAGAGGTCTGGTGCCGGAGGTGTTGGAGCCTGTCACATTTGAAAAAGCAATTGAAATGCTTGAAGAAATTCAGCTTCCGTTGATGCCGTACGAGGTTTTGGGGCACGAGGGTAAATGCGATTTAAAAAATGTTTTAAGCCGCAATCCCGATGCAACGGAATTTGGAATTTTGGTAGGTCCGGAGGGCGGGTTCTCCGACGAGGAGGCAGCTTTTGCTATGGAACACGGCATTCGCGCTGTGGGACTTGGCAGGCGGATTTTGAGAACAGAAACGGTGGCAAGTGCGCTTATTCCGGTTATAATGTATGACCGTGGCGAGATGTAAGGCTGTTTTAGATTATTGAAAGGATAGGGCTTTTGTTATGGTAGCTAAAGCAAATCAGGAAATTAAGAGAGAAAGAAACCGTGCGAAAAGAGCACGCATAGATAAGATAACAAACGGATATATGATAAATCTTGCATGGGGAGTGCTTGTTATAATCCTCCTCAGATTTGTTGAAAACGGATATTCGGGGGATATGGTTCTCACAATGCCGGCTCTTCTTAAGTCAATGGCGGCGGTATTTGCGGTTTGTGCAGCAGCACTTTTTGTCTGCGGCAAAATGAAGGTTCTTGACAAAGCAAGTACTTTTTACGGATATGCAG
>JAZQLR010000036.1:0-3389 GCA_045542775.1 Clostridia bacterium
GTACCATTTTGGTAACTTCATAAGCAAGGCGTTCTTTAACAGCATTAAGCTGCTGACCCTCCAGCTTTTCGTATTCTGCAATTTCTTCCATAGGAACAAATGTAACAAGCTTTAAAAGTCTGATAACATCCTTATCGTCAACATTTCTCCAATACTGATAGAACTCGTAAGGTGTAACCTTTTCAGGGTCAAGCCAGAGAGCACCCTTTTCGGTTTTACCCATCTTTTTACCCTCTGATGTAGTAAGAAGAGTAAATGTCATACCATAAGCATCCTCAGAATCCTTACGGCGAATAAGCTCGATACCGCCGATAATGTTTGACCACTGGTCATCACCGCCGAATTCCATTATACAGTCATATTCCTGGTGGAGCTTATAGAAGTCGTAGCTCTGCATCAGCATATAGTTGAATTCAAGGAACGAAAGTCCTCTTTCCATTCTTGCCTTAAAGCATTCAGCAGACAGCATTCTGTTAACAGAAAAATGAACGCCCACTTCACGGAGAAAATCAACATAGTTAAGGTCGAGCAGCCAATCGGCATTGTTAACCATTATTGCCTTTCCGTCAGAGAAATCAATAAACTTTGACATCTGTTCCTTGAATCTGTCAGCGTTATGCTGAATGGTTTCCTTGCTTATCATAGGACGCATATCGGTTTTTCCTGTGGGGTCACCTACCATTGTAGTACCGCCGCCGAGGAGGATAATCGGTCTGTGACCTGCGTTCTGCATATGCTTCATTACAACAAGCTGCATAAAGTGGCCTATATGCAGGCTATCAGCTGTCGGGTCAAAGCCGATATAAAAGGTAATCTTTTTTTCAGCGAGGAGCTTACGGATTTCGTCCTCGTGAGTCATCTGGGCAATCAGCCCACGTTCCTTTAACACATCAAAAACATTTTTCATTGTAGATTTGTCCTTTCTATTCTACTTTCGTTGGATTGTTACCGGTCTTTCTAATCTGTTCAAGTAATTCCCGAACAGCATTGCCATCAACCGAAAACTCAGCACGGCCGGCAATAAAAGCGGCATAATTTTTATCCGGCAGGCTTGAAAGACTGATTTTTTGACTCCCTGCCGCATTGTTATAATTTATAACCACCACAATTTCCTCTGTATTTTGCGGAACTGTGGAAAGCTCACCAATTAACTTGATATCCTTTATTTTTTCAACTATATTTTCAAAAACATCCTCGTTTGCGGCGTTGCCGTTCACATAAAACAACGGATTTTCGCCCTTGCGACCGGTGCTTGAAATGTTATAAACTTCATTTGAGGTTTTCACAATTACGGATTGAATATTATCTGTATCGGCCTTCAGAATGCCATTTTCCAGAATATAAAACGGGTCGGTCTGGAGAAATTCAAGCTGCGAGGAATTTATCGTAAATATTAAATCTTTGTCTTTCCTCTTTGCGTATACAAGTCCGCCCTCGCTTTTACCAAGGAACAGAGTTTCTTCTCTGCCGTTCCATCTGAAGTTCAGTATAGCTCTTGACTCATTGTCAAGTCCAAGTGCTTCAAGACTTTTGGGTTCTTTTACAAAAGATGCTGCCTGAAGTGCCGGAATTTTCACCGTAATAGCTTGTTCAAAGGCATCGTCATGTACTTCCCTTTTAAAAGGCTTTTCCATTATATAGCCGTTGTTTTTGTTTTGAGAAAGCTCTGCTGCCGTTTTCCGTCTTACAACAAGCTCGCTGCCGTCATAGTCTGTGTAGCTTAAATATTCGGGCATATCTTCCTTTTCTTTCAAGCCCTCAAAAACCTCTAAAATTCTGAGAGAATTCAATGCCGGAGTCAGAATATCCGCCGTTGATTGATACATAACATATATTCGGTGGTCATCCTCAACCTTAAAGGCGCACAAGCCGTTTGAAACACCAAGAAAGCGTATTTCAATTTCATCATTGAATTTTCGATTTGTTGAAATTTCCATTCTTTTTGCATTGGATGTATCAAAGCTTTGGAGTGATTTTTTGTTTATCGTACCAATCGCCCTGATGTCGGATGCCAGATGAATCATCTTGTTAATTGCATCATCGTTGAGATTTGTTACATTCCTGTCCTCAACACGCCAACCGTCCTTGGTGCGTTCCAGCGTATAGTCTCCGGTTTTATCCGAGACAGAATATTCTGTTATTTCCTCCGGTGAACAATTAAATATTTCTATATTTTTATTGGTTTTACCGATAGGAGCAACCTCATTATAAAAATAATATATTCCAAAGCAACTCACAACAAGCAGTAGCAGGGCAGCTGCCCATATTATCACTACGGTCTGCTTTTTCATGATATCGCCTCCTGACTTTTTTGAAGTTTATGCTTTAAAAAAGTTATTTTTCTTCCTGGATATCTATTTTTATACCTAATTCCTTGAGCTGTGCCTCATCTACAACATCAGGTGAATTTGACATAAGTTCTGATGCATTCTGAACCTTGGGGAATGCCACAACATCACGCAGGCTGTCTGCACCGCACATAATCATTGCAATTCTGTCGAGTCCTATTCCCATACCGCCGTGAGGAGCAGCACCGTACTTATACGCCTCAACAAGGAAGCCAAATTTTGCTGCAATTTCTTCCTCAGTAAGACCAAGAGCCTTGAACATTTTCTGCTGAAGCTCGTAGTCATTTATACGGATTGAACCACTTGAAAGCTCTGTACCGTTTAGAACAAGGTCATAGGCTTTTGCAGTAACCTTTTCGGGATTGCTTTCAAGATACTGAATGCAATCGTCCTCGGGCATTGTAAAGGGATGGTGCATTGCAACATAGGTATTGGATTCCTCGTCATATTCAAAGAACGGAAACTCGGTTACCCAAAGGAAGTTAAAGCCATCACCGATAATATCGAGCTGCTTTGCAACCTTGAGACGAAGTGCACCGAGAGTTGAAAGTGTTGTGCTGTTTTTGTCAGCAACTATAAACACAACATCACCCTTTTCTGCTCCGCACTTTTCAATTATGGCATTTAGCTCGTCTTCGGTCATAAACTTTGCAAATGAACAGTTTGGAGCATCGTCAACCCATCTGATATAGGCAAGACCCTTTGCACCAATACCACGAACATATTCTGTCAATTTATCAATTTCTTTTCTGGTAAGAGTTTCTGCTGCATTTTTTGCACAAATAGCACGAACACTACCGCCATTTTCAATTGCTGAAGTAAACACGCCAAAGCCGCAAGATTTAACAAGCTCGGAAAGGTCGCAGATTTCCATACCAAAACGGGTGTCAGGCTTATCTGAGCCGTAACGCTCCATTGCTTCCTTAAAGGTAATTCTGGGCAGTGGTGTGGGAATATCAACGTCAAGAACATCCTTAAACAGTCTTTTTACAAGACCCTCTCCCATTTCAAGGATATCTTCCACATCAACAAAAGACATTT
>JAZQLR010000037.1:0-2741 GCA_045542775.1 Clostridia bacterium
AGAGCTTTTTGAAAATCTTCTGTACGCTTGCAACATGGTAGTCGTCGGTTGTTCTGATAAACTTGTCGTAAGACGAGTTCATCAAATCCCAGATGTCCCGGATTTCGCCTGCAACGCCGTCAACATAAGTCTGCGGCGTGATGCCGCTGTCTTCTGCAAGCTGCTGAATCTTCTGACCGTGCTCGTCTGTACCGGTCAAAAAGAACACATCATAGCCCTGAAATCTTTTGAATCTTGCAATCGCGTCGGCAAGAACAACCTCGTAGGTGTTACCGATATGGGGTTTTCTTGAAGTATATGCAATTGCGGTTGTCAGATAAAACTTTTTCTTTTCCATTTTATATCAATCCTTTTATATTATTGTTCTTTTTTACGGTTCGTCGAAAATCGCCGAACCCTACAAACCCGGTGGCATCATCCGACGGATGAGGTGTTTGTATCTCTAATCTTCATCAAACAATGTCGGCTTGTCTTTGCCAAACGGAACACCAAAGTGTTCGTAACCAAGTTTAGTAACCATTCTTCCTCTCGGTGTGCGGTTTATGAACCCAATCTGCATCAGATACGGCTCGTAAACATCCTCGATGGTGTCGCTTTCCTCACCGATGGTTGCGGCGATGGTATCAAGTCCCACAGGGCCTCCGCCGTAGTTGTTGATAATTGAGAGAATCATTCGTTTGTCGGTGGAGTCAAGGCCAAGCTTGTCCACCTCCAGCATTCGCAGAGCATAGTCTGCAACCTGATCGGTTATAACGCCGTTTGCCTTGATTTCAGCAAAGTCGCGGACTCTTTTTAATAGTCTGTTTGCAACTCTGGGAGTACCTCGTGACCTTGATGCAATCTCTGCCGCACCGCCGGGAGTAATTTCAATGCCGAGAATCCTTGCAGACCTTGTGACAATCTGCATCAAATCCTCTTTTTTGTATATCTCCAAACGGCTGATAACACCAAATCTGTCACGAAGCGGTGCTGTAAGTGCACCGGCTTTGGTGGTAGCACCAATCAGCGTGAACTTCGGCAAGTCGAGCCGTATTGAACGGGCTGACGGGCCTTTACCGATTATTATATCCAATGCACCGTCTTCCATTGCCGGATAGAGAATTTCCTCAACGCTTCGGTTAAGCCGGTGAATTTCGTCGATGAACAAAATGTCATTTTCCGAAAGATTGGTAAGAAGTGCCGCAAGGTCGCCCTGCTTTTCAATCGCAGGTCCTGATGTGATGCGGATATTCACGCCCATCTCGTTGGCTATTATCCCTGCCAATGTGGTTTTGCCAAGACCCGGAGGGCCGTAAAGCAGAACATGGTCCAATGATTCGCCACGGTTTTTTGCCGCTTCCATAAAGACCTTTAAGTTTTCCTTAACTTTGGTCTGACCTATATAATCATCAAGTAACTTTGGCCTCAGGCTATATTCAATTTCGTTATCACCGCTCATTGCTGACTGGGTGATAATTCTGGTTTCATTCTCAAATTCCATAACAAGGCTTTAACCTTTCATCAAATTTTTCAAGCCAATCTTCACAAGCTCTTCAACAGTACCCTTTGCACCACTGAGTGCCCGTTTTGCCTCGGTGGGTGAATAACCCAGAACCGTGAGTGCGCTAACCGCCTCGTCAAGCTCGGATGTGCCGCCGTGGTAGACCTCGATTGCATCGTCGGTCGAAACATTGCCCAAATCCACATCACGGAACTTATCCTTAAGTTCCAGAACTATTCTCTCTGCACCCTTTGCGCCAAGTCCGGGGGTCTGGCTTGCTATGTACTTGTAATCGTTTGTCACAACACATAATGCAAACTTTGACGGAGATATATTGGAAAGCAGCGCAAGAGCAGTTTTTGCTCCCACACGCTGTACCCCTATAATCATTTCAAAAAGGTTGAGTTCTTCAAGGGTTGCAAAGCCGTAAATATCAAAAACATCAGCCGACGCCTTGAAGTTTGAATAGGTGTAGAGCTTGGCAAACTCACCAACTGCACCCATTGTTTCAAGCGTTTTAGTGCTTGCATAAAGCCGATAGCCCACTCCGCCTGCATCAATTACCGCAAAGCTGTCTGTTTTAAGGGCAATTTCACCCGATATATAATAAAACATACTTCCTCTGCCTTTCCAAAAAATTACCTATTAATATAGTATACTACTTATTAATATAAAAAACAAGTCCAAAATTAATTTTAACCCCACATCGCTCTGCCGCCGGTATGCGCGTGGCAAACCGCCAACGCAAGGGCATCCGCAGTATCGTCGGGCTTGGGGATTTCGGTTAAATTCAGTATTGCTTTTGTCATCTGCTGAACCTGCTTTTTTTCGGCTCTGCCATACCCCACAACCGCCTGCTTTACCTGCAGTGGCGTATACTCAAAAACGGGAATATTATGGTTCTTTGCCGCAAGAATAAGAACGCCCCTTGCCTGCGCCACATTGATTGCAGTTTTTTGGTTGTTCTGAAAGAATAATTCTTCAATCGCCATAGCATCGGGTTTTACATATTCTATAAGCTTGGTCATCTCGTCATAAATCGCCTTGAGCCTGTCAAACATATCTTCGCCCGCCTCGGTGGTAATTGCGCCATAGTCAACCACCTTAAAGCGGTTTCCCTCATAATCCACCGTGCCGACACCTACAATTGCATAGCCGGGGTCAACTCCAAGTATCCTCATACGCTTTTCCTTTCGCATTTTACACATATTCAATATCATAAATGCATAAAAATTCACTTTTTTGCATAAAAATACAAAAA
>JAZQLR010000038.1:0-8319 GCA_045542775.1 Clostridia bacterium
GCAAAGCCTGTACCGCCCAGACGGCAGCCAAGCCCTAAATTTCCGCGTGACAGCTGCGCCACACGGTTGTTTATCCAGTACCACAGCGAATACGAGAATGTAAGCCAGTTGTCGGTGGGGTTTTTGCTATCGAGATAACCCTGAACTGCGCTATAACCCTCATTGATTTTCTCGTTCATACGGATAAGGAAGTCCTTTTCAACCAGATTATCCGCATCAAACACGCAGAAGTATTCGTGAGTATTATCCATCGCAAAGAGCTTTTCAAAGGCAAATTCCATTGCGTAGCCCTTGCCGCGCTTTTCGGAATTGAACCTTTCCCATACATAAGCGCCCGCATTTTTTGCAAGTTCGGCGGTTTTATCGGTACAGTTATCCGCAACAACAAAAACATCAATCAACTCCGCCGGATAGTCAAGGCCTTTAAGGCTCTCCACCAGCTCACTTATAACGCTCTCCTCGTTATGCGCCGCAACAAGAAGTGCAAAACGGTGCTGCTTATGACTTTTTGGAGTGGCTTTGGCAACCGTCAATGAAAAGAGCGCAACCACAAGGTAGTAACACCCGATTAAAAACAAAACTGTCTGGAATATATTCAGTAAAGCTTGAAGAAACAATTTGCTTTCACCCTTTTAATCTTATATTATTCTCTTTGATTAATATGTTTTCTTTTTTTGAGGCATATTAAATCAAGTGTATTATATATCAAAACCGTCATAATTTCAATAGCTTTTACAAAAAATTCACCGCCTCGACATCAAATTGAAACACGGCACATCCGTCTTTTCGTATTATATTATTGAATATAAATATAAATTTAACAAAAGTTACAAAAAACTGCGACTTTTTTAAAGATTTTGCTTTACTAAAAATTAACTTTGGTGTATAATAAATTAAGTATGGACTGAAAGGGTTTTATATTATGAAATTTTTCAAGACAATCCACGAAGAGGTGAGTCTGGTTTTTGAACGTGACCCTGCCGCAAAAAGCAGAATGCAGGTTCTGTTCCTCTACCCGGGTGTTAAGGCTATCTTAAACTACCGCACGGCTCACTGGTTCTATAATCATAAAATGTATTTTATCGCCGACTGGATTTCAAAGCGCACCCGCCGCAAGACCGGCATCGAAATCCACCCTGCCGCACAAATCGGCAAGGGTCTGTTTATCGACCACGGTATGGGCGTGGTTATCGGCGAAACCGCAATTATCGGCGACAACTGCACCATCTATCAGGGCGTGACCTTGGGCGGTACGGGTAAAGATAAAGGCAAGCGTCATCCAACCATTGGCAATAATGTCACTATCGGCAGTGGCGCAAAGGTTTTGGGTCCGTTCACCGTGGGTGACAACAGCAAGATTGCCGCAAATGCGGTGGTTCTTAACGAAATTCCGCCGAACAGCACTTGTGTGGGTGTTCCGGCTCATATTGTGAAGCGCGACAACGTTAAGGTCGCTCCTGCAAAAATCGACCTTGACCAGATTCACATTCCCGACCCCGTTTCAATGGAGCTTTGCAAGCTGCGTGTTGAGCTGGAAAACTTAAAGAAACAGCTTGATGCCGAAAAATCCGAATAATTCAGGAAAGGACAATCTGATATGAAAATTTTTAACACTCTTAACCGCAAAAAAGAAGAATTTGTTCCCGTAGAGCCGGGAGTTGTAAGAATGTACTCCTGCGGGCCTACCGTATACAACTACTTTCACATAGGCAATGCAAGACCTTTCATTATTTTTGATACACTCCGCCGCTACCTTGAATACAGCGGATATAAGGTTTACTTTGTTCAGAACTTCACCGATATTGACGACAAAATGATTAACAAAGCAAACGAAATGGGTATCACCGTTAAGGAGCTTGCGGATACTTATATTGACGAATACTTCAAGGATGCTGACGGGCTTGGCATCAAGCGCGCAACATGGCATCCGAGAGCAACCGATAATATTGATGCAATCATTGAGATTGTAAAGACTCTTGAAGAAAAAGGCTACGCCTACAATGTTGACGGCGATGTTTACTTTGCCGCAAAGAAATTCAACGAATACGGCAAGCTTTCGCACCAGCCGCTTGAAGACCTTGAAAGCGGTGCAAGAATTGATATTAACGAAGCAAAGAACGACCCGATGGACTTTGCTCTCTGGAAAAAGCAGAAGCCGGGCGAACCGGCATGGGAGAGCCCCTGGGGTATGGGCCGTCCCGGCTGGCATATCGAGTGCAGTGCTATGGCAACCAAGTTCCTTGCAAAAACCATTGACATCCACAGCGGCGGTCAGGACCTTATCTTCCCCCACCACGAGAACGAAATCGCGCAGAGCGAATGTGCCCACGGCGTAACATTCTCCAACTACTGGATGCATAACGGCTACATCAATATCGACAACCGCAAGATGTCCAAATCTCTCGGCAACTTCTTTACAGTTCGCGAGGTTGCGGCGGAATTTGATTATGAGGTTATCCGCTTCTTTATGCTTTCAGCTCATTACAGAAGTCCGATTAACTTCAGCAAGACCCTTATGGACTCTGCAAAATCCAGTCTTGACAGAATTTACAACTGTCTTTCAGATATGAAGTTTGCGGCAGAAAACGCTGAAAGCCGCACAGAGCTTACCGAGGCAGAGCTTGCATACAAGAAAACAATAGAAGACCTCAAGGCAAAATACATTGCCGCAATGGACGACGACCTCAACACCGCAGATGCTATCTCTGTTATCTTTGAAATCGTGTCCGAGGCAAACAAGGCAATCACCGCTGACTCCGGCTTTGCAAAGGAAATCATCACCTTTACAATAGATACCATCCGTGAGCTGGGCGGCGTTTTAGGTCTGCTTGCCGAAAAGGAAGACGACGGACTCTCCGACGAAGTTCAGGCACTTATCGACGAAAGAGCCGAGGCAAGAGCCGCTAAAAACTGGGCAAAATCCGATGAAATCCGCGATAGACTCCGCGATATGGGTATAATAGTTAAGGACACACCGCAGGGTCAGCAAATCACAAAGGCGTAGGTTTATTATGCTTGATACATTTACAAAGGAATTTCATTTGGGCGAAAAGGTTCCACCTGCACAGTATTCACCCCTTGCGCTTGCGTATTTGGGTGACTGCGTGTACGAGCTTTTTGTCCGTACATATCTTTTAAAGGATGCTAACTTTCCTGTGCAGAAGCTCCACAAATCTGCAATTAAGCTGGTAAATGCAAAGGCGCAGTCCGACCTTTATCAGAAAATCAAGGATGTTCTCACCGAGGAGGAAACTGCCGTTTACAAACGCGGTAGAAACACCAACTCGCATCCGCCGAAGAATCAGGATTTGGTTGACTATAAATCAGCAACCGGCGTTGAGGCTCTTATCGGGTATCTCTACCTCAAGGATGAAAGTGACAGAATTTTAGAGCTTCTCCGTTATCTTATAGAGGAATAATCGCCTTGCATTTTTACATACTTTTATAAAAGGAGAATGTAAAAATGCGTTTACGGATAAAAAATTTCCTTATCGTTCTTTCAGGAACACTTGTTATGGCGATTTCGCTCAATATGTTTCTTATTCCGCAGGATATTGCCCCCGGTGGTATCAGCGGTCTTTCGATAGTGACGAACCATCTCACCAAAGCACCGGTAGGTCTGCTTATTCTGATTTATAACATTCCCGTTTTTCTTTGGGGACTCCGGCATTTCAGCCGCAAATTTCTTTTATTCTCAATGTTTGGAATGTTTCTTCTTTCGGCATTTACCGATGTGTTATGGTTTATAAAACCTATAACCGACGATATGATGCTTTCGGCAGTTTATGGCGGCGCACTTATGGGCATTGGCGTAGGTCTTGTGTTCTATGCCGGATGCACCACCGGCGGAACAGAGATTGCGGCGCAGATACTGAAGAAGAAGTTCCCTTTCATTTCGGTGGGGAAGTTTGTGCTTATAATCGACGCATTTATCGTAGCCCTTGCAGGGCTTGTCTTTGGCAAGTGGGAGGTTATCCTCTACTCTGCCACCTCGCTCTTTGTCAGCAGTTATATAATTGATTTGATTGCCGAGGGCGGCGACTTTGCCAAGGCGGCATACATTATTTCGGACAAGCAGGAACTAATCTCAAACGAGATTTCACTCCGGCTTGAACGGGGTACAACCGTGCTTCACGGCTCGTCCTTTTACAGCGGCGAGAAAAAGACCGTGCTTTTATGCGTGGTTAAAAAATACGAAATTACAAAGCTTAAGAGCATCATCAAGGAAACCGACGAAAACGCCTTTGTAATAGTTTCAGATGCCCGCGAGGTGCTGGGCAATGGTTTTAAAAACCACTAAAGTTGTTAAAATTAATAATATATATTTTATATATGGAGGTATAAAAAATGAACACAGAAAAGCTCAATGCACTGAAGCTTTCCGCAGCTAATGTCCGCAAGATGATTCTTGAAGGCGTACATAGCGCAAAATCGGGTCATCCCGGCGGCTCACTTTCAGCCGCAGACATTCTTACATACCTTTACAAGGAAGAAATGAATGTTGACCCCAAAAATCCCAAAAATCCCGACCGCGACAGATTTGTTATGTCAAAGGGTCATGCATCACCACTGGTTTATGCAGTTCTCGCTGAATTTGGATTTATTCCGAAAGAGGATATCAAGACCTTCCGTAAGGCAGACAGCTACCTTCAGGGTCACCCCGATATGAAGGGTACAAACGGTGTTGATATGTCAACCGGCTCACTGGGCCAGGGTATAAGTGCTGCTTGCGGTATGGCTCTTGCCGGCAAGTATGACAAGAAGGATTACAGAGTTTATGCAATCCTTGGTGACGGTGAATGTGAAGAAGGTCAGGTTTGGGAGGCAGCTATGTTTGCCGCTCACTACAAGCTCGACAACCTCTGTGCATTCCTCGACTTCAACGGCCTCCAGATTGACGGTGACATCACTGAGGTTATGAACCCCACTCCCTTTGACAAGAAGTTTGAAGCATTCGGCTGGAATGTAATCGTTATCGACGGTCACAACTTCGAGGAAATCGAAAAGGCAGTTGAAAATGCAAAGGCAACAAAGGGCAAGCCCACAATGGTTATCGCAAACACAACCAAGGGTAAGGATGTTTCCTTTATGGAAAACGACGCTAACTGGCACGGTGCAGCTCCCAACGACGAACAGTTTGAAAAGGGTATGGCTGACATCGAAGAAGTAATTAAATCAATAGGAGGTGCATGCTAATGTACGCAATCGGTGAAAAGAAAGCAACCCGTGAAGCTTACGGTGCAGCTTTGGCTGAATTTGGTGCTGACGAGAGAATAGTTGTTCTTGACGCTGACCTCTCTCCCGCAACCAAGACAGGAACATTCAAAAAGGCATTCCCCGAAAGATTCTTCAACTGCGGTATTGCAGAAGGCAATATGATGACTGTTGCAGCAGGTCTTTCAACTTGCGGCAAAATTCCTTTTGCAAGCTCATTTGCAATGTTTGCGGCAGGCAGAGCCTTTGAACAGATACGAAACGCTATCGGCTATCCCAAGCTGAATGTTAAAATCGGCGCAACTCACGCAGGTATCTCTGTTGGTGAAGACGGTGCAACTCACCAGTGTCTTGAAGATATTGGTCTTATGCGCACAATCCCCAATATGGTTATCCTGAACCCTGCTGACTGCCAAGAAGCACGCCTTGCAGTTAAGGCTGCAATTGACCATCAGGGTCCTGTATACCTCCGTTTCGGCAGACTTGCTGTTCCCACAATCTTTGGTGAGGACTACAAGTTCGAAATCGGTAAGGGTGTTCAGCTTGCAGACGGCAAGGATGTAACAATCATCGCAACAGGTCTTATGGTTGCACACGCACTTGAAGCAAAGACAATTCTTGAAGAACAGGGAATTTCAGCAAGAATTATCAATATGCACACCATCAAGCCTATTGACCGTGACATCATCATCAAGGCAGCTAAGGAAACAGGCGCAATCGTTACCGCAGAAGAACACAACATCATCGGCGGTCTTGGCTCAGCTGTTGCTGAGGTTCTTTGCGAAGAATGCCCCGTTCCTATGCTCCGTGTAGGTACTCTTGACACATTCGGTCGTTCAGGCGCACCTGCAAAGCTCTTTGAAATCTACGGTCTTGACGCAAAGACAATTGTTGAAAAGGCTAAGGAAGTTATCACCAAGAAGTAACCCAAAAACAAAGATAAAATGGCCATAACTAAAGAGGCAGTTACCACAATGGTAACTGCCTTTTTTTATTTAGATGTACTTCCAAATCCGCCGTTACGAACACCGTCCGCATCATCATCAACGGTTATGCCGTATTCCACAAACACACCCTGAGCAAATGCCTGACCCTTTTCAATCCGGACAGTTCTTCCCTCGAGGGAATTGTTTGTAATTTTTATCATTATATGCCCCTCGTTATCCGAATAATAATAATCGCTGTCGATTATACCAACCGTGTTATCAAGCTGGAGGCGGAATTTAAAACCCAGACCGCTTCGGGGATATATTTTAAGAACCCAACCCTCATCAATTTTTACACGGATGCCGGTGGGCATTTTAATTGTTTCTCCCGGTGCAAGCTCCACATCACGCACCGCAAAAAAATCGTATCCTGCTGAGCCGGAAGTTGCACGCTTGGGAAGCTTTAAATCATTATACGCATCGTATATGCCAAGACCGCTGCCGAATGCATCAACCCAGTCTAAATTGAAATTTTCCTGACTTACTTTTTCAAATTTTGCTATTCTCTTCATAATATCTCCTCCGCTTAATTATTTAATCAGCATCTTAAACAGCTGTATTATCCAGTATATAGGTATTGGCATCAATATCGCCGGAACAAAATTCATAACCTTTAACTTGGTTATATTCAGCATATTCAGCGAAAGCCCCACAATCAGGAGTGAGCCAACGCAGGTCATTTCGGCAATAATCGCCTCGGTCAGCACCGATTGAATAAACCCTGCACAAAGTGCGATTGAGCCTTGATAAACCAGTACAAAAACCGATGAGAATATAACACCGAACCCCATAGTTGATGTCAGCACAATCGCCGCAATCCCGTCAATCAGGGATTTTGCAAATATGGTCTCGTGGTTGCCGGTGAGTCCACCCTGAATTGACCCCACAATGGACATTGCACCGACGCAGAACAAAAGGCTTGCCGAAACAAACGCCCGTGCCACCGCACCCTCACCATTTGAGCCGACCTTTTCTTCAAGCTTTTTGCCCAAATTGTTAATACCCTTATCCAAATCCAGCGCCTCACCAACAAGAACGCCTATTGCCATTGACAAAATTGCAATAAGAACATTCTGCCCCTCAAGTGCACCGCTGATGCCTATGTACATTACGCAAAGTCCAAGACCTTGCATGATTGCATTGCTTATCCGCTCGGGTATCCCCTTCTTAAGGAGCAGTCCCACGAGACTCCCTGCGATAACCGCAATGCAGTTAACTATTGTTCCAAGCATTACTTACTACCTCTTTTCATCAAGTCCGACTATAAACTTTGCTATATCCTCCATTGCATTTGGCTTACCCAGAACCTCTGCAATTTCACGGATATTTTTAAGCCGTGTCTCATTTGAAAACATCTGATACACCGCCTCGTCCACCGGGAAAGTGCTGCTTACCTTAAACGCCGCACCGTTATTCAAAAGGAATTCAACATTTCTGTCCTCCTGACCGGGGATGGGGTTTGCAATTATCATAGGCAACCCCTTTGCGAGCGCCTCACTTGAGGTCAAACCGCCCGGCTTTGACACAATGCAATCCGCCGCATCCATAAGCAGGCTGACCTTATCAGTGAATCCATAGTTATAAATCGGATGCTTTGCATCCATCTTGTCTATCCTTTTCTTCAACTTGGCATTGTTGCCGCAAACCGAAATTATCTGGAACTCCATATCAAGTCCGTCAAGAGTTTTAACCATACTGCCAACCTTGCCATAACCCATACTTCCGCTCATAACAAGCACTGTCCGCATATCCTTGATACCTAAGATACGGCGTGCTTCAGTCTTTGGGGTTTTTTCTGCAAAGATGGGGTCGATTGGAATACCAATGGGCAAAACTGCCGACTTGGGAATTCCTTTTTTTATTGCCTGATTAGTTAAAAATTCGTTTGCCGTTACATAATGGTCAAGCTCGGTTTCCTCCCAGTATGGGTGAACGGTAAAATCTGTTACAATCCCATATAACGGGCAAGAAATATGCTCTTGTTATGGACAACGCTCCGTGGCATAAAAAGACAATTCGTCTGGTTGAGACAGAGAAGCGGCCTGAGTACGCAGATATCCTGGAAAGTGTTACATTCATTAAGCTGCCGCCGTACTCACCGGTACGCTTGTTGAAAAAT
>JAZQLR010000039.1:0-3467 GCA_045542775.1 Clostridia bacterium
GGTTCGAGTCCCATCACCAGCTCCATTTTTTGGAGGGGTTCCCGAGTGGCCAAAGGGGGCAGACTGTAAATCTGTTGCGTCTCGCTTCGATGGTTCGAATCCATCTCCCTCCACCAAAACAAAAAATCCTATCGTAAGATAGGATTTTTTGTTTTGTATTATTTATTATCAATTATTGAAATTCCATCAATAAAATGCTATAATATAAAAAACTGATTAAAGGAGCAAAAAAATGAACGAATTTACAGGCTTTTTAATAGTATTTGGTGTTTTACTGTTTTATGTAGGGGCAATAGGTGTTTGTGTTGCAGATTACATAATGTCGTCTTTGGGCCTTTACCGTCTTGCAAGCCGCAGGGGGATATCAAAGCCGTGGCTTGCGTGGATTCCCGTGGCAAATGCGTGGACCGTTGGTGCGATTGTTGACGAATATGACGAGACACAAGGCTTTAGCAGAAAGTGGAGATGCGCACTTCTTACGCTGAGCATTATCGTTGTGGGCGGAATTGTTCTGGGATATTCTGCAATGTTTGGATTTGCGTTTTCGCAGATGGACAATACTTCGTTGAATATGGAGGCATTTTTGGGAGTATTTATTCCATCGTATATAATTATTCTTGGTGCTGCATTTTGTGCAATGGCGTTAATTGCCTGCCAGTCGGTGTGCCTTTTCAAAATCTATGAATCCACCGTGCCCGAAAAAGCGTTGAAGTATCTGCTTTTGAGTATGCTTGTTCCTCTTGCGGAGGCGATTTGCCTTCTCAAGTGCTCTGAAAAAGGCTATGACAATCTTTGGGTTGAAGATGCTGAGCAGCTAAGCCTTTTTGATGATGAACTTCCTGAAGTGGAGATTGAAATTACTGTTGAAGAGGCAGACGAGGAAGAGTAGCCTTATGCCAAAAATATATACAAAAGAAATGATAAAGGCACAGCTTTTGGCAATGAATGCACCTCAAGACGCTGTTGTAACCGTCCATTCCTCTTTGCGAAAGGTCGGCAATGTAGAGGGCAGGGGCGAGGGGATTTTAGAGGCTTTTATAGAATATTTTACAAAAGACAGTGGACTTTTTGTTGTCCCGACCCATACATGGGATAATCTTTCAAGTCCTGACAAGCCGACTCTGGATATGAATATTCCGCATACTTGTATTGGCAAGCTGACGGAGATTGCGGCGGCGCATCCTGACGCGCACAGGTCTATGCACCCGACTCACTCGGTTACGGTGTTTGGTGATGAGGCAAAGGCTGAGATGTTCATAAAAGGGGACGAAACTGCAGATTTAATGGTTTCGCCCGACGGCTGTTACGGGAATATATACAAACAGGGCGGCTATGTACTTTTAGTGGGTGTAGGGCACGAAAGTAACACATACATCCATTGCATAGAGGCAATGCTTGATGTCCCCGACCGTGTGGAAAAAGAGCATAACTGCAGGGTTTCGGTGCTGACCACGGACGGACGATTGATTGAAAGGCGACTCCGTGGACTGGTTGAAGGTAAGATTGGCGATGTTTCACGGCAATACCCCAAGTTTGAGGCGGCGCTGCGTTATCACGGCTGCATTACCGATGGGTTCATAGGCGACGCAAAGGCTCAGCTTTGCGATGCAGTAAAGATGAAAGAGGTTCTTGAGCTTATCTACACCCGCTCAAAGGGCGTGGAAATTCTTGCGGATGATGAGCCTTTGGATGAAAAGTATTATATCTGACGGGAGAGGGAATAGATGACAACATTAATTTTGGTGCGACACGGCGAAAGCACGGCTAATCGCCAGCGTGTTTTTGCAGGACACTATGACGCAGAGCTTCAGGACAGAGGTCTTGAGCAGGCGAAAAAAACGGCGGAATATCTGGTTAAGAACTATAAGATTGACAAGGTTTATGCCAGCGATTTAAAGCGTGCGTATGTTACGGGCAAGTGTACGGCTGACCTTGCCGGTGTTGAGATTGTTCCGGATAAGGATTTGCGCGAAATTCGTGCCGGCAAGTGGGACGGAATGAGATTTGATGATATAATCACCACATACCCCGATGATTATGGGGTATGGATGAATGATATAGGCAAAGCACGGGCAACAGACGGCGAATCCGTTGCAGAGCTTTGTGAGAGAGTGATGGGAAGACTGACGGAAATAGCAACGGAAAACGACGGCAAGACCATTGTTGTTGCAACCCACGCAACGCCCATCAGGGTTACTCAAAGCACGGTCCAGACCGGTAGTCTTGATGAAATGAAGAACATTCCTTGGGTATCAAATGCCTCGGTTTCGGTACTTGAATATGATAATGGAAAATGGGAGTTTAAGTCGATAAGCGAGGATAAGCATCTGGGTGAGCTTAGCACATCGCTCCCTAAAAGCGTATAAAAATAAAAAATGACTCTTGAAAATTCAAGGGTCATTTTTAGTTTGCGGAATAAATATTTTTGCTTTGAATATAATTAACTGTATACATTAACAGAGGCTTGAGGAGTGAATTATTTTGAATACCGTAAACTATACAGAAAATAACAAAGTGGTAATCGCCGGAACCGTGGCAAGTGCACCGGAGTTTTCGCACGAGGTATATGAGGAAAACTTCTATACATTTATGCTTGATACGCCAAGACTCAGCGATACCCGTGATATAATAAAGATAACCGTGTCGGAAAAATTTCTTGCCGGTGACGGCATAAGTATTGGCGACAGAGTGAAAATTTCGGGACAGTTCCGCTCGTATAATAATTTCACCAATGTAGGAAATCGGCTTATTCTGACGGTTTTTGTCAAGGATATTGAAAAAACAGAGGAGGAAGAGGGGAATTCCAACTCAATTTGTCTTAACGGCTACATATGTAAGCAACCGGTTTATCGGACAACGCCGTTTGGACGGGAAATTGCGGACATTCTGCTGGCGGTGAACCGCTCGTATAATAAGTCCGACTATATTCCCTGTATAGCCTGGGGAAGAAACGCAAAGTTTGCCGAGAATTTAAAAATTGGCGATAATGTGATTATCAAGGGCAGAATACAAAGTCGTGAATATCAAAAGAAGATAAGCGAAACCGAGTTTGAGAATAAGACAGCATACGAGGTTTCAGTGTCAAAGCTTGAATGTGTCAGATGCGAAGATGAAGAAGATTTTGTGCTGTAAAAAACATATAACGGGCGGTTTGCAATCGCCCGTTATATATTTTGTTCCTTTAATAAATCTGATATAACTTCAATAGTTATTTGAGTTAAAGAGCCCACTTCGCCGTTTAGCTGTTTTAAAAGCTTGTGCCGCTCATCACAATCCGGCATTTTGGAAATTTTTTGAACTATTTCGATAGCATTGTCCTCACACCGCTTTATGTCAGTATGTATTTGAGAATATTTGTTTTTAGTATTTTGGTTCATATAATCACCTGCCTTATATATTGAGCATACTCTATATATGGGGAATTGTCAATAATAAAAGCATAAATTATTATTGAATGGAGGTGAAAG
>JAZQLR010000040.1:0-12710 GCA_045542775.1 Clostridia bacterium
AATATTTCACCTACAATTGTTTTCCTGTATCCCAACCCGCTTTTCTTTTTCGGGGGTCAAAGGGGGAGCATATTCTTTTCACGTGAAAAGAAAAAGCTCCCCCTTGAATATTATCTATATTATCTATATTATTTACTTAAACACGATCACGCCGTCCTCTGCGGATGCGGTAACGGAACTGCCGTTGGTGAGAACACCCTCCAGCATTTTTTCCGCAACCTTGTCTTCAAGCATGGACTGAATTGCACGGCGGAGAGGTCTTGCACCGTAGGTGGGGTCAAAACCGACATCTGCAATTCGGTTAATTGCGCTTTCTGCAAAAGTGGCAGTTATGCCGTTTGCGGCAAGTCTTTCGTTGAGGGTTGCAAGCATTTTGGTTGCGATTTCCTTGATGTTGTCACGGCTGAGCTGGGTAAAGATGATGATGTCATCAATTCTGTTAAGGAATTCCGGCTTGAATGCCCGTCTCAGTTCGCTCATTACATCCGATTTAATTTTTGCGTGGTCACGCTCGGCATTGCTTTCGCCTGCGGAGAAGCCGAGGCTCTTATTTTCGGTAATCATTCGTGCACCCAAGTTTGAGGTCATAATGATTACTGTATTGCGGAAGTCTACCCGTCTACCTTGAGAATCGGTGAGAATTCCGTCCTCTAAAATCTGGAGCAGAATATTGAACACATCGGGGTGAGCCTTTTCGATTTCGTCAAAAAGGATTACTGAATATGGCTTTCTGCGGACTTTTTCGGTCAGCTGACCACCCTCGTCATAGCCTACATAGCCGGGGGGCGAGCCTACCATACGGGATACGGCGTGCTTTTCCATATATTCGGACATATCGACACGGATGAGTGCTTCCTCGTCCCCAAACATTGCCTCGGAGAGTGCTTTTGAAAGCTCTGTTTTGCCGACGCCGGTAGGGCCGAGGAAGATGAATGAGCCAATGGGGCGTTTGGGGTCTTTGAGACCGACTCTGCCGCGGCGCACGGCTTTTGCAACCGAGGTAACGGCTTCGCTCTGACCGATAACCCTTTGGTGAAGAACTTCTTCAAGCTTCAAAAGACGAGCACTTTCGTCGTCCTCGAGTGATTTTACGGGGATACCCGTCCATGACGAAACGATTTCAGCAATCTCGGCTTCGGTAACTTCAACATTTCCGGTGCGGCTTTCGTCAGTCCAGCTTTCCTTTTGCTTCTTGAGACTTTCGGTCAGTTCCCGTTCCTCGTCACGGAGTTTTGCGGCTTTTTCGTATTCCTGTGCGGCAATTGCGGCTTCCTTTTCGTTGCGGATATGCTCGATTTTATCCTCAAGCTCCTTTACATCGGGCGGAGCTGTCATTGCTTTAAGACGGATTCTTGATGCAGCCTCATCAATTAAATCTATTGCTTTGTCGGGCAGAAATCTGTCGGGGATATATCTCACCGACATTTTAACTGCGGCTTCCAATGCATTGTCTGTAATTTTTACCCTATGATGAGCCTCATACTTATCTCGGATGCCCTTTAAGATTTCGATACTTTCGTCGTGGGTCGGCTCATCGAGGATAATGGACTGGAAGCGTCTTTCGAGAGCTGCGTCCTTTTCGATGTGTTTGCGGTATTCCTCAAGCGTGGTTGCGCCCACAATCTGAATTTCGCCACGGGCGAGTGCCGGTTTGAGAATGTTTGCGGCATCTATTGCGCCCTCGGCTGCTCCTGCGCCGATTATGGTGTGGATTTCGTCGATAAACAGGATTATGTTGCCTGCCTTGCGGATTTCCTCCATTGCGGTTTTGAGGCGTTCCTCAAACTCGCCACGGTATTTTGCACCGGCAATCATTGACGAGAGGTCGAGGGTGATTACCTTTTTGTCTTTAAGAATCTCGGGAATCTGACCCTGAACAATTTTTTGGGCAAGACCCTCGGCAACTGCCGTTTTGCCCACGCCCGGCTCGCCTATCAGGCAGGGGTTGTTTTTGGTGCGGCGGCTGAGAATCTGGATTACCCTTTCGATTACCTTGTCGCGACCGATGATGGGGTCGAGCTTCAGTTCTGCCGCCATTTTGGTCAGGTCTCTGCCGTATTTATCGAGAGTGGGGGTCTTTTCGTTGTTTTTCTGTCTTGCGGCGGAGTGGCGGAGCGGTTCGGTTGCCGGTGTGTTGTCGGGGATATCTCCAAAGTTATTTTCGCTCATAAGCTTTATTATGTCATTATAAACCTTTTGGATATTTACCTCGATGTCGTTGAGAATTCTCACGGCAAGGCTCTCGCTTTCACGGAGAAGCGAAATCAGGATATGCTCGGTGCCGATGTAGTTGTGGCCGAGCTTTCGTGCTTCGCTGTAGCTGTGCTGGAGGATGCTCTTTGAACGGGGGGTAAAGCCGATGCTTGGGTTGTTGAGGGGCAGGTCGAGACCTACCAGAAAATCAATTTTGTCAACAAGCTTCTTGTCGGTTACGCCGTGTTCGCCAAGAACCTTTGCGGCAACGCCGCCGCCCTCGCGGACGAGGCCTACGAGGAGGTGTTCGGTGCCGATGTAATTGTGACCCATTTCCATTGCCGCCTGTCCGGCAAGGTTGAGTGCGGATTTTGCGCGTTCAGTAAGTTTTTGTTCAATCATTTGGTTCAGTCCTTTCTGTATTTTAATTCTTCAAAGCCTTGCAAAACAGCTCGGCACGCTTGAGGTCACGCTCCGTAGCGTTTTGAGTGTTATGTGCTTTGGTTATGCTTGCGGGGAGGGTGCTATACCATACTTCGCTGAGAGTTTCGAGGTTCACATTTTTTATTATACCCAGATTTACGCCCCATCTGACATCCGAAACAAGATTCATTGTCTCGTCCGAGGAAAGGAGTCGCGCGTTTGTAAGTGTGCCGTAGGCTCTCTGGAGTCGGTCTTCCAGCCGGAATGTGTTTTTTGCGTACAGCTCACGGCTGATGCTGCGTTCTTTTTCGATTATGTCGGTTATGACCCGTTCGAGCTTTTCAACGGTTTCCTCTTCGGTTACGCCGAGAGTTATCTGGTTGGAAATCTGGTAGATGTTGCCTAGTGCCGTGCTGCCCTCGCCGTAAATGCCACGCACGGTTAACCCTAGCTTGGAAAGGGAGCGGATAATTCGTTCCATATTGCCGGTTTCGGTCAGTGCCGGAAGATGCAGCATTGCCGAGACGCGAAGGCCTGTTCCCACATTTGTTGGACAGCAGGTCAGGTAGCCGAGCTTTTCGTCAAATGCAATGTCGAGACTTTCCTCTAACTTATCGTCGATTTGGTTTGCCTTGTCGAGACAGGCTTTCAGGTCTAAACCCGCACACATTGCCTGAATTCGGATATGGTCTTCCTCGTTGAGCATAACCGAAACGGAGCAATCGCTGCTTACGAGAATTCCGCATTGGTGGCGATTCTGAACCATTTCGTGGCTGACGAGGTGCGTTTCCCTAAGTGCCTGCTTTTCGATGTCGGACATAACCGAGAAGTCGATAAATTTCAGGTCGGGCAGAGCTTTGCGGCACTCGTCTATAACTTTTGTTTCGGCATCTTTGGCCATTTTTATGCCGAACGGTATTTTTGATATGTTCCGTGCAAGGCGTACCCGTGAAGATAAAACTACATCACCGGATTGCCCAAATTTTGTGTACCACATATTCTTACCCCCTTTGCTGTTCCATTTCTTTGATTTTGTCACGCAACTCTGCCGCTTTTTCAAAGTTCTGGTCAAGAACTGCACGGCTCAGCTCGTCTTTGAATTTATCTATTTCGTGATTAAGGCGAAGCCCTTTTGCCGCACTTTTGGGAAGCTTGCCCGTGTGGGTGACGCTTCCGTGCATTTCCTTTAACGGTCTTTGGAGAATCCGTTCAAATGTGGTGTAGCAATCGCTGCAGCCAAGTTTACCACGGTTTTGAATGTCCTGAAGTGTTGTGCCGCAGGTTTGGCAGATGCTTTCGGTGGTTGTCTGCTTTAATGCAGTGGTTGGTGCGCCCCAAAGATTTGAAAAGAAGTTTTCAAAATCGTAGTCGGCTGCCGGTTTGAAAGCGGAAAAGACATTTTCTTCGCCGGCGCACTGGTGGCAGAGCCAGACCTCGGATTTATGACCGTTGATTGTTTGTTTGATATGTGTTGTTGCTTCGTTTATACCGCATTTTTGACATTTCATAGTTTTTTACCTCCTTTGGGTGGATACCCTCTCAGTCAAAATCAGAGATTTTGCCAGCTCTCCCATAGGGAGAGCCTTTACACAAGATTGACCAGTATATTTTTCAGCATTTTGGCGCGGATAATACCCTTTTCGGGGTAGCTGACGGGAATGGAATTGTCGCTGAGTGCCGCGAGGATTATTGAAGCTTCGCGCTGATTGATTATTCCGCAGCTGAACATATCCCGTATAAGTGCCGTTGTGCTTGCAGAGGAAATTGAACCACCGATGGCGTTTACTGCGTGAAAGATATAGCTTTTGTCCTTTGGCGCAGTTCGTGTTATCCTTATATAACCACCGCCGCCTCGTCTGCTCTCTACACTATAACCTCTTTCGGGTGAAAATCTTGTTGAAATAACATAGTTGATTTGCGAGGGCACGCAGTTGAACCTGCTTGCAAGCTCGTTGCGCTGCAGCTCGACTTCCTGACTTTCCTCAAGCATTTCTTTGATAAATTCTTCTATTATATTACTAAGCTTCATTTTTGCGCTCCTTTTTTGACTTTGACTTTCTTTGACCTTTGGTTTTATTATAGCATTGAAAATTTAAAAGTCAATAGGGAAATTGTAAAGAATTTATGAATTGGAAAATAGTACGAAAAATTTTCTGATTTGGGTTTAAATGTTGACCCGAGGAAGTTTGGGTGTTAAAATTCATGTAGATGGGGGAGGTGTTTGAAATGATTTCATGCAGTTATTGAGTTTTTGACTGATTATGCAAAGACCTTTTTTGCACCGCAGATTGATGAGGGGAAAAAACACGGTATTATTGTGCTTAAGGACTGGTTTGACAGACTTTACCGTGTTGAGGAAGCGTCAGAGGTTTTGCACACAAAGCTTATGGATGATGTATTGACCGTTACTGTTGATAAGAGTTCGGTTATTGAGTATATGCGCAGCCTAAATCAGGAGCCGAGCAAGTATTACATTGAAGAAACACTTTGTGTTTCTTTTCAACAGCAAAATGCTTTCGCATTTTGCAAACTTACGCTATCAATATGCCACCGGCATATTGACTTAACGCTCCAGCCCTTTACACAAGGTAGGCTAAGATTCTTCGCCGTTGCCTCAGAATGACAGGGTAGGGCGTTAAGGGGCGCGGTTCGTTGGGGACGCCAAACCCTACATTTTTATGTTGCCATGCTGTGAAACAAAAAACTAATTCTTTACAAAAATTAAAGGGTGTAGTATAATAGATTTAATAATTACGAAAGAGGTTTTTGTTATGAGCAAAGTTACCGTGCTTAATCACAGCTTGCTGACACACAAGCTTACATTATTGAGAGATAAAAAAACAAGTGTAAAGGATTTCCGTGACTTGGTGTATGAAATTGGCAAGCTGATTGCATACGAGGCAACAAAGGAGCTTTCCATTGAGGAAGTGACGGTTGAAACGCCTATCTGTGAGACAAAGGGCGGACTTCTCAAAAAACAGCCGGTGCTTGTGCCTATTCTTCGTGCGGGGCTTGGTATGGTTGAGCCGTTTCTTGAAATTATTCCTGCGGCAAAGGTTGGCCATATCGGTCTTGAACGGGACCACGATACACATTTGCCGAAAGAGTATTACTGCAAGCTCCCATCAGATATTGCAGAGCGTGAGGTTATAGTTCTTGACCCGATGCTTGCTACGGGCGGCAGCGCAAGTGCAGCAATTGAATTTATTAAAAAACGGGGAGCAAAAAATATCCGTTTTGCCTGCACAATTGCAGCTCCTGAGGGCGTTGCAGTTCTTGAAAAAGACCATCCCGATGTTGATGTGTTTGTCGGTGTTCTTGATGAATGTCTTAACGAAAACGCATATATTGTTCCGGGTCTTGGTGATGCCGGAGACAGATTGTTTGGAACATTGTAATAATATCAATGATGTTTAGTTTAAAAGACCTTGCTTGATATCAAGCAAGGTCTTTTTTGCATTAGTCTTTAAATTCACGGATGAGGAGCTTGGGGACGCCGAGGACACGGCAATGCTCAAGTTCTTCATTTTCGATTTTTACGGTCGGGTGGTTGGGGTTTATGGGGACTAATCTCAGCCAGTTTTCGCCGTATTTATATTCCACTTTTTTAAGTGTGGCGTTTTCGTCGCCGTAGATTATTACGCCAGTCTGACCGCTGTAGTCCATTGTAGACTGCTTATGGATAAGGACCTTATCCCCGTCCTGATAGTGGGGGTACATACTGTCGCCTTTTACACGAAGTACAAAGTAATTATCCTTGCCTCTGCCAAAAATATAGTCGGCAGGAATTTTAATTTTGTCGCCCTCCCAATCCTCAACGGCTATATGCTCGTAGCCTGCGGCTACCTCGCCAATTACCGGAAATTCAACATAATCTGTTGTGATTTCGGGAGGAGGGAGTTTTTTGTATACATGCTCCATTCCGTACAGCGTTCCTGGAGGAATATTGAGCACCCGTTCAATTGTTGGCACTGCATTTGGGTGGAATTTTTTTGTCTCGCCGTTTTCGTATCGGTGCAGAGTCGATTTGGCGATACCGGTCAGCTCCGAAAGCTTTGCAAGACTTATTCCCTTTTCCTTTCGTATTTTTTTTAATAATTCATTTTTTAGCATGTTGGGTTCACCGCCTTGTCCTTTATTATAGCATATTTGTCCCAGTTTTGCAACAAAAATATAATATTTTAAAAAAATTTTCCCAAAAGTGGGTTGACAAAGCAGGAAATATATGGTAGGATGATGCTTGTCCCAATAATGGTACGAGAAAAGGTGTGATGCAAAGGGGGGTTGAGGATATTTTTTAAGCGTATCGTCCCGAAAGTGGGATAAAGCAAAGGGGAGTGATGGGGATTACAGATTATGAGATATTGATTACCGAGAGGTATGGGAGCAGGGCGGACAATGAGAGAGATGCAGAGTTTTGTGAGGAGTGTGAGACGCAGATTGATTTTGTTGATGATGTGCCGGGACGGGATAAGATGGGCAGAATGTTTTGTTCGGCGGAGTGCTTTTTGAAATTTTATGGTTGGGAAGATATGAGGGAATAGGAAAGAGGGAAAAGTGAAGAGGTGAGGTGAAAACGTGGGGGTGTTGGAGAACTCCCTCAGTCGCCTTGCTGCGACAGCTCCCTCGATGAGGGAGCCTAAGATTCTTCGCACCCTCTCCGTCTTTGCCTGCGGCAAATCCACATCCCCCGAAGTGGGAGGCGGTGCTCAGAATGACAGAGTGGGGCAAGACGTTGGAGCATGTCAGACAAAAATTTATGGAGGAATACAAATGACAAAAGAAAAGTTAAGACAGCTTTATTATTTAAACAGGGAAATTATAAATGATACCGAGGAGCTTGTTGAGCTTAAGATTAAGGCCAGGAAGAGTGGAAAGGCAGAGGTAAATGCTGAAAAGGAGAGATTAGTTGCTGAATTTGAGGCAAGGCTTGTGGAAAAGGTCAGGAGGTGCAAGAGTCTCAGAAAAGAGATAAATGAATTTATTGACGGGATTGAGGATAGTCTAACCAGACAAATAATTTATTACAGATATGAAAAGTGTATGAACTGGAGACAAGTGGCGTATATGACGGGGGGATGTAATACAGAGGAGAGTGTACGGAAGATTGCGGAGAGATATATCAATAAAAAAAATAAATAATTTTGTTCGTTTTGTTCGATTTGTCCACAAAGTCCGAAATGTCCTGATACAATATAAAACAAGGGGGCGAGGCAATGGCGACAGCGAAAAAGAGTTCGGCTAAAGCGGAGGACGGGCTTGTTACCGAATACATACTTTCAAAAAAGAAAGCGGCGTGCAGTATTATTGACCGCATAATGAAAGAGTTCAAAAACGAGGAGCGTATTCAAAGTGCGCCGCTTAATCAGCTTTCGTCGGTGATGGGGACTTTGCTTGATAAGTTTGGTGCGGACGAAAAGGAAAAGGTATCGGACGGACAGCTTGCAGAAATTTTCGGGGATTTTGAAGAGGTGAGGTAATGTGAAGAAATACAGAAATCTTACCGACAGGCAGAATGAACTGATGGAGGCCGCCAAGGGCGGACTTAAGCGGATAAACATTCTTCACGGGAGCGTCAGGTCGGGCAAGACCTGGATAAGTCTGGTGCTTTGGTGCATCTGGATACGGAATATGCCTGCTGATAAGGCGTACATTATGACGGCGAAAACTCTTACCACATTAAAGCGAAACTGTCTTGATTTGCTTGAGGTGTTGGCGGGGAGAAAGAATTTCCGGTACTCGCTTTCCAAGAAAGAGGGGGAGTTATTTGGAAGAAAGATTTACCTTGAGGGGGTTAATGATGCCGGTGCGGAGAGTAAAATTCGCGGAATGACACTTCAGGGGGCGTACTGCGATGAGATTACGCTGTTTAATGAGGAGTTCTTCAATATGCTTTTATCCAGGCTTTCCGAGCCGGAGGCGAAGCTATTTGGTACGACCAATCCGGACAATCCAAATCACTGGTTTAAGGTGAATTACATAGACCGTCGGGACGAGCTTGACTTTTTTATGATGGAGTTTTTGATTGATGACAACACTTTTCTTGATAAAAAGTATGTGGAGGAGCTTAAAAAGGAGTACACGGGGGTTTTTTACCGGAGGTTTATTTTGGGCGAGTGGTGCAGTGCGGAGGGGCTTGTTTACCCGATGTTTGACAAAGAGCGGCACATAGTTCGTGAAATTCCACAGCCTGAGGGGTATACGGAATACTACATTTCTATTGACTACGGGACCCTCAATCCGTGCAGTATGGGACTTTGGAGGCTTGATGACCGCGGTGCGGTGAGACTGAGAGAGTGGTATTATTCGGGAAAGCAGCAAAGAATTCAGCTGACGGATGAGGAATATTACGAGAGGCTGGAGGCTTTGGCGGAGGGGGTTTTGGTTAAGAGTGTGATTATTGACCCCTCTGCTGCCAGCTTCATTGCGACAATCAGGCGGCACGGAAAATTTTCGGTGAGAAAGGCAAATAATGCGGTTTTGGACGGAATCAGGCTGACGGGGACACTTCTTCAGGGGGACAAGTTATTATTCCACGAGGGATGTGAGGACAGTATCAGGGAGTTTGGTGTGTATTCCTGGGACGAGGGGTGTGCTGAGGACCGTGTGGTTAAGGAGTTTGACCACGCAATGGATGATATAAGGTATTTTTGTGCTACGGTGGCGGCGAAGAGGCTGCTGTAAGGGGGTAAGTTATGTTTGATGGAATTAAAAATTTTTTTGGGAGGAGAGGCAAAGAGATGTATGACAGTGGGATGGTGAAAAATGTTCTGAAGCGGGACATTGCGATTTCGCCGGAGATGGCGCAGCTGCAGAATGTGTGGCGTGAGATGTATGAGGATAGCACGGGGCTACATTTAGCGACGGCAATTTCCTTTGAGATGGCGAGGATGGTTACGCTGGAGCTTAGCTCGAAGATTACGGGGAGCACACGTGCGGAGTTCCTTGACAAGGCGTATCAAAAAGTGATTGATAATATTCGTATTCCCGTAGAGCACGGCTGTGCCAAGGGCGGACTTGTTATGAAGCCCTATGTTATAAACGGTGAAATTCGGGTGGATTTTATTCAGGCGGACGGATTTTTTCCGACAGCGTTTGATGAGTCGGGACGGATTACGGGAGCGATATTTGTTCAGCCGATTGTGAGGGATGGGAAGTTCTACACAAGGGTTGAAGAACACAAGCTTGTGGGAGACCGATATGAGATTTCAAACCGTGTATTCAAAAGCTACAGCAGGGGAAGCATTGGTCGTGAGGTGTCGATTAATTCCGTTAAGGAATGGGCAAATCTTGCGGAGAGCTGTGTGATAGGGAATGTGAAAAGACCGCTTTTTGGTTACTTCAAGCCGGCGGTTGCAAACACGGTTGAACCAAATTCACCCGTTGGGGTTTCGGTTTTTGCCAATGCGGTCAACCTGATTCGGGATGCGGACAAGCAGTATGAGAGGTTTTTGTGGGAGTTTGAGAGCGGTGAGCGTGCGCTTATTGCCAACACCATGGCGTTCAAGCGTGACAAGGACGGCAGGCCGAGGCTTCCTGACAAACGACTTTATAAGACTTTGGATGTTGAGGATGTTGACTTCTTCCGTGAGTGGTCGCCGCAGATTCGTGAAAAGGAGTTCTCAAGCGGGTTTGACAAGATATTCAGACAGATTGAGTTCAACTGTGGTTTCGCTTACGGAACAATTTCGGCGTTTAATGATACAGACAAGACGGCAGAAGAGATCAGAACATCACGGCAGCGCAGCTACACTACTATTACCGATAACCAGAAGGCACTTCGCAATGCGCTTAATGATTTGGTGTATGCGATGGATGTGTGGTGCTCGCTCTATAAGCTTGCGCCTGCCGGAAAGTACAGCGTTGAGTTTGATTTTGATGACAGTATTGCGGCGGACCGCAAGATCGAGTTTGAGGAGAAGCAAAGGCTGGTTGAGAGCGGAATTATGATGCCGTGGGAGTTCCGTATGTGGTATTTCGGTGAGGATGAGGAGACTGCCAAGCGGTGTGTTGGGTAAGCCCTCTCAGTCGCCTGACGGCGACAGCTCTCCCGTGGGGAGAGCCAAAGATTCTTCGGCTGTGCCTCAGAATGACAGAGCGGGGCGCTGAGGGACTAAGATTCTTCGCTGCGCTCAGAATGACAGTATGGGGAGATAAAAATCTGTCCGGAATGACGATAAACTATCAAGCAAAATGCAGACGGAAACTGCGAGAACAAACCGTATTTGCAAAATGAAAGGGGTTATAGGCTTATGACAAGAGACGATTTGAGAGGGATTATTGAAGGAATTACGGATGAGCAGTTAAAGAGTATTCTGGATTTACATTCTCAGGGAGTCGGTAAGGCAAAGGGGGAGGTTGATGCGTTAAAGCTTCAGCTTTCCGAGACGGAGGCAAAGCTTGCCGGTTACGAGGATACGGCAAAGTGTCTTGAAGAAAGTCAATGTGAGGCAGAAAAAATGAGGATTAAGATTGAAGAGCTGCAAAAAGTCATTGACGAGACTTCAGCACAAAGAAGCCGTGATGCACTCATAGAGAGATTTGAGGGCGTGGCAGGCGATGCAAAATTTTTAAACGATTTTACAAAAAACGGTCTTTTGACCGAGTTCCTGAACGCGGTTCAGGACGAAAAGAATGTCGGCAGGTCTGATGCGGAAATTTACAGCGGACTTGTTGAGGGGAGAGAGAACATTTTTGTTCCCGACGAGAGTGTTCCCACGGTGATTGCGTCGACTATGGGGTTTGGCGGACAGATTACCGAAAATGATGTTCGGGAGATTATGGGGCTTGCGCCTCAGATATGAAATTTAGAAAAAGAGAGGTAATTTTTAATGAAAAACTCAATTGAAAAATTCAAGCAGTACATAAATGTACTTGACGAGGTTTACAAGGTTGCGTCTGTGACAGCAGTTCTTGACGGCAATAACCGCCTTGTGAGAATGGGTGCAAACGCAAACGAAATTATTATCCCCAAGATGTCAATGGACGGTCTTGCGGATTACAGCCGTGAAAACGGTTATGTGGGCGGTGATGTTACACTCACAAACGAAACGGTTACATTTAACTATGAAAGAGGTCGTTCATTCACTATTGATGCTATGGATGATGAAGAAACAGCAGGTGTGGCATTTGGTCAGCTTTCTGGCGAGTTTATCCGTACCAAGGCGGCACCCGAAATTGATGCGTTCCGTTTTGCGCAGTATGCGTCTGTTGATGGCATCGGTATGGCAAGCGGTGACCTTTCGGATGCAAATGACACTCTTGCGGCACTCATTGCGGCGCAGAATGCAATGGACGAGGCGGAAGTTCCTGCAGAGAGCAGAATTCTGTTTATTACACCCACACTTTATAACGGTGTGATGAATATTGATACAACAAAATCAAAGGCGGTTCTTGATTCGTTTGCACAGATTGTGAAGGTGCCTCAGAGCAGATTCTATACTGCAATCGATCTTTATGACGGTTCTACCGACGGCGAGACTGCAGGTCATTTTGTGAAGAATGCAGACGGCAAAAAGATTAACTTTATGGTGGTTGAAAAGTCAGCGGCTATTCAGTACCAGAAGCATCTTGTGAGCAAGGTGGTTACACCTGAGGAAAACCAGACTTCGGATGCGTGGAAGTTCTTCTATCGTTCATACGGTATTGCCGATGTTTATGAAAACAAGGCTTGCGGTATTTATCTGCACAAGGCTGAAGCGTAGTCTGGCAGCTTTTTCCGGAAGGGGGGACGGTTATGAGGACGGTTGGTCTTATTGAGCAAAAAAAGAGAGGCTCTGCTAAGAAAAAGACAACGGCTGCAAAACCCGAAGGGAGTGGTAAAAATGCAAAAGGTTGATGTGACTTATGGTTTTTACCTGAGTGAGTTCTGCTACGGGGGAGAGGAGACTCTCCCTTCCGGAGAGTTTGACAAGTTTGTCAAGCGGGCAAAGCTCAGAATTTCGGGGCTTGGGGTTAGGTTCGCTCTAGAGTTTGAAAAAGAAATAAAGCTTTGTATCTGTGAGGTTGCGGAGGCACTTTTTGTGGCGGACAAATCCTTGAACATTAAATCCGAGTCAATTGACGGGTATTCGGTTACCTTTGAGGATGGCAAC
>JAZQLR010000041.1:0-19774 GCA_045542775.1 Clostridia bacterium
CGAGCTTATCAATATCTTCAAGCGTTCCTTTACCTTCTGTAATCTTTGTGAGGATTTCAAGCATTCTCTTTGTACCTACACGGCAAGGTGTACATTTACCACAAGATTCATCAACAGTAAACTCTAAGAAGAACTTAGCGATATCAACCATACATGAATCCTCGTCCATAACGATAAGTCCGCCTGAACCCATCATTGAACCTATTGCCATAAGTGAATCGTAGTCGATAGGTGTATCAATGAGGTGTTCCGGAATACATCCGCCTGAGGGACCACCGGTCTGTGCAGCCTTGAACTTTTTGCCGTTGGGGATACCGCCACCGATTTCTTCAACGATTTCGCGGAGGGTTGTACCCATAGGAACTTCGACAAGACCTGTGTTGTTAATCTTACCACCAAGAGCAAATACCTTTGTACCCTTGCTCTTTTCTGTACCGATACCCTTGAACCAGTCAGCACCGTTTAAGATGATCTGACCGATGTTTGCATAAGTCTCAACATTGTTAAGGAGTGTAGGCTTCTGCCAGAGACCCTTAACAGCAGGGAACGGAGGACGGGGACGGGGTTCGCCACGATGACCTTCGATTGATGTAATAAGAGCTGTTTCCTCACCACAAACGAATGCACCTGCACCAAGACGGATTTCCAGATCAAAGTCAAAGCCTGTTTCGAAAATATTCTTGCCCAAAAGTCCGTATTCTCTTGCCTGAGCAATAGCAATGCCAAGACGCTTAACTGCGATGGGGTACTCTGCACGGATGTAGATGTAACCCTGGTTTGCGCCTACTGCATAACCTGCGATAGCCATTGCTTCGATAACTGCGTGGGGGTCACCTTCCAGAATACTTCTGTCCATGAATGCACCGGGGTCACCCTCGTCGGCATTACATGCAACATACTTCTGGTCGCTTTGTGAGTTGTAGGTGAACTGCCACTTCATACCTGTGGGGAAGCCACCGCCGCCACGGCCACGGAGTCCTGATTCCTTAATTACATCAATAACTTCCTGAGGAGTCATTTCTGTAAGAACCTTACCAAGTGCCTGATAACCGTCGATAGCAATGTATTCTTCAATATCCTCGGGGTTGATAACACCACAGTTGCGGAGTGCTACACGCATCTGCTTTTTATAGAAGTCAACTTCATTAAGGCTCTTGATGTTGTCTTCTTCAACTGTTTCAGCGTAGAGAAGTCTCTTAACAACTCTACCCTTAACAAGATGTTCTTCAACGATTTCTTTAACATCCTCGGGAGTAACTCTGCTGTAGAATGCACCCTCAGGATATACAATCATAATCGGTCCCAACGCACAAAGGCCGAAGCAACCTGTCTTTATAATTTTAAACTCTTTTTCCAAATCATGTGCCGCAAGCTGTGCTTCCATCTCTTTGATGATTGCATCACAGCCGGAAGAGGTACAACCTGTACCGCCGCAGCAAAGAATATGACCTCTAACCATATCCATGTTTAAACACCAAACCTTTCTATGTTTTTAATCTGAGCTGTTTAATTATTCCGCAGCACCAATTGTGTACTTTGTAACTACTCGACCGTTAACGATATGCTCGCTTACGATTTCAGCAGCTTTCTTGGGGTCAACCTTTACATAAGTAACCTTTTCTTCGCCGGGAACCATAACCTCAACGATGGGTTCTAAACGGCAAACGCCGATACATCCTGTCTGAGTAACTGCAACATGTTCGAGATTTCTTTTTGCAACCTCGTCCATAATAGCTGCCATAACAGGTCTTGCACCTGCTGCGATACCGCAGGTAGCCATACCTACAACAACGCGAACTGCGTGGTCATCTTTTCTTAAATTAACAGAGCCTTTTGCTTTGTTTCTGATTGCTTCAAGTTCAGCTAAGCTTTTCATTGTTTATACCTCCGTTTTTGTTTTACTTATAAAGTTCGTCTTCGCCTTCCTTCAGGAACTCGGAAAGCCAAAGATAAACATCCGGTGCCGAGAACGGAATGTCCCCAAGCACTTTTTTCAGTTCCTTGGTGTCAACCTCAAATTCGTTTTGGTTGACTTTGTGTTTGTAGAGAAAATCTATATTCTCGTACGATGTAAAAAGGCTGAGCATTGTTCCCGCCATATCGCCAAGCGGCTGACGGTCAATGTGACTGTGCCCGAATACCGCCGTAACAACTGTGCCCTCACCCTCTTTTGACTGAATGTCAAAGCTTCCGCCGGTATTTTCAGCCGCCATTTTATAAAGCGGAATTCCAAGACCGACCTTACGGGTAGTGCGCTTTGTGGTGAACGGGTCAACAACCTTTTTGAGGAACTCCTCCGACATTCCGCAGCCGTTATCCGTGATAACAACCGTCAGCGTGTCTTTTGGTATGTCCTCGCAGATATCCACCCCGATTTCTGTTGCACCGGCAACAACCGAGTTCTGGACAATATCCAGAATGTGAAGTGCTATCTCGCGCATTAGAGTTCCTGATACTTCTTGATGATACCAGCAACATCGTCAACAACCAGACGACCGTAAACATCATCATTTACTGTAAGAACCGGAGCAAGACCGCAAGCACCGATACAACGGGTAGCTTCGATTGAGAAGAGACCGTCGGGTGTGCATTCGCCCACTTCAATTCCTAAAATTTCCTTAATCTTGTCCAAGATATCACCCGAACCCTTAACATAACATGCTGTACCAAGACAAACACCGATGTGATACTTGCCCTTGGGGTTGAGTGAAAACTGGGTATAGAATGTTACAATACCGTAGATTTCTGCCAGCGGTACATCAAGACCCTCAGAAATCATTTCCTGAACTTCGATGGGAAGATAACCATAAATTTCCTGTGCCTTGTGAAGTACGGGAATTACAGCACCATCCTGATCCTTGTGCTCCGCAATAACAGCCATAAGCTGCTGTTCCTGTTCCTTTGTCCCATTAAATGGAAGTGTCTTTTTTTCCATTCGTAACTAAACCTCCTACCTTGTGATTATGTTGTAAAGCCCTTCTCAGAGCCTAATAACTTGCAATTTTACTGCTATGCAGACATAGCAAAGCGTGCGTTTTAGAGGATTGTTAATTAAATAACATTCTTACGCACATAAATATTATAGCAAATTCTCTTTTAAAAATCTACATTTTATTTAATTTTATCGACTAAAACTTGCACAAAAATTCAATTATTTTTTGTGCGTTTTTATTCGTTTCATCAAAGCATCTCGTATTTTCCGAGATATTTTCGAGATAATGGGCGTCCGAGCTTGTCAGGATAGGATAATCATCGTATAATCCGGCATATTTCTCGAGACCACTTTCGGTTATTTCAACCGCGTCCACCCTGAGGTCGGGCGGCAAGAAACCAAGGTTTGCGAGAACGCTGTAGCTCGACCTGTCGATATGTGCCGGCACGAACATTCCGCCACGGTCATGAGTTGCCTTTTCCACCTCATAGATATCCAGATTAACTGCGCTGACAAGGAGAGCCTCCTCCTCGCCGGTAACACAATCGTTATGGTCCATAAAAAGCTGTCTGCCGAATATCTCGGGACGGTTCTTTATCCCCTGCATATTCTTTTTCAAAAATTCACTCATATCCTCCGCCGCTTCAATGGTTGGAAAATAGCAAACTGTATGTACTTCCTCAGCAGTAGTTACCTCTATCCCCGGAACGACCTTGATTTTGCCCTCTGCAGCCATGCTAACCGCCCGCACATTGCCGGCGGTGTTATGGTCGGTCAGTGCAATCATATCAAGTCCCAATAAACACGCCATATTGACTATATTATTGGGGGTCATATCCTCGTCGCCACATGGAGAGAGTGCCGAATGAATATGCAGGTCGTAGAAAACGCTCATATTCCCAGCTGCGAAAGCTTTGCCGCAGCCTCGTATGCAGATATTTCGCCGCCTAAGATTATCATTTCCTGCTCGTTTGCCTTGTCAATTGTGAGCTTATCCGGAACGCAGCCGTCGGTGACAATAATACACGCAGCCTCCGAAAGTGTCGCAACCGCAACAATATTTAAATTGGTCTGAATTGTAATCCAGACATTATCCGCCTCAACCTTGGACATAGCAAAGCTAAGGAGGTCGCCTATATAGCAGCCGTGAGCCTCTTTTCTGCACGCCACATCCTCGCAGGTATAGAATTTGAGATTTAACTCTTTTGCAATTTCTTTTACAGTCATTACTTTTTATCCTCGCTTTCGTTTTCGCCTTCCGATATGTGTTCCAGCATATCAGATGCCATTTCTCTTAACTTAAATATACAGTCAGTTTCTTTAGCGTAGCCACGGACTATATCCTCCGCCAAAGCTCTGCAGCTTGGTGAACCGCATGAGCCGCAATCAATTTTAGGAAACTGCTCGTACAGTTCTTCAATCCGGTTCATTTTCCGCATTGCTTCATTGATATCGGGGTCAAGATTCATTATCGGACGATAAACCATTGCCTGGTCCCAAAACATATTCAAATCCTCGCCAAAGGGATTTTCTCCGTTATCAATATTTTTACATATCCGTTGAATTTTCGCCCTTGCCGCAAAGCTGTTTTCGGCTGTGAGCGGACCGCCCACGCAACCGCCGGGACACGCCAGAGCCTCAACATATTCTATATCCGAGAGTTTTCCGTCCTCAATCGCCTCAAGCACCTCTATAACATTATGTATTCCGTCAACCGCTATGAATTTCGCGGCATTGGTCGCCTCGGCCTCGCCGCCGCTTGCCGCCCACATAACGCCTGAGCTGCCCGCGCTTCTGAGTTCACGCACGCTCTCAATTTTCTGGAACAGCCTCGACATTTTTATGCATACATCTTTAATAGAAATTACGCCATCAACATTGGATTTATTTACGGTATATCCGCCCTTTATAAATGTTGCTTTTGCGGCACAGGGACTGATGAAGAATATACCTATATCCGCAGGGGCAAGTCCGGTCTTTTTCGCCGCCTCATTCCGCGCCTGCATAGCAGATATCTCCATTGGGGATTTAAGCGGAACTATATGGCTGATAAGATTGGGGAACTTAATTGCAATCAGTCTCAGCACCGCAGGACAAGCCGAAGAAATTGACGGCTTCATCAGTTCGCCTGATTCAAGCAATTCATTGGTCTTTCGGGTTACCTCCTGAGCACCCCGAGCAACCTCAAACACATCATCAAAACCCATATCCATAAGAGCAGAAAGTATTGTGTCTATATCCTCTGTTTTTGAAAACTGTCCGTAAAACGCAGGAGCAACCAAAGCAACCGAGTGTTTATAGTCCTTTATCATTTCAAATGAATCTGTAACCGCTTTTTTCGCACGATATGGACAAACTCTGATACATTCGCCGCAGTCTATACAGCGCTCTTTCAGTATTTTCGCCTTTCCCTGCTGAACCCGTATCGCCTGAGTCGGGCAATGCTTAAGACAGTTTGTGCAACCCTTGCACAAATCCCGTTCAAGAGTTACCGAATGCCAGTATGTTTCCATACAACTCACTCCTTTGCCTTTACTACAAGCTTAACGCAGGTACCCTTGCCCACCTCGGTGTCAATAGTCATTTCGTCGGAATATCTCTTCATGTTGGGGAGACCCATTCCGGCACCGAAGCCAAGCTCGCGTATATTATGGTCGGCAGTAGAAAAACCCTCCTGCATTGCTTTTTCAACATCGGGAATACCGGGGCCTACATCCTGCATAACTATAACTATTTCTTCCGGTGAGATATCAACATCAATAGTTCCACCGTTTGCATGGATAACCATATTAATCTCACCCTCGTACATTGCAATCGCAACCTTTTTTACCACCTTGGGGTCAAAACCCAGCTGGTTGAGTGTCTTTTTAACCTTACTCGAAGTCTCACCGGCACGGGTAAAATCGTCACCGTCTACTGTGTAGTGTAATTTCATTATTTCTGCCACCGGTTATTCCTCCTTTGCTGTGCCTACAAGTCCGTTTGAGTAAAGCTTGCCGCTGGCAACATACATTGAATGGTCGGTTGTGATAATAACCATATCTTTTGCCTTTGCCAGTTCAATCACGCTTTCATCCGGACACTTACCGCGAACAAATACAATCGCAGTAATATCCATCATCTCAGCCGTTCTTACAACCTGAGGATTTACCAATCCGGTAAGCAGCAACACTTTTTTATCAACAAACGCCAGAACATCACTCATAAGGTCGCTGCCAAAGGCTGACTCCACCTCCTGATCGAGGAATTCTTCACCTGCAAGAACCTTTCCGTTAACAATTTCTTTTACATCTGATAATTTCATATTTTTCTCCGTTCTGCCGCCGTTGCGGCTTGTATTTTATTCGCTTTCCTTATTGCTTATTTTATTCCAGACCTCTAACTCCTTTGCTGTCTTCAAAATACCTCTCCCATATTTGTTATGAAGGTCAAATATTGTATTTTCAAGTGCTTCGGATTTCTGTCTGGAGATTTCTTTTTCGGGTTCTATCTCGTCAAACAGCGAAAGCTGCATTTGCGGTTCAGCCTTGAAATCCTGCAAATTGCTGAGGGTAACCCCCACCAACCGGACAGGCTGCAACAGCCGGAGTCCGTCAAGCAACGAACACGCTCTGTCATAAATCTCTCTGGACGAATTTGTTGAATCGCCGCTTTGCGCCCGTGTTATGCTGTGCATATCACTGAACTTCAGTTTCAGTGTAACAGTTCTGCCCCATACACCGTTTCGTTTTGCACGGAGACTCACATCCCTCGCAAGCAGTAACAATGCATCCTTTATAATTTTAACATCTGTTATATTTGTCTGGAATGTATGCTCGCGTCCTATGGACTTTGCCGGAGCCTCGGCAATTACCTGCCTCGTATCGTTGCCCTCGGCAAGCCGTTTGATTGCTACGCCGTTTGCACCAAGACATTTAAGATTTTCATCCGGTGTATCAAGCAGATTCTGAACCGTTACAATCCCCATCGCATTGAGTTTTTCAGCGGTTTTTTCGCCAATCCCCGAAATCACACCTACAGGGCGGTCTTTAATCAATTCCACCAACGATTCCTTATCGGGAATAACAAAAAATCCGTCAGGCTTCTTCTCCTCGCTTGCAAGTTTTGCACCCATCATAGAATAGGATATTCCGACTGAGCAAGTAACACCGACCGCATCATAAATTTCCTTTTTCAGCCGTCTGCCTATCTCCTCGGCACCGCCAAAAATTCTTAGTGAGCCGGTAACATCCATATACCCCTCATCAAGTGCAACAAACTCTATCAAATCGGTATATTTCAGCATAACCTTATGTATCTCATTTGAGGCTTTTGCGTATTTGGACATATCCCCGTGCATAAAAATCCCGTGCGGACATCTGCGGTAGGCTTCCTTGATATTCATTGCACTTCGGACACCGAATTTTCGCGCCTCATAGCTACAGGTTGAAACAACACCCCGTTCACTCGGGAGTGCTCCGATAATCAGAGGCTTACCCCGAAGCTCAGGGTTGTCACGCACTTCCACCGCCGCAAAAAAGGCATCCATATCCACATGAATTATGGTTCGTTTCACCTACTTTGCCTCTCCCTTGTGTATAGTTTCAATTCCTCTGTACATATCAAAGTACGAGGGCTTTATATCATCCTCATTAATCCGCTTTGAATAAATCATAACGGTGTTTTCAAAAAACAGTCCCACTACGGGATTGATCTGTTCAAACAAATTGATAAATTCAGCATAGCCTGCCTTTATGTCCTCCGGCTGATTTTTCTGCTGCATCAAGGACATCACCGAAAGCATTTCTTCGTCTGCAAAGCCAAAACTGTTGCCCTCGCCGAAAAGTCCGGCAAAGTCAAGGTCCGGAGAAAGAACAACACTGCCTATAAAGGCATCATACTCACCGTTTTGAATCCGTTTTGTGTATTCATCAAACGGAAGCTTTGTAATGCTTGCCTTTATACCAAACACCTCAAGATTATCCTTGATAATCCCTGCAATATTCTCACGGATTGTATTTTCTTCATTAACCAGTATGTTAAACTGCGCCTGATGCACTACTCCGTCAATTGATTTGCGATATATATTTGAATCAAATCTCCAGCCATTTTCTTCCAAAAGTTTTTTTGCTGCATCAGTGCTTTGGCTATGGTCAAATGTCTGATTACCACGGACAAACCATTCCTCACGCACCGGAGAATTGACAGGCTCGGCATAACCGAGTGCTGATTTTTCAACTATCATATTGCGGTCTATCACCATTGATATAGCTTCACGGATTTCAACTGCGCCAAGCACGGTATCCGAATGATTTATTCCAAGGAAATTATAAACCGGAGTTGGAGTTTCGATATACGAAGCCGCTTGCGGATCAACAAATTTTCCCCAGTCCATATTATCGGTGGGAGCAAGGTCAACTGTGCCCGAACTGAATGCATACAGTGCAGTTTCACCGCCCGGGAGCATCCTTACTTTTATAGTTTTTGCAACTGTATAACCGCCCCACCAGTTTTTGTTGCTGACGAGATAGCATATATTCCCCTCACCACGGTCCTCAAAAATATACGGGCCGGTTCCGTCTGGTTTGAAAGATGCAGTGTCAAGCTCACCGTCAATCTTTTTTATTATCGGAAAATACATCAGGTTAACAAAATTCGCAAGTGGCTTTGCAAGGGTTATTTTCACCGTACGGCTGTTTGGAGCTTTTATCTCCACTATATTTGACACATTATATGAATATGCACTTTTCTCGCTCTTCTTTATCTGCTCAACCGTGTAGACAACATCCTGCGCTGTAAATTCACCGCCGCTATGCCACAAGGCATTATTGCGGAGATTAAATGTCCACTCCATACAATTTGCCGAGGAACTCCAGCTTTCGGCAAGGCACGGCTCGGGCATAAGAGTATCGTTAAGGGATATAAGGCCCTCATAAACTATACCGAGCATACGGATATTCGCCTGATTGTCGCTGGCAATCGGGCAAAATGTATCTGCTTTATACGAGTAAATGGCAATATCCTCACCTACCTCCTCCTGCTCTTTGCCAAGGAAATTCTGCGAGTCTCCATTGCAGCCGCAAAGCACAAAAAGCAATGCGGCAACCAGTATTGCCAATAATCTTTTCATCATATATTTCAATCCTTTTCAAGCATTATAAACGCGCCCATCCGTCCGGTTTTATCCTTATGAGTGCGGTATGAATACAAAATATCATTTCTGCATATGGTGCACAAACCAAAGACGTCAATATTCTCCGGCAAAACACCGCATCCAAGCAGTATTCTACGGTTCGCTTCCCATAAATCAACCTTAAACTTCCCGTCAGGCAAGCTTTGGCACAAGGTTTCGTCAAACTCTGCTGCAACCTCTGCACCTGTTTCAAAGCAGCACGGACCAATTGACGGGCCGATTGCCGCAATTATATTACAGGGTGATGCGCCGAACCTTTCGCACATAACCTTGATTGCATTCTCAGCGATCTTCCCCACAGTACCACGCCAGCCCGAATGAACCGCCGCAATAACCCCTGCCGAATTATCCACAAGAAGAATAGGTACACAATCGGCATAAAAAACACCAATGGGAGTATTACTCAAATTGGTCACAAGTCCGTCAGCCTCAAAGGTCTCGCTTAGTCTGCTTACGCCAGAGCCGGCGTTTTCGTCAGTTACCACAACAATATCTGTTGAATGGGTTTGTTTTGCCGCCGTCATTCGCTTTTCAGGGAAACCCAAGTCATTTGCAACGAGCTGATAGTTTGCAGCAACGGCATCACAATCATCGCCAACACGGAATCCCAGATTAAGACCGGAGATTTTACCTCTGCTTTCTCCGCCGTTCTTTGAGGTGAAGCAATGGACTATTCCCGGAATTTCTTCCAGCAATTCGCTTTTAAAATACATTCGGTCGTCAAATTTTACTGTCTGCATTATTCCCCTCTATTTCATATCACGAAGATGTGCTACCGGAAAGTTGAGGCGCTCAACAGAAACCACTTTGCGTTCCTTAACATCGTAGTCAAACACCGCACCGTTGAACCATACCTCGCCCTCGGCTTTTTCAAACCGAAACTTCTTTCTGGAATAGTACATATCCATTATTATCTCTTTTTTTACACCCAATATGGAATCACGCACACCCGTCATTCCCAAATCGCTTATATATCCCGTGCCGTTTGGCAAGATTCGCTCATCCGCCGTCTGAACATGGGTATGTGTGCCAAAAATTATATTAGCTTTGCCGTCAAAATAGTTTGCAAAGGCAAGCTTCTCGCTTGTTGTTTCGGCGTGAAAATCAATAATGGTTATATCAGCTTGGTCACCTATCTCTTTAAGACATTTTTCTGTTGCACGGAACGGGCAATCCATCGCATCCATATTAATGCGACCTATCGCGTTAATCACCGCAATTCTCACGCTGCCCAAATCATCAATATAGTAGCCTGTGCCCTCGGTCTCCGGCGGATAGTTTGCAGGGCGTATCACCTGCGGAATATCATTCAGAACCTCCGCATATTCCTTATTGGCAAAGGTATGATTACCCATTGTGATAACATCAACACCGCACCGAAGAAGAGCATTGGCAATATCCACTGTTATGCCGTTGGTATTTGCAGCGTTCTCGCCGTTTGCAACGCAGTAGTGTATTTTATATTTATTCTTTATTCTGCCCAGATTATTATATATAAACTCGCGTCCGTCAGACGCAACTATATCTCCAACTGTAAGTATTCGCATATTTTTCACCTTTCAGATTGACAGAAAAAGGCTGCAAAAGCAGCCTTTTCCACGGAGCAACAGGCTCCTTACTTCGCATATTCAACTGTTCTGAGTTCACGGATAACATTGACCTTAATCTGGCCGGGATATTCCATTGTGCTCTCAATTTTTTTAACAATATCCTTTGCAAGGAGTATTGTTTCATCATCGTTAACCTTATCGGGTTTAACCATAATTCTGACTTCACGGCCTGCCTGAATTGCAAATGACTTTTCAACACCGTTGAATGAGTTTGCAATTTCTTCAAGTGCCTGAAGACGCTTGATGTAAGACTCGATATTCTCGCGTCTTGCACCTGTACGGGCTGCAGAAATTGAGTCTGCCGCCTGAACAAGGCACGCTGCCAGAGTGTTTGGCTCAACATCGCCGTGATGCGCCATAATTGCGTGGATAACCTTGTCGTTCTCCTTATACTTTTTGGCAACATCTGCACCGATGGTAACATGCGAGCCCTCAACCTCGTGGTCGATTGCCTTACCTATATCGTGAAGCACACCTGCTCTCTTTGCAAGAGCAACATCTGTTCCGAGTTCGGCTGCCATAAGTCCTGCAAGATGTGCAACCTCGATTGAATGTTTAAGAACATTCTGACCGTAGCTTGTACGGTACTTAAGTCTACCAAGAATTTTAATAAGCTCGGGATGAAGTCCGTGAACGCCTGTATCAAATGTTGCCTGTTCACCCTCCTGCTTAATGATAGCCTCAACTTCCTTACGGGATTTTTCAACTGTTTCTTCAATGCGGCCCGGATGAATTCTGCCGTCAACAATCAGCTTTTCAAGTGAAAGTCTTGCAATTTCACGGCGTACCGGGTCAAAGCTTGAAAGAATAACCGCCTCGGGAGTATCGTCGATAATGAGGTCAACTCCGGTAAGGGTTTCGATTGAGCGGATATTACGACCTTCGCGACCGATAATTCTGCCCTTCATTTCATCATTGGGCAACTGAACGACAGAAACTGTTGTTTCTGTAACATGGTCTGCGGCACATCTCTGGATAGCACCGGTGATGATGTTCTTGGCCTTTTCTTCAGCTTCCTCTTTTGCCTGGTCCTCAATACTCTTCATAAGAATCGCAGCATCGTGGCGTGCATCAATTTCAACCTGCTTTAAGATAAGGTCTTTTGCCTCGGCAGCAGTAAGTTCCGCCACCTTTTCAAGCTGAGACATCTCAAGCTTTTTAACTCTTTCAACCTCTTCCTTAAGCTCATCAACCTCTGCGAGCTTATCCTGAAGCTGTTCTTCCTTCTTCTCAAGAACCTGAGTCTTTTTGTCAATCGCATCCTCTTTCTGCTGGATACGGCGTTCCTGTCTCTGAAGTTCGTTTCGTCTTTCTTTTATTTCCTTTTCAAGTTCGTTGCGTTCTTTATGTATTTCCTCTTTTGCTTCCAAAAGTTTTTCTTTTTTTGTATTTTCTGCATCTTTAACTGCTTTTGATTTTGCGTTGTCTATAATCCTTTTTGCCTCTTCTTCGGCGCTGCCAAGCTTGATTTCAGCGACCTTGCGGCGGTATGAATATCCGTATCTGAATGCAAGGAACATACCAACTACCGCAACGGCAATAACACCGATAAGAATTGCAATCTGTAATCCGTCTGTCATATAATACACCTCCCTGTGTCAGTTTTGACGATTAAGTCAGAAGAATTATCCCCACATCGGGGTTATGCGGAATATTCCGCGTAATTGCTCTGCAAAGAAATACACTCTAAAGAACGGTTATATGTTGTGATTACGGGCATTGATACAGGACAAAATGTCCGTTTTTACCACTAAACAATATACAATATAATTTTAATAAATTTGCGCCAATTTGTCAAGCGTTTTTTGAACATTTTTGTGCATTTTGTTCCATTTTTTCTTCATATTTCTACAATAAAAAAGCACTTCCGACATTGTTAATCCGGAAGCACTTCATAAAGCGTTGCAGCGTCACTTTTGCCCACCTGCTCACGTACATCAGTTACCTTTATCCTAAGGGTTCGGCTGCCAAAGCGGATTTCCATCTCGTCCCCGACCTTGACATCATACGACGCCTTTACCACTCTGCCGTTGACCGACACTCTCTGTCCGTCGCAGGCCTCGTTGGCAACAGTACGGCGTTTAATCAGTCGTGACACCTTTAAATACTTATCAAGACGCATTGTTTTCTCCTTTAATTATTCTCGTATTTTGCAAATTCGTTGATGAACGATTCAGTATGGCGACTAAGCGCTGTTTCCGCATCAACATCCAGCTTTTTCGCCACCGAAACCAGCTCGAAAAGAATTTTACCAATGTACTTTTCCGCCACATCCTTGTCGTTGTTCTCGGCAAGAATGTTTATCATACTGTATACGCTCTCAGCAGAAACTGCGGGTTCATTGAACACATACCCGTTCTTTCCTGCCTTGCTCTGGATTTTCTCGGCACGCATAAGCGCCGGAAGAAATGCCGATACACCACGCATATCGTCCGCAACGGTTTTCTGGCCGCGGTCATCCCTCTTAATCTGATTCCAGTTTGCAAGAACCTCTTCACTATTTTTAACACTCACATCACCAAAAACATGGGGGTGACGATGAACCAATTTGCGGCACACCGCATTGATTACATCATCGACTGTATATTCGTTATTTTCCTTACCTATCTGGGCGTGAAAGATTACCTGCAAAAGCAAATCGCCGCTTTCGTCAGCCATTTTGGGGAAGTCCTGCTCCACCAATGCCTCAACAAGCTCGTAGCCTTCCTCAATAATATTATGCTTTATACTATCGTGGGTCTGTTCACGGTCCCACGGGCAACCGTTTTCGCCACGGAGCTTTTCGACAATATCAAGCAAATCATTAAAAGTATAGTTCTTTTCCATAGCATATCCTTTCCAATTTAGAGCAATTTGTATTTTGCCATAACTGCTGCGATCTTTGCCCCTTTTGGCATATTGAGAACATCTTCCTTTTTGATGCCCCTTACAACAATAAGAGCCACCGCATAAACCAAAGCACCGATACCAATCGATGCAATTGTTACAATTCGCGAGCCGGGAAGAACTCTGTCAAGTGCTCCGTAAACAAGCACAACTGCCGCACCCATAATAACAGTTGCCGCAAGTGGCTTGATAACCATATACACCACGCTAAGCTTCACTTTGAGCATTCGTACAATGCAAATAATGTTAAGAAGTGCAATCATTGCATAACACGCAGTTGTTGCAATAGGTGCTGCATCAATGCCCCATACCGGAATGAGAGTGTAGTTCATAAGAACCTTTACCACACCGCCGACAAGCATATTAATAACAGGATAATACACCTTGCCGTATGCCTGAAGCACAGCGTTGCTGACCGAAACAAGAGCAACAAACGCAACCGCAAACGCCAGCTTCTGAAGAAGAAGGTACGCATTTGCATCGCTGTATAACACTCTTAAAATCGGCTCGGACAAAACAAAAAATCCCATTGCGCACGGAAGTGCAAAAAGCATTGTTATCCTGAGTACGCTTGCGGTTATCCCCTGAGCCTCAACAGGCTTTTTCTCAGCGATTGCAGCAGATATTGCCGGCACAATGCTCATGCTGAGAGCCACAACAATTGTAAGCGGCAGATTAAACATTGTCTGCGCCTGACCGGTATACATTCCGTAAAGGGAATTTGCTTTTTTCTGTAAAAGCACCAGACCCTCCCAGCCTTCTTCCGCCATCGACTGTGCAAACTCTGTACCTTCAGCAAATATATGCGCATAATTATCAAACACATCCGGATTGACAACAAGGCGGTTCATTATTGTTGCAAGGTCCACAAGGCTTGTAAGGCTTGAGACCGACGCACCGATTGTAATCGGTATTGCAATCGCCACAAGCTCACGGAGTATTGAGCTTCTCGGTCTTATTATTTGTCCCGCAAGCGGTTTTACTCGTTTTTCTTTTGCCGCAAATATAATTATCATCAAAATAAGGCAAAGGAATGTTCCGGCAGTAACACCGAAAATAGCCCCTGTTGCCGCATACACCGTGCGCTCGTGGGAAGACGAAAAAATGTCTGTGGGAAAGCTTGTGCCATCCGGCATAACCGCTCTTAAGCTCATAACTGCAGATGCCGCAATAATTCCTATTATCAGCTTACCCGAAGCCTCAACCACTTCCGACGCAGCGGTAGGATACATATTCTGTCGTCCTTGAAAATATCCGCGGTATGCGGATACAAGCGAAACAAAGAATACCGACGGTGCAATCACTTTAATCGGCAGTTCTGCATCGGCGTTATTTATCAAGCCTGCAAGCGGCTTTGCAAAAACAAATAGAATCGTGCTGCCCACAAGACCTATAGCGCCAAGTAAAACCTGTGCAGTCTGGAAGATTCTCCTCGCGTCATATTCGTCATTTTTTGCAATGCTTTCTGCAACCATTTTGGAAACAGCAATTGGGAATCCCGCTGTTGCGATAATAAACATAAAAGTGTAAATCTGATACGCAACATTAAAAACTCCGCTGCCTTCCTCTCCTATGAGATTGTAAAGCGGAACTTTGAAAAGTGCACCTATTATTTTAACGACAAAGTTTGCTCCTGCAAGAATCAGGGCGCCCTTTATAAATGTGTTTTGTTTATTCTTCAAAACAATGCCTCCCGTTTTATGTCTTTAATACATTTATATTATCCAATCAGTTATAAAACAACCTTAAATTAACCCATTTACTTAAATATACCATTTAAGAATACTATAAATTCTCAAAACCGTCAAGCCTATACCCTTTTTTGCATCATCAAATCTCGACTTTGGTTTACATAATACATTTTGCATTCCTGGCAAAATTTCGACATAATTCCTTATTTAACAACATTTTATCCATTTAGACAAAATATTTGTCTGTGCGATATTTTACACTTTTAATCCCTTGAGATTTTTTGTAGAATTAGTATAACAATCTTTTTATAGGAGGATAAACCTATGAGCACAGAACGGAAATTGTCCGGCGGTGTTTCAGGCAGAAACGGCGTTGCCTACTATGTCATTCAAAACGAAAACGGTTTGGCCCGCAGCTATGGAATTATGGCAGAGACCATTGATGATAAAACCGATTTTGCAACTGTTAAAAATCTGTTCTTCACAGCCGACGAAGCACTTAGCTATTGCAAATTTTTAGCTGACAACGATGTTTTTCCTTACACATTAAGTGATGTTCTTGAAAACATATTTGTCATTTGAGGCATTTTTCAATCTTACCGGTAGCGTGGGTATCCGGACACATATCCGTCCGCTTCCCCGTTCACAAAAATACCAACTAAATAAAAGACGCTTGCCATATAATTTGACAAGTGTCTTTTATTTTGGTATAATTAAAACAGTAATCTGGATTTGAGGTACATAGTTTATGAAAACAAACGAATCTGCTGAGAATTATCTCGAAACAATACTTATGTTGAAAAGAAAGAACGGAAATGTCCGCAGTATAGATGTTGCGCACGAGCTGTCTTTTTCCAAGCCGAGCGTTTCGGTTGCCATGAAGAATTTCCGCGAAAAGGGGTATATTTCCATTGACGGAGACGGTAGTATTGTTCTTACCGATAAAGGTCTTACCATTGCGGAAAGTGTTTTTGAAAGGCATCAGGTTATTGCATCAGCATTGATAGCTTTGGGTGTTGACGAAAAAACCGCATATGAGGACAGCTGTAAAATAGAACACGACATAAGCGATACAAGCTTTGAAATGATAAAAAAGTTCCTTGCAAAAAACAAAAATGCGTAGCCGTGGCTACGCATTTTTTAATATAGCTTGTACCAGTCCGGTGTTCCCACGCCATTGGAATGCCAGTCTGAAAAATCCTTTTTCATTTCCGGCATCACAGATTTCATTTGCACCGCTGATATTTGTGTTTGCATAAACTCATACAGCAACCCATAAAGACTTATCCGCTTAACACCCTGGCCGACAAGGCTCTTTTCTTCCCAGAATAATGCCAGCTTGTGATAAAAATCAAACGGCGTTTCAAACATTGGTACTAACACTTTAAGTGTTCTTCCAAATCTTCCCGAATTAAAGTAGCGTTCAAGCACATCCTCAACCGATTTAAGCCGGAGAATTTCACTATATTCCATCCAATTTGTCGAAAATACCTCGTACGGTGCAAAGCTGTCAAATACCGCACCATACACCTCCGCCCGTTCACGCATAGGCGAGCCTTTGAGGAATTTTAAAAATCCCAGCTGTATCACATAGGGCAGCATATAATACGCATCGTTAAAAGACTTTTCAAAGCTTTTAAAATCCTCATACGGAAGTCCGGCAATTAAATCAACATGCAAATGAACCTTTGTCTTCTGACGAAGGCTTTTTATATTTCGGGCAAGCCTTTCAAGATTCGTCACCCGACATATTTCTGATACCGTCTTTTCGTTGGTTGACTGAATCCCTATCTCAAACTGTAATCTTTCCTCGGATGCCGTCTTTAAAAGCTCTATTACTTCATCGTCAAGCAAATCTGCTCCTATCTCAAAATGGAAACAGGTTTTTGTATCAAGCTCGATGCAGTACCTCCAGATTTCTATGGCACGCTTTTTGTCGGCATTAAAGGTTCTGTCAACAAACTTCACCGTCATTGCGCCCATATCGGACATTTTCTTTATCTCGGCTTTCACTCTGTCAAGCGGCATAAACCGCACACCGCTATCCACCGAAGACAGACAATACGAGCAATTAAAAGGGCAACCCCTGCTGGTTTCATAATAAATCAGCTTTTCGCCGGCAACCGTAGCCTTTAAATCAGCGTCGCTGTACGGGAATGGCAAATCGGACAAATCTTCAATTTTTTCGCCGTAAACCACCTTGCGCTCTGACGGAAAATTCTTTAGAAGTTCGGGCACTGCAAGCTCGCCCTCGCCGCAAATAATGCAGTCTATATATTCGTTTTCCGAAAGCAGTTTTTCCGCACCAAAGGACACCTCGGGGCCACCGAGGAATATTTTTCTGTCCGGCAGCAGTTTTTTCAAATTCCGGCACAATTTAAGCACATACCCTATATTCCATATATAACACGAAATGCCGTATGCATCACAATCCGCCGCATACAGCTTACCCAAAACACTGTTTTGCGGCTCGTTCACCGTAAATTCGCAAAAATCAGCATCTAATCCCTGCCGTTTTGCACATCCGGTTATGTAACGCACCGCAATATTGGTATGAACATACTTTGCGTTTATCGCAACCATCAATGTTTTCATCTTATTCTCCGGTTTCGTATTCAAGGTCATTTTCGGTTATAGCTTGAATTTTTTCAAGATACTCTGCCGCCTCTTTTGCCGCAAGTGAGCAATCAAGGTTTTTGTAATTACCGCACTCGATTTCGCTTGCGCCGGGCATCTCACCCTTATATGCTGCAATCTCGGCAAGAACTCTCTTTACCTCTGCAAGAACTGCCTTGTGGTCGGCATTTCTGATAAGAAGATAAAACCCCGTCTGGCAACCCATAGGTCCGACATATATAACATCATTTGAAAGAGCGCTGTTTCGCATAAATGTAGCAAACAGATGCTCAAACGAGTGCATCGCGGCATTGCTCATCACATCACCCGTGTTAGGCTTACGCATACGGACATCGTATGTGGTAATATCCCCGTCAATTCTCGAAATATAAATCCATTCACGGATATAACGGTGGTCAACCGTAAAGCTTGCTATTTTATTCATTTTATCTGCTCCTTAACTTTAAGCCGTATTCCGTACTTTTCATAAAAATACTTCTTATTCATTCCCTTATGTCCAATAACCTTTGACACATCAGATGTGGGACATATATATACAAATTCCCCTCCCTGCGGTTGGGCTTTTTTTATTTCTTCTTCAATCAAATCACGATATATAAGGCTATCCACCAATTCGCCGAATGCAGGGTGATATGGACCCGCCACAACATTTCCGTCACTTTCTAGTTCCTCTGATGAATGGAGCCCTATGCGTATAACTTCAATACCGGCATTTTGAAATTCAAGTACCGCCTGTTTTGCAAGTTCTGTCGCCTGTTCAACCGTATACGGCTGATATTTGCCGGAATCATACAAATCTTCAAGTGCCGTCCCCTTTATTGTAACAACCGGATAAATTCTGACACATACAGGCTTAAGGGAGATTATATCCTTAACCGTTTGCATATCCTTTTCGGGAGTTGAGCCGTACATTCCAAGCATCATCTGATGACCCAGAGTAATCCCCGCGTCCTTTATAAGCTTTGACGCCGTTTTTACGGAATCGAAGCTATGACCGCGGCTGTTCATCTGAAGCACCTGCTCGTCAGTACTCTGCACACCAAGTTCTACCGTTGTGACACCGTGTTTTTTCAGCAAAGCTATAATATTTTCATCAATATAATCCGGACGGGTCGAAAGGCGTATTCCGTCAATCTGCGGGAAAAACTCTGCTGCAGTTTTAAGAAACTCCTCCTGAGTGGCATATTCAAGGCCGGTGAAGCTGCCGCCAAAAAACGCAACCTCTGCCGTTGAGCCGTCTTTTTTTATCGTTTTTAAAAAGTCCTCTATCATTTTGCGAACCTGAGCCGGTGTGACCTCGGTATCAATGCCGGTTATCTTGCGTTGGCTGCAAAAAACACAATCGTGAGGACAGCCACGATGCGGGATAAAAATCGGCAGATTATATTTTCGCATATTACTTCTTCATTCCTTCATAAGCCACACGGGCTGCATTTTGCTCGGCAAGCTTACGGCTTTTGCCGCTGCCCTCGCCTATTACCTTACCCTGATACAAAGCCTCAACATAGAACATCGGGTCATGATCAGGGCCAACCTTTTCCTTTAGGCTGTATGTAACCACCTCGGAACCCTTGTCCCGTTTTTGAAAGTAAATCTGCAGCTCTGACTTGTAGTTTATCTCACTTATAACGGTGACATCTTTAATGCGGTCGCCAAAAATATTGAGAACCCATTTCTTTGCTGTTTCAAAATCGCTGTCGAGGTATATTGCGCCAAGCAGTGCCTCAAATGTATCGGCAAGAATTGAGTCCTTATCCTTGCCGTTGCTCTTTGCTTCGGCTCTGCCGAAACGGATTTCTCTGCCTAAATCCAGCTCCCTAGCTAGTGCCGCAAGAGATTTTTCGCA